>NZ_JBFTRS010000012.1:0-178532 GCF_056399645.1 Massilia sp. 01N417 | reverse complement strand
CCCTGAGCCGCCACGCAGTGCGGCAAGGACCGACGCCCCACCACCGGCCGGCGTGCCCACCCCGGCGATCACCGGCCCCACGATCCGGCCCGCGCCCGCCGCCGCGCCGGGCGCGAGCACGCTGCTGCCGATGGCGGGCCGGTACCGCCTGCGCCTGCCCGCCAGCGCGCGCCTGAGCTACAGCTCGCCGGGGCGCCCGGACGGCCAGGCCTGGCTCGACTGGCGCAGCGACGACAGCGGCTACAGCCTGGAACTCGACGGCATCCTCGGTCGCCTGTCCAGCCGCGGCATCGGCGGCGATACCGGCATCGCGCCGGTCCTCGCCACCGAAACCCGGGCGGATGGCAGCACCAGTACCAGCTTCGATGCGACCACGGGCGAGGTCCGCTTCCAGGGCGGCGGCGATCCCGCGCCGGGAGCGGTCGGCGTGCAGGACCGCGCATCCGTGCTGGTGCAGCTGGCCGCCATCGCGCTGGGACGGCCGGAGCAGCTGCAGAACGAGATCAGGATCGTGGTGGCCGGCGCATCGCGGGTGACGGTCGAACGCTACCAGGTGCTCGGCCAGGAAGACGTCGAGACCGGCATCGGCAGCATGCCGGCCTGGCATCTGGCGCGGCTGGCGGCGCCCGGCGAAGCCCGGCTCGAACTGTGGCTCGCGCCCTCGCAGGACTGGCTGCCGGTGCGGCTGCGCCTGAGCGGGGCCGATGGCAGGGTCGAGACCCAGACCCTCAGCGGAGCCGTGCGCGCGGCCCCGGCTCCCTGATCCTAGTTGCGCACCCGGCGCCAGCCGGCGCGGTGGGCCTCGACGTCGCTGGCGCGCGCCACGCTCGAGGTGATCGTATTGCCGTCGGCGGTGGTGGTGACCATCTTCAGGGCGCCCGAGGGCAGGCGCACGATGATGAAGCCGACCGCCGCGGAATTGCCCGACAGGGACTGGCCGGCGATCGCGCCGATGCCCTGCTGGGTGTTGACCGGCGCCGCCGTGCAGACGTTCAGCTGGTAGACGTTGCTGCTGCCGCCGACCTTGCACGAGGACGAGGACGAAGGAATGTTCGACACCACGGTCAGGGTGCCGGCCGCCACCTTCGGATCCAGGTTGACGCGCTCGCCGGCATTCTGGTCGAGATCGAAGAACCAGCCGGCCTGGCTGCCCAGGTTCACGGCCGGGCCGCTGATCGTGTAGGCCTGGGTGCCGGCCGGACGCGCCAGCGACTGCTTGGCCATCGAGGTCGAATTGCGCCAGCTGGCGGCGCCGATGCCGGTGCCGCTGTCCTTCAGCACGTAGACACTCTGTTTCGTGGTATCCGAGATATCGGGCAGGTCGAGCAGGCGGCCGGTGCCGAACACCACGACCTTCTGCGCGCCCACGGTGGTGTTGCCCGAAGCGTCGGTCGAGCTCACCTGGCACAGGGTCACCTCGGGGCGGCTGGTGACGGGCTGGCCGCTGCCGGCGTCGCCCATCTGCAGCACCGTCGGGTTGCCGCCGGCGGTAAAGTCGAAGCGCCACATCTTGCCCTGGTTGTCGCCGCCGTAGACGTAGGTCACCAGCGGGTCGGTGAGCGGGTTGTTGGTGATGGCGGTGATCTTCGCCAGGCCCGAGGGTGTGGTGGTGTCGCCGACATTGGTGCTGGTCTTGCTCAGCACCTGGCCGCTGGCCACGTCGACCACGTAGAGGTAACCCTTGCCGTTGCCGCTGAAGCCGGTGGACGGCACGTTGTTGTAGCCGGAGGTCAGAAACACCACCCAATGCTCGGTGCCGGAGGCATCCTTCCAGGTACCGAACTGCGGGTTGCCGAAGCTCAGGCCGATGTCGGCGTCGAAGCGGTTGCCGGTGCAGACTTCCGCGTCGGCGCACAGCTCCCACAGCGCGGCCGGATTGGCGGGGTCGGTGACGTCGACCGCATAGTAACCGCGACCGCCTCCGTTCAGGCCGGCCACAACCACCGAACGCCAGGCGCCATTGATCTTGACGTCGCCGAGTTCGGGCGAGCCATCGGTGGTGAACTGGTGGTTGGTGCTGTAGGTCGTGCTGGCCTGCTGGTAGAGCTTCTTCATGGTGATGCGCGGGACGTAGGCCCACAGCTCGCTGCCGTTGGTGGCGTCGAATGTGTGCAGCATGCCGTCGTTGGCGGCAACGAACACCACCGGCTTGCGCGCCGCATTGTCGACCTTGAACTTGCTGTAGCCGGTGGCCGTGTAGTTCTTGCGCGGCTCGCGCTGGTAGGCCGGCTTGGACGAGGCGATGTCGCCCAGCACGATCGGCAGCACCTGGGTGACGCCATCGTCCTTGGTGTTCGACAGCGTGTAGGCGCGCAGGCGGGTGTCGTCTGCGTACTGCTGCTGCCCGCGCAGCCAGGCGACGATATTGCTGCCGTTGTTGACGATCAGGCGGTCGGCGGCGGACAGGTTGGTGCACTGGGCCAGCGCGCCGCACTTGTTGTCGAACCAGGCCTTTTCGGTGGCGTTCATGCCCGCGTACAGGAAGTCCTTGAGGCCGCCTTTGTCGACGTCCAGCATCTTGATCGTGCGGGTATCGGAGGATGCCGCCACCTGGGCGCCGACCGTATTGCTCGAGTGCCAGACGATGGTCTTGATGACTTCCCCGCTGACCGGATCGAGCTTGCGGTCGGTGAGCACGCCAAACCATTTGACGGTGGTGAAGGTGGCCGAGAAGATGTCGTTGTCCTCGAGCGTGATGTTGGGGGTCGAGGTGGCCGATGCGGCGGCCGCGCCGACGTGCACCTCGATGTTCGCCAGCGCCTTGCCCAGGCCGTCCACGACTTCGGAAGGATCGTTGGCGCTGAAGTACTTGCCGTGGCCATTGATGGCCGCGTGCCACAGGTCGTCGACTCGCTCCTGGTAGGCCGCGCCGCCGGTGGAGTCGCCGGTGTTCGGGTCCGGCCACACATAGGCGCCCTTGTTGTTCCAGGGGCAGCCGGTGGTGACGCCGGTGACCAGCTTGTAGAAGTCCGAGCCTTCGGTGGCGCCGGTGTCGTACTTCGGGTCGAAGGTCATGACCCCGTCCACGCCCAGGCCGAGCGCGTAGGTGTTCATGTGCAGGTGCTGGTTGTCGCCGGCGGCGGCCGGCACCACGCCGTCCTTCGTCATGTCGTCGATATCGGGGCGCAGAGAAACGGTGCCGGTGCTGGAGCCGCCGTTGTACCAGTGCAGGGCGACGTCGGCCAGCGAGGCCGCGGTCTGGGCGCGCGGGTCGACGCAGCCGAGGCGCTTGCTGCAGAAGCGCGCCAGATCTTCCGCGTTGTCGTTGCTGGAGACGTTGGTGGCGGCGCCGCCGTTCCAGTAGCCGTCGGTGGTGACGAAGGCGAAGTTCTGCTGGCAGGGATACTCGATCACTTCCGAACCGGCCGGCCGCTGGAACTTGCCGAGGTTTGCATACATCCTGCCGACCGCGTTCAGGGCCAGGCGCATCGGCGTCGAGCCGGATGCGCTCATCTTGTACAGGGCGTTGTACCAGGCGGTCCGGTTGGCGCCGGAGAATTCGGCGGGATAGGTGAAGCCGTTGGCCGTCTCCGGCTGGGCCGCCGCGTTCGACAGCGAGACGATGCCGACCTTGTAATTGCCGTTCAGCGCCTGGAAGGCCTGGCCGACCGCCGTCTTCATCATCTGGTTGCGCGTCTTGTAATAGGCGTACCAGTTGGCGAAGTTGGTCATCTCCTCGTCGTAGGTGCAAGTGCTGCCGGCGCAGTCGGTGCGTGCCGGCGCCTTCGGATAGCTGTTGTTGGTCGAGACGATGTCGGTGCGGACGAACACGGGCGCGCCCGCGCCGATGGCGCTGACGGTGGTGGGAATGACGTCGCTCTGCTTGCTGGTGATGGTCTTGGTCTGGGCGCTGACGCTGACCGCCCAGCCGTTGCGGCTGCCGTCCGCCACCACCGCGCAGTCCGGGCTGTCCTTGGTGGCGCCGCTCGGGCAGACGATCGGCACGATCGCGACCACATTGCTGGTGCCGATATTGATGCCGTAGGTCGAGCAGGCAGGCACCGAGGAACTGGTCGGTGCCAGCACGCAGGCCAGGTACTGGTTCTTCAGGCCGGTCTTCGCGATGATCGAGGCGGCCAGTGAAGTTGCCAGGCTGGCCTGCTTGGACAGCGTGGCGGTGCCGCCGACCGCGGTGACCGGGCCGTTGGTGATGACGACGGTACCGCCGGACTCCGTCACCGAGATGCTGTTGATGACCAGGTCGCTGGTAGTGGTCGAGGCGCCGATGGTGACGGTGCCGTAGGCGGCGGTCACGGTACTGGTGGCGGTCGAGAAGCGCGGATAGATGTATTTGCCAACGTTCTTCGCCTGGCAGTCGGTCATCTTGGTGCTGTTACACCAGCGCACCTTGGCCGGGTAGGGATAGCCGGCCGGCGCCGGCGATCCGACCGCGACGCCCTTGCAGTTGACCAGGGACGCCTCCTTGCAATACTCCGCCACGTTGATGGTGTAGTAGTACGGCGCCGTGGTGTAGGAGTCGGACTTGTAGTAAGTGGCGTCGGGGTAGGCGTAGTTGGGATTGCCGTACTGGCAGGTGCCCCTTTTCGGACACCAGCCGAGGTCCGGAAAACCGCTGGCCAGGTTGGACTTGGTTTCGCCCTGCATCGAGATATTGCTGTTGTTGATGCCGAAACCGTCGGTCGGCACCGAGGTCCAGTTCGTGGTCTGGGTGCGCGTCATCGACGCATAGGAGTTGCCGAGGTCGTCGACCGGCGGCGTGTAGCGGATCGCCGGATTGTAGTACTGGCGGTTGAAGTCGGCGCTGTTGAACGGCGGGTAGCCGGGCGTGCAGTTGGTGGTACCGTCCGCCAGCGTGGCGCCGCTGCGGCAGCTGGTCGAGTCGACGATGTAGTCCGGCGTGTAGGTATAGGTCATCGAGCCCGAGTTATCGTACAACAGCATCAAATTGGGCTTGACGTTGCCGCTGCCCGAGATGTTCAGCAGCGGCAGCTGGGCGATATTGGTCGGGGCCGCGGATGCGCCGAGGGCGAGCACCAGCAGGAACAGGAAGGCGAAGAGTTTTTTCATGGAAGGCCTGAGCTTAAACGCCGATCAGCACGATCATCTGGTTGATCACGTTGCTGCCGCGCGGACCGTTGATACGCGAAGCGATCACATAATGGAGTTGCGGCGCGCCGTCGAAGCTGGGCGCGTCGGCGGCCAGGCTCTCGCCCAGCGCCACGGCGTTGCCGAGGCTGCCCTTCACCGAGGAGGTCTGGGCGCAGCCGTTGTCCTTGCCGTCGTAGCGGCCGTCCCGCTTGCACAGGCGGTGCACCACGTAGTCGATCTTGTTGCCGTCCGCATCGGTAATGGTCTTGGCCGAATCCCAGAAACCGGCGTCGCGCGGCGTCACGTCGGTGCTGAGCGAGGCGTGGTAGCCGTCGGCGAGATCGTCGGATTCGAGCGAAGCCTTGTTGCTGGCGGCGGTCGTACTCAGCCACTGGAAGCCCTGGTGCAGGCCGAGGTCGGCGGCGCGGTTGAGGGTGGCGTCATAGGCCAGGTTGCCGGTCGCCAGCGCGGTCGAGTGGCTGGACCTGAGCAAATACACGCTGCCCAGCAGCATGACCGTGAGGATGATCAGCATCACCGGCAGCGCGGCGCCCTGCTCGCGCGCGCCCCCAAGCAGGCGGTAGGGATTCTTCATTACGGCCTCCAGACGAAGTTGCGCAGCGGGACCACGGTCTCGAACACGCGGTAGCGGTAGCAGCGCCAGTCGACGCTGTCGCCCGGCACCGCCAGGTTGACCTTGACCGGCGTCGCGGCGGTGGTCCCGGTCGCGCTGGCGAATACCTGCAGCGGGGCCGGCGTGGCGGTGCAGCCAGCGCCCGCCGCCGGCGACTCGGGCGACTTGCTGCGTGCGACCACGGCGATGCGTACCGCCGCGATGCGCAGGTAGTCGCCGGCGCCGCCGGTCACGCCGTCGCCGTCGGCGTCGATCATGGACGCCGACCACTGCTTCACCTGCATGCCGGAATCCGGCGTGAAGTTGGTGCCGGCGCGGTTGTCGAAGCCGTACTGCGCCTTGATCGAGACGATGTCGCCGGCGACGGCGGCCGGATTGGCGCCGGCGCCATCGAGATCGGTCGAACGCAGCTGCAGAAAGCCGTCCGCGACCGACCAGGTATGGAAGGACAGGGTTTCCGGCGGGCCGAGGTTGAACACGCGCGACACGCCGCCGCCAAAGCTGGCGCCCAGGCCGCCGGTGTTGTACCGGTAATCGTTGCCCTGGGCGACGTCGATCGACTGCTGGGCGGGCAGCCCCGGCAGGGTATCGGGCGTCGACGATACCTGGGCCAGCGAGCACTTGCCGCCCAGCTGTTCGGGGACGACCACGATCACGTTCCCCTGGCGGAAGCCGTAGGGAACGCGGTCGATCACGATGCGGGTGCCGCTGGTGTAGCCGGACAGCAGGCGCAGGGTGCCGGTGCCGGTGATGGAGCTGCCGGCGTAGAAGCTGATGCGGTCGGGATTCTCGCCGGCGGTGGCGGTATTGGCGTTGGCGCCGGCTGCCTGCGCCTCGATGATGACCGGCGCCAGCGGCTGCACGGCCGCGCCGCCGACGTTCACCGAGGCCAGCGTATAGCCGCCGGTGTCCTTGAAGATGGTATTGCATCCCGCGATCAGCGGGTCGTTCAGGCCATAGCCGGCCTGGGCGGCGTCGCCGCTCATCGAGAACAGCGCCAGCATCCCGTTCTGCATCGCGTCCGAACCGCCGACCGCATGGCGCTGGGTGCTGTCGGCGCCGGTCACCAGGCGCACCGCGAACAGCAGCGCCAGCATGCCGATCACGACGCTGACCATCAGCTCGACCAGCGAAAAACCTCCCTGCGGTGCGCGCATGCGGATCCTCATTTCTTGCTGCCCGAGACGTAGGAGGTGACGCGGTACTGGTTGGCCTTGGCGCCTGCTTTGCGGGTCCAGCCGATCTTGATGTCGACCCGGCTGCCGGAGGCGTCGGTGGCCGGCGTCACCGTCACGCTGATGACCGCCGACGGGATCCGCTTGACGGTCGCGTCGAACCAGGGCTTCAGCGTGGCGCCCGGCGCGGCCTTCTCGGCCACCGCATAGGACGCCAGGTTGGCCTGGTCGGTGGCGATGGTGCCGAGCAGCGATTCGGCGGCCAGCGTGGCTTCCGTGCGCATCGCCGAATCCTCCAGCGCAGAATAGGACCGTGCCTGCAGGCCCAGGGTGCCGATCAGGCCGATGGCGAGGATGACCACCGCGACCAGGGCTTCGATCAGGGCGAAGCCCCGCTGCGCGGCGGGCCTGGGCATGCGCGGGCGGCTCATCGCGGGCACCTGCGGCGGTCGGGCGCCACCGCGCTCGGGTCGCAGCGCGCGGCCACGCCGGCCAGGGTCAGCGACACCGCCATCGGCGTGAAGCTGATGGCGCCGCCGGCCGTGGGCGACAGGGTGATGCGGGCGATCTGCGGCGAGATCCGGGTATCGACCCAGCCGAGGGCGGTGAAATAGGCGGCGTTGGCACCGGAAGGACCGACCACCAGCGCCACCGCGCTCGACGAAGGCAGGCCGTTGGCGCTGCGCACCACCGACTTGTCGCCCTGCGCCCCGCGCGGATCGCCGGCCGCCGCCGCGGTCGGGCTGGACCAGCCGGCGCTGGCGTCGTCGCAGAGGTCGTCGCTGGTCGGGTAGCAGAGATCGACCCGCCACTGCAGCTGGCCGGTGGCCGGATGGTCGTCCAACACCAGCCGGCTGAGCGTGTTGTGGCTGATGGCCTGGTTGCGCGCGAAGGCGAAGCCGTCGGCGTAATAGCCGGTGGCGGCCATGGCCTTGCGCCCCACCAGCCAGCTGGACATGCTGGGGATGCCGACGCCGGCCAGGATCCCGATGATCGCGACCACGACGGCCGCTTCGACCAGGGTGAAACCGCCGGCGCGCGGCGCTGGCAGGCTTACTGCACGCACCGGCCGTCCTTGCGGTCGATCCAGCAGGTGGTGCTGGTCGTCCAGCCGGTGGGTGCCCTGGGCGTGGCCCGGTTGCCGTTCTGGTCGATGGTGAAGGAGAAACCGGTGGCCGGGCCGGTGCCCGCCGCGGTGACCACATAGCTCGAGGCGTCGCCGCTGGTCAGGGTGTAGGTGAAGTTGGCGCTTTGCGGCGGCAGGCGGTCGAAGCTGGCGTAGGTGTGGTTGTTCGACCAGAATTCCTCGGCATTGGTCTGCACGGTGCCGAGGCCGGAATACGCTTCCGCCAGCCGCGCGCGCATCACGTGGTTATTGTAGGCCGGGATCGCGACGGCGCTCAGGATGCCGACGATGGCCACCACGATCATCAGTTCGATGAGGGTGAATCCGCGCGCCCGCGCGATCGTACGGATGGTGCTCGACATAGGAATTCCCGGAAAAAACTTGCCCACCGACAATATTAGCGTAAGCGGCGCAATTTTGGGCTCGCGTGGCGACAAAAAACAACGAAATACGCGGGAAGATATCGAACAGCTATCGCTATCCGGCGTGCAGGGCGCGCGCCATGTAGAGCGCACCGTCCGGATAGCTCGACAGCGCCCGCGCGCCCTGCCCGCCGGACGCCAGGCCATGGACGGCAAAACCCAGTCCTTCCCAGAAGCGGCGCGAATCCTGCACCGCCACCAGGGCCGACCAGGCCAGGCCGCGCGACCGGCCATGTTCCAGCAGGCCGCCGACGAGACGCCGCGCCAGTCCCCGGCCGAGCGCGCGCGGCGCCACCGCCATGTCGTGGATGTACAGGGTATCCGCATCGGCGGCGGGCTGGAAGGCGGCATCCAGCGGCGTGACCGCGCCGCGCCGCGAGGCGTAGGCGAACACATAGGCGCAGACGCCCTCGCCGTCGCAGGCCACCAGGCAGCTGTCCCGCGCCGCGCGCAGGCGCGCCAGCACGATAGCGGCCGGCTCCTGCATGGACGGCGGGTAGCAGGCGGCCTGCACGGCCAGTACGGCGTGCAGGTCGTTTTCCGTCATCGGACGCGGCGTGGCCGGCGGCGATGGTCTTGTCGTGATATCTCGGCGGTTCTGCATGGGCCGGCATTATGCCCGATCGGACACTGCGCGGCATCTCCCGGCGCCGGGCACCCGACTAAACAAACAGGGTAACGAGTCGCCGCCCGGCCTCTGCCGCGCCTTCTACACCCTATGCGTGGCGGGTAAGCGGAACTGCGTCATGGCGTGGACACGACATTTGTTTAGTAAACGCTATAAACAGGGACTTCCGGATCGCGCGCTTGTTGCTGACCAAAAAATTTCGGGCTATGTTTCCGAGATAACACTAAGGAGACACGATGGGCAAGCGCATTTCCCTATCCGCCATGGCACTGGCGGCCGGCCTGCTATGCGCCGGCGTTGCCGGGGCCGCGGCGCCCGGCAGCCGGGTGGCGGAGGTCAACGTCTTCGTCGGCACCGGCGGCGACGGCCACACCTTCCCCGGCGCCACGCGGCCGTTCGGCATGATCCAGCTGAGCCCCGACACCCAGGTCCGCCACTTCAAGCAGAGCTATCCCTGGGCCGCCGGCTACCGCTACGAAGACGATTCCATCCTCGGCTTTTCGCACACCCACTTTTCCGGCGCCGGCCACTCCGACCTCGGCGACGTGCTGCTGATGCCCACCAGCGGCGAACTGAAACTGGAGCCCGGCTATCCGGAGCGCCCGTTCAGCGGCTACCGCTCGCGCTTCTCGCACAAGGACGAGCATGCGGAGCCGGGCTACTACGCGGTAAAGCTGCTCGACAACGAAGTCGATGTCGAACTCACGGCCAGCGAGCGGGTCGGACTGCACCGCTACCGCTTCAAGCCGGGATCCGAAGCCCGGGTCGTGCTCGACTTGCGCAGCAGCATCTACGACTGGTCCGGCAAGAACCTGTGGTCGCGCCTGCGCCTGCGTGGCCGGGACACGCTCACCGGCATGCGCGACACGCGCGGCTGGGCGCCGGGCCGCCAGCTGTATTTCGCGATCCGCTTCTCGCGCCCGCTCCAGTCGCACCAGCTGATGAACCGCGAGGAAGGCGTCGAGTACCGCGGCTTCGCGTCGCCCGGCAAGACCCCGGCCGAGAAGGTCCTGGTCGAGGGCAAGGCGCTCGAGGCGGCGCTCGACTTCGGCAAGCTGGGCGACACCCCGCTGCTGGTGAAGGTGGCCGTCTCCGCCGTCAGCGAGGATGGCGCCCTGGCCAACCTGGACGAGATGCCGGGCTGGGACTTCGACAAGGAACGGGCGAACGCCAGCGCCGCCTGGGAACAGGCCCTCGGCGCCGTCGACATCGAGGCGCCGCAGCCGATGAAGCGCATGGTGTATACGAGCCTGTATCACAGCCTGCTGGCCCCCAGTCTCTTCATGGACCGCAACGGCGCCTACCGCGGGCCGGACAACCAGGTCCACCAGGCCGACGGCTTCCGCTTCCACTCGACCTTCTCGCTGTGGGACACCTACCGCGCCCTGCATCCGCTGCTGACCCTGATCCAGCCGGAACAGCGCAACGCCGACTTCGTGCGCTCGCTGATCGCCTCCCAGCAGGCCAGCCCCTACGGCATCCTGCCGGTATGGCAGTTCGCCGGCCTCGAAACCTGGTGCATGATCGGCTACCACGCGGTGCCGGTGATCGCCGACGCCTACATGAAGGGCATCCGCGGCTTCGATCCGGAACAGGCGCTGCGGGCGATGACCGCCAGCGCCGAATACGGTCCCTATGGCGGCTTGCAGCACTACATGAAATACGGTTACGTGCCGATCGACCTCGAGCCCGAGGCGGCCTCGAAGACCGTCGAATATGCCTTCGACGACTGGACCATCGCGCGCATGGCCGAGAAGATGGGCAAGAAGGACGTGGCCGAGCGCTATTACCGGCGGGCCCAGAACTGGCGCAATGTGTTCGATCCGAAGACCGGCTTCGTCCGCGCCCGCAAGTCCACCGGCGAGTTCCGCACCCCCTTTGATCCGGTGCAGTCGAACTTCGGCAGCGACTATACCGAAGGCAGCGCCTGGCAGTATTCCTGGTATATGCCCCACGATAACGCGGGCCTGGTGAAGTTCCTCGGCGGCGACGCGGGACTCCAGGCCAAGATCGACCAGGTCTTCGACGCCAGGGTGGACGCCAACGTCTACGCCCACATGGAAGACATCTCGGGCCTGATCGGCCACTACGCCCACGGCAACGAGCCTTCGCACCACGTGGCCTACCTGTACAACTATGCCGGCGCGCCGTGGAAGACCCAGGGGCGCCTGGCCCAGATCGTCGCCAGCCAGTACAAGGATGCGCCCGACGGCCTGGCCGGCAACGACGACCTGGGCCAGACCTCGGCCTGGCTGGCCTTCACCGCGCTGGGCTTCTATCCGGTGGCGCCGGGGACCAACGAATACGTGATCGGCCGCCCCTTCGTCGAGAAGGCGACGCTGAACCTGCCGAACGGCAGGCGGTTCACGGTGCGCGCCGTGAACCTGTCGGACGCCAACGGCTACGTCGGCGGCGTCACCCTGAACGGCAAGGCGCTGGCGCGCAGCTACCTGCGCCACGAAGACATCCTGGCGGGCGGCGAGCTGGTATTCACCATGCAGCCGACCCCGAACACCAACTGGGGCAAGGACCAATCCGCCCGTCCCTACACGCAAACGGCCTACCAATGAAACCGACTCTCTTCGCCGCTGCACTCGGCCTGGCTGCCCTCGCCAGCTTCCACGTCCAGGCAGCGCCGCTGGACCACGTGAACCCGCTGATGGGCACCGACAGCAAGCCCGAACTCTCGAACGGGAATACCTATCCCTCGGTCGGCATCCCCTGGGGCATGAACTACTGGACGCCGCAGACCGGCAAGATGGGCAATGGCTGGGCCTATACCTATACGGCCGACCGGATCCGCGGCTTCAAGCAGACCCACCAGCCCTCGCCCTGGATGAACGACTACGGCCAGTTCGCCATCATGCCGGTGACGGGTGCCAAGCGCTTCAAGGAAGACGAGCGCGCCAGCTGGTTCTCGCACAAGGCG
Organism: Massilia sp. 01N417; assembly: GCF_056399645.1. NCBI lineage: Bacteria > Pseudomonadati > Pseudomonadota > Betaproteobacteria > Burkholderiales > Oxalobacteraceae > Massilia > Massilia sp. 01N417. Next base: position 166,569 of record NZ_JBFTRS010000012.1, on the reverse strand, counting down.
GAGCTGGCCAAGCCGGACTACTACCGCGTCTACCTGGCCGACAGCGACGTCACCGCCGAGCTCACGCCGACCGAGCGCGCGGCCCAGTTCCGCTTCACCTTCCCGAAGACCGAGCAGGCCTGGGTGGTGATCGACGCCCTCGACAAGGGCTCTTACGTGAAACTGATCCCGGGCGAGCGCAAGATCGTCGGCTACTCGACCCGCCACGCGGGCAAGCCGCTCGCCAACTTCCGCAACTGGTTCGTGATCCAGTTCGACAAACCCTTCAAGAGCGGCGAAGTATGGGACGGCGACAAGATCCTTGCCGGCGCCCGGGAAGCGAAGGTCGACCATGCCGGCGCCATCGTCGGCTTTGCGACCGCCGACGGCGAACAGGTCGGCATGCGCGTGGCTTCCTCCTTCATCAGCCTGGAACAGGCCGAGCGCAACCTGGCGCGCGAGATCGGCAGCGACGATTTCGACGCCACCCGCGCCAAGGCCGCGAAGCGCTGGAACGAGGTGCTGGGCCGGGTCGAGATCAAGGGCGCCAGCATCGACCAGCAGCGCACCTTCTATTCGAGCCTGTACCGCATGGTGCAGTTCCCGAACAAGCTGTATGAGCTCGACGAAGCCGGCAAGCCGGTCCACTGGAGCCCCTACAACGGCCAGGTGCTGCCGGGCCGGATGTTCGCCGGCACCGGTTTCTGGGACACCTTCCGCGCCCTCTACCCCTTCCTCAACCTGATGTACCCGTCGGTCAACCGCGAGATGCAGGAAGGCCTGGCGAACGACTTCAAGGAAGGCGGCTGGCTGCCCGAATGGTCGAGCCCCGGCTATGCCAATGTCATGGTCGGCAATAACTCGGCCTCGGTGGTGGCCGAAGCCTGGCTCAAGGGCCTGCGCGGCTACGACATCGAGACCTTGTGGCAGGCCCTGGTCCACGGCGCCAACAATGCCGGCCCGATGGAAGCCGTCGGCCGCGCCGGCGTCGAGGACTATAACCGCCTCGGCTACGTGCCCTACGATTCCGGCATCAAGGAAAACGCCGCCCGCACCCTCGAATACGCCTACGACGACTTCGCCATCTACCAGCTCGGCAAGGCGCTGGGCAAGCCGCGGTCCGAGATCGCCGTGTATGCGGAGCGGGCCCGCAACTACCGCAAGCTGTTCGATCCGGAAACCGGCCTGATGCGCGGCAAGAACAAGGACGGCAGCTTCCAGGCGCCCTTCAATCCCTTCAAGTGGGGCGACGCCTTCACTGAGGGAAACAGCTGGCATTACACCTGGTCGGTGTTCCACGACGTGGCCGGCCTGGTCGAGCTGATGGGCGGTCGCCAGGCTTTCGTCGACAAGCTGGATGCGGTGTGGACCATGCCGCCCGTCTTCGATGACAGTTATTATGGCCAGGTGATCCACGAAATCCGCGAGATGCAGATTGCCGGCATGGGCCAGTACGCCCACGGCAACCAGCCGATCCAGCACATGATCTACCTGTACGACTATGCCGGCGCCCCCTGGAAGACCCAGTACTGGGCGCGCGAAGTGATGAACCGCCTGTACCGCGCGACGCCGGACGGCTATTGCGGCGACGAAGACAACGGCCAGACCTCGGCCTGGTACGTGTTCTCCGCCCTCGGCTTCTATCCGGTCACGCCGAGCAGCCCGCAGTACGCACTGGGCGCGCCGCTGTTCCCGGAAGCCGTGCTGCACCTGGAGAACGGCCGCAAGGTGAGCATCAAGGCGCCCGGCAACAGCGACACGAAGCGCTACGTGCATGCCCTCAGCATCGACGGCAAGCCGGTCGGCCGCAACTGGGTCGGCCACGATGAGCTGATGCGCGGCGCCAGGCTGGAGTTCCGCATGTCGGACAAGCCGAACCAGCGCCGCGGCACGGCGGCCGCTGATGCGCCCTACTCCTTCTCGCAGGATCCGTCGGAGAAACGCTAATGACCGTCACCGTCCGCGATCTGGCGCACCTCACCGGCTGCTCGATCGGCACGGTGTCGCGCGCCCTGAAGAACCAGCCCGGCCTGGGCGAGCCGACCCGCGCGCGGATCCTGTCCGCCGCGCGTGAGCTGGGCTACGACTTCGGCCGCCTGCGCCTGGGCGCGATCCGGCGCATCGCCTTTTTACTGCACGAGCAGCACAACACCCTGTCGTCCAGCCCCTTCTACTCGCCGGTGCTGCAGGGCGCCGAGCAGGCTTGCCGGCGCGCCGGCGTGGCGCTGTCCTTCTACGTCGTGCATCCGGGCGAAGCGGTGGCCGAACTGGTGCGCGCCCAGCAGCCGGACGCCATCCTGTGCGCCGGCTACTTCGAGCCGGAACTGGTGGCGGTGCTGCGCGACAGCGGCAAGCCCCTGGTGCTGGTCGACATGCACCTGCCGGGCTTCACGTCGGTCAATCCCGACCACCACCTGGGCGGCTACCTGGCCACCCGCCACCTGATCCGCACCGGCCGCCGCCGCATCGCCATGATCGCCGGCTCGCTGGCCCACTACAGCATCCACCAGCGCGAGCGCGGCTACCGCAAGGCCCTGTTCGAGGCCCGCATGCTGGCCGATCCGGAACTCGAAGTCCACGTGCCCGGCTGCGCCGACCCGGCCGAGGGGGTGCGCCAGGCCATGCTGAAACTGCTGGCCATGAAGCCGCGCCCCGATGCCCTGTTCTGCTACAACGACAGCGCGGCCCTGACGGCCATGCAGACCTGCCTGGACGCAGGCCTCAAGGTGCCGTCCGACATCGCCATCGTCGGCTTCGACGACATCAGCGCCGCCGCCCAGGCGATCCCGCCGCTGTCCAGCATCGCGATCGACAAGGAAGCCCTGGGTGCCGCCGGGGTCGCCCTGCTGCTGGACAAGCAGAATGCCGAGCAGACCTTGCCGGTGCAGCTGATCGTGCGGGAAAGCAGCTATGACGACTGAAGCTGGCCGACCAGCTTCGGCAAGTAGCCGAGCTTGTCCGGGTTGCGCACCACGTAGATGCCGGCGATGCGGCCATCGCGGATCTCCAGCGAGGTGACCGAATCCGGCTTGCCGTCGCGCCAGGTCAGCAGCCCCGGGGCGCCATTCACTTCGATCAACTGGTGGTGGCCATGGCCGCGCGCCGTCCACTTGCGTTCGATGCCCACCACCAGGCGTGCCACGCGGTCGGCGCCGAGCACGGAGCGCACCGTGGTTTTGGCCTTGCCGCCGCCGTCGCCCATATAGCTCACATCCTCGGTCAGCAGTTCCTGCACGCGTGCCGCCTCGCCCGAGCGCGAGGCCTCGACGAACCTGGCCAGAAGCGCCAGGTGCTGCTCGCGCCCCACCGCAAAACGCGGACGCGCCGCGCGCACCCGCTCGCGCGCCCGCTGCAGGATCTTGCGGCAGGCCGCCTCGGTCTTGCCGACCATCGCCGCCACCTCGCCATAGCCGAAATCGAATACCTGGTGCAGCAGGAACACGGCGCGCTCCTCGGGGCCGAGGCGCTCCAGCATCAGCAGGAAGGCGGTCGAGATGTCGCCGGCCGCTTCCAGCGCGGCCTCGGGTGAATCCGTCGTGTCTTCGACCAGCGGTTCCGGCAGCCAGGGGCCGACGTAGCGCTCGCGCTCGAGCATGGCGCCGCGCAGGCGGTCGATGGCCAGGCGGGTCACCACCGTCACCAGCCAGGCTTCCGGAATCCGGGCGGCATCGGCGCCGCCGTGCTGCCAGCGCAGCCAGGCTTCCTGCACGATGTCCTCGGCGTCCGCGCGCACGCCCAGCATGCGGTAGGCGATGCCGAACAGGCGCGGGCGCAGGCCCTGAAAGATGTCGATTGTCGTGTCCATGATCATCAGACGATACGGCCCGCCGGTTTGTGACAGCAAAAAAAGCTGTCACAAACGGCGCGCCCGCTTCGACTAAGGAGTGTAAGCCAACCAAACTGAAGGAGTACACCATGCAACGCCTCGATTTTTACAAAGCCTCGCCGTCCGCCTACAAAGCCCTGCTGGGCGTCGAGAACTATGTCCGCGATTCCGGGCTCGAACACAGCCTGCTCGAACTGGTCAAGCTGCGCGCTTCCCAGATCAACGGTTGCGGATACTGCGTCGACATGCATGCCGCCGATGCGCGCAAGGCCGGCGAAACCGAACGCCGGCTGTACGCGGTGGCCGTGTGGCGCGAGACGCCATTCTTCAGCCCGCGCGAACGCGCAGCCCTGGCCTGGACCGAAGCCCTGACCCGCTTGTCGGAACAGCCGGCGCTGGATGCGGATTATGCAGCGCTGCGGGAACAGTTCAGCGAGCGCGAGATGGTCGACCTCAGCCTGGCCATCGGGGCCATCAACAGCTGGAACCGCCTGGCGATCGGCTTCGGCGCACAGCCGGCGGCGTAAAGAGGAAGAACGCGGGTGGCCCGGCTACCCGCTCGGCTGCCCGCTCAGCTACCCCCGATCGGGCTGCCGAAGATGCCGACCGCGAGTTCGGCCCAGACCAGCATCAGGGTCAGCAGCAAGCCGCCGCCGATGGCGCGGCGCTGCGCGGCGGTATGGAGTTTACGGGTCAGCAGGACGAAGAGGCTGCCGATGCCGGCCAGCAGCACGCCGGCGACGGCGAAGTCCAGCACGCCCCAGTTTACCTCGGCGGTGAAGCGCATCGCCACCAGCGGCACCAGCAGGATCGCGCCGGTGCCCAGCAGCACCCGGCGCAGGTCCCTTGCCACAGTGCCCTTGTCTTGGGTGCCGAATCGTTCGTAGCGTGCGCGCATGCCTGCTTCTCCGTGGTGGGGTTGTCGTAGCTTGATTATGTCAGAGCGGTGCGGATTGGACCAGGCCGAGGCCCGACTTGGCCAGGGCCATGGCTACCGGGAGGGCGCACAGCACCAGCACGACGCCGATGCGGACCCGGCGGGCGCGCTGTTTCTGCTGCGAAAGCCGTGATAGACGAAAACCTTTATCGGTGCTCATAGGATCCCTTTCATGTACGTTTGAGTATCCTTCATGATAATACGCGCGCTCCGAAACCCGCGACACGAATGGATTGCTATATCCATATGCGTTGTTCCTGCGCATGCAGCCCTGTCTCCCCGTCACAACAGCAATTTCCTAAAGGATCGTTCAACGGAGCCTTGCCTCCAATCATGCTGCGCCGGAAGGCTTCCTGAGGCTGTGTTCGCGTTGATTCGGTCACCGAAGCAAGCGCAAGCCGCGCGGCTCAGCTGCGGTCGACGATCTTCAGGATCCCTGCCGGGCCGAAGGCGAACTCGGAGCGGCCCTTCATTTCGAGCAGGGTGCCGGCCGGTGGACCGCCGGGGACGTCGGCCGCCAGCCGGCCGCGCCAGGCGATCTCCGCCACCAGCAGTTCGCCCTCGCGGGCCAGGCCGGTCACACGCTGTTCGCGCTCCGAAAACAGGCCTTTCGACTGCTCGGCGAGCTGGCGGAAGGCCTCGATGCCGCTGCTCTCGGCGGTGAGCTGGCCGCCCGCAAAATTCTCGAAGCGAATGCCTGGTTCGAGCTGGGCCAGCATGGCCTCGATGTCGAAGGCGTTATACGCCGCCAGGTAGCGTTCGATCAGTTCCTTCTGCCTTGCTTCGCTCATGGGCTTCCTCCTCTTTGAAAAGACGATCAGCAATGCCAGGCCACGGCCGAGGCGTCGTCGGCCTGCTTGACCGCCAGCCCGGTGCCGGCGCCGCCGGTCCGCTCGTGGGCACGCAGTTCGGCCAGCAGCGTCTCCAGTCCGTCGCGCGCGCAGGCGCGGGCCAGGCCGGCGTCGGTGTACAGCGCATAGCTGTCGGACAGGCGGTAGAAGCCGTCCGTCATGGCCAGCAGCATGGACCCCGGTTCGGCGCGCAGCGCATGGCGGCGCGCGGCAAACGGTCCGGCCGGCTCCAGGCACAGCCCGGGCGGCTGCAAGGCCGTGTTCTGCTCCTCGCGGCGGCGCCTGAGCATGGGCAACAGGCGCTCGCGCCGCGCCGCCGGGTCCAGCACGCCCTCGCGCGCCAGGGCGGCGACGGCCTCCTTGACCAGCGCTTCCTGCGGGTTCGCATAAGGGTCGAGGTCCTGTACGCCGCCGTCCGGTCGCAGCAGCAAGGTCTTGCAGTCGCCCAGGCAGTAGAGGATCAGTTCGGAGCCGCCGCGTGCCGGCATGATGCGGATCCAGGTCATGGCCGCGACCGGCCAGGCATACACCGGCACCGCCACGCCGTCGGTACGCGCATGAAACTCGGCGCGGACCTCGTCCAGCGCCGCGCGCACCACCTGCTCCTGCGAGCCACGGCCGGCCAGGGTCCTGCCGAAGGCCGCGCTGAAGCGGCGCACGAACCAGGCGACGTCGCCGATCTCCCTGTCGATGTAGTTTTGCTGCGCTACCGAACTGGCACCGTCCAGCACCACGATGTCGGTCACCCCGTCCTGCTCGAATACCGCCACATGATCCTCGTTGCCATGGCCATCGGCCGCCGAGGACACTGAAGTCCACCTCATCCACCTCTCCACCGGATACATTGCCTCAACTATAACTCAGCTGCCCAGCACGGTCACCACCACCCGGCGCCGATGCGGCGCGGTCCGGTGCTCCCACAGGTAGATGCCCTGCCAGGGGCCCAGCAGCAGCCGGCCATCGCCGACCGGCACCACGAGGCCGGTATCGCTCAGCATGCTGCGCGCGTGCGCCGCCATGTCGTCCGGGCCTTCGGCATCGTGGCGGTAAGCCGGGTCGCCGTCGGGCGCCAGGCGCGCCATCACGGTCTCGAGGTCGCGGCGCACGTCGGCATCGGCGTTTTCCGTGATCGTCAGCGAACAGCTGGTGTGCTGCACGAACACATGGACCAGGCCGCAGCGCAGTCCGGATGCGGCCACGGCGTCGGCGACGGCGGCGCTGATGTCGCGCGTGCCGCGCCCAGGGGTCTGGAATTCGAGGGTGGTCTGGTAGCTCATCGGCGTCTCCTCCTGATGCTTAATCGCGCCCAACATACGCCAACAGGCCTTCGACCAGCGCGTCGAAGACCGCCTTGCAGCGTGGACTGCCGCGCAAATCCTCGTGCATCGCCACCCAGGTGTCCAGCGGCAGCGCCAGCGCGTCCGGCAACAGCCGCACCAGCGAGGGCGTGCGCCTCGCCAGCGGCGCCTGGCAGATGCCGATGCCGGCCCCGGCGCGAATCAGCGCCAGCTGGGCCAGGTCGCTGTCGGTGCGCAGCGCGAACAGCTCGCGCCCGATCCCCGGCAGCCGCGCGAGGGCCTGGCGCACGAAGGGACTCATCGTGTCGGGACCGATCACCGTATGGCGGGCGAGATCGTCCAGGCTGGCCGGACTGCCGTGGCGCTCCAGGTAGGCGGGACTGGCGTGCAGACCCAGTTCGATCGCGCCGATGCGCCGCGCCACCAACTGCTCCTGGTGCGGCGCTGCCATGCGCACGGCGATGTCGGCTTCCCGCTGCAGCAGGTCCTGCATCTCGTTGGACAGCGCCAGTTCCACCTTCAGCGCCGGATGGCGCTCGCGCAGGCGCTGCAGGATGGGCGGCAAGACTTCGACGCCGATCACTTCGCTGGCGGTCACCCGCACGACGCCACGCACACCGTCGCCGAAGCTGGCGGCCGCCCGCTCCAGGGCCGCGGCCGTGCTCTGCATCGCCTCGGCATACGGACGCAAGGCCAGGGCGGCGTCGCTGGCCAGCAAGCCGGTCTGCGAACGGGTGAACAATACGAGGCCCAGCGCCGCCTCGAGGGCGGCGATGTGGCGGCCCACGGTCGGCTGGGCGACGCCCAGAAGACGCGCCGCGCCGGACAGCGATCCGGTCCGCAGCACGCCGAGGAAGGAGCGGTAAAGCTCCCATTCGATGGTCGGAGTCATACATTAATGTATAGCAGCCATACCAAGTTATGCAATTCCATTTGACTACCGCCTCCTCTAATCTGTGGGCATCTTCACCACATCACCACATCGGGAGCAAATATGGACAGCAAGACGGTACTGGTACTGGGTGCCACCGGCGGCATCGGCGGCGAAGCGGCACGCCAGCTGCGCACGGCCGGCTGGACGGTCAAGGCCTTGAAACGCGGCCTGGAACGGGAAGGCCCGGGCGCCGATGGCCTGCACTGGATCCGCGGCGACGCGCTCGACGCCGGGGACGTGCTGCGCGCCGCGGCCGGCTGCGCGGTGATCGTCCACGCCGTCAACCCGCCGGGCTATCGTGACTGGGACAAGCTGGTGCTGCCCATGCTGGCCAATACCATCGCCGCGGCGCTCGCGGGCAATGCGCTGGTCGTGCTGCCGGGGACGGTCTACAACTACGGTGAGGACGCGTTTCCGCTGCTGAAGGAAGACGCGCTCCAGCATCCGGCGACGCGCAAGGGCGCGATCCGGGTCCGGATGGAAGCGGCGCTGCGTGGATTCTGCGACGGCGGCGGACGGGCGCTGGTGCTGCGCGCCGGTGACTATTTCGGTCCGCAGGCGGCCAACAACTGGTTCTCGCAAGGCCTGGTCCGGCCAGGCCGGCCCGTCACGCGCGTGCTGAACCCGGCGCAGCCGGGCATCGGCCACCAGTGGGCCTATCTGCCGGACGTGGCCGCGGCGATGGTCGCCCTGATCGACCGGCGCGCGCAACTGGCGCCTTTCGCGGCCTTTCACATGGCCGGCCATTGGGATGCCGACGGCACCGGCATGGCGCATGCGATTGCGGGAGCCGTCGTGCGTGCCGGCGGCCGGCGGCCGCGCATCAGCGCCTTCCCCTGGTGGCTGGCGCGCCTCGCGGCGCCTTTCCACGCCACCATGCGCGAGCTGCTGGAAATGCGCTACCTGTGGCGGCAGCCGGTCAGGATGGACAATACCAGGCTGCTGGCAGTGCTGGGCAGGGAACCGCACACGCCGCTGGACCGGGCGGTGGAGGCAACGCTGGCGGGACTGGGCTGCCTGCCGGCGCCGCCGCTGGCCGAACGTCTCGCCTGAAACGGCTTACTGGAGCAGGCGCGGCGCCGCAGACTTGCGGAATTCCGCCAGGTGGGAGGACGGGATCAGGTTGATCTCGGCCGAGTGGAAATGGTCGCACAGCGGCCGCACGGCGCCGTGCTCCGGCTTCCAGCAGGCGGCCTGCTCGCCGTCTTCGTAGATATCGACGGTCCAGCCGGCGCCGCCGATCGATTGCACGATGCCGCTCACGCCGGCCTCATAGCCGGCCGGCAGGTCGAAGGCGATGCGCAGCACGGTGGCATCCGGCAGGCGCGGATAGGGCGTCGTGTAGAAATCGTAGAGTTCGGCCACCGGCCAGAACAGGGCCAGCACCTGCTGCAGCACGGCCTGGGCGTTCTCGCCGCCACGTCCGGTGACGACGATGCGCACGCCCAGGCGCAGCCATTCGTCGGGCGCCGCTTCGGGACGTTCCAGGGTTTCGACGGTCAGCATGGCATTGGACTCCGGTAGGTTGACGCTCGTCATACTACTACCGCTTCCCACCAAGAAGCTCTCCAAAAATCACAGGACCGCGATTCTTCGCTCGACCGGTTGCAGCTACGCCACGGAAGGTAATTTCGGCAACAGCTTGTCGAGGGTGACAGGATAATCGCGAACCCGCACGCCGGTGGCATTGTAGATCGCATTCGCGACCGCCGCGCCGACCCCGCAGATCCCCAGTTCGCCCACGCCCTTGGCCTTCATCGGCGAGGAAACCGGATCGGTCTCGTCGAGGAAGACGACTTCCTGGTGCGGGATGTCGGCATGCACCGGCACCTCGTACATGGCGAGGTCGTGGTTGATGAAGCAACCGATGCGCTGGTCGACCACCAGCTCTTCCATCAGGGCCGCGCCCACGCCCATCGTCATCGCCCCGATCACCTGGCTGCGCGCCGACTTCGGATTCAGGATGCGGCCGGCCGCGCACACGGCCAGCATGCGCCGCACCCGGGTCTCGCCGGTGACGGCGTCGACCCCGACTTCGACGAAGTGCGCGCCGAAGGTGGATTGCTGGTACTTCTTGTCGAGCTCACCATACTCCATCTTGTCCTCGGCATTCAGCTCGCCGCCCTCGGCCGCCTGGCGCAGCGGGAAGCGCTTTCCACCCGCCGACACCATGCCGTCGGCGAATTCGGCCCCGGCCGGATCCAGCCCCAGCTTCTGCGCCACCATCTCGCGCAGGCGCACGCAGGCCGCGTAGACGCCGGCGGTCGAGCTGTTGCCGCCCCACTGGCCGCCCGAACCTGCGGACACCGGGTAGTTCGAGTCGCCCAGCCGCACCACCACCCGCTCCAGCGGCAGGCCCATCATCTCGGCCGCAGTCTGGGCGATGATGGTGTAGCTGCCGGTGCCGATGTCGGTCATGTCGGTCTCCACGGTCACCTGGCCGTCGCGCTCCAGGCGTACCCGCGCCGCCGAACGCATCACCAGGTTGTTGCGGAAGGCGGCGGCCATGCCATGGCCGACCAGCCAGCGGCCGTCGCGGACCTGGCCCGGCACCGGATTGCGCTTGTTCCAGCCGAAGCGCTCCGCGCCCTGGCGCAGGCAGTCGACCAGGCGCCGCTGCGAGAATCTGCGCTCGCGCTTTTCCGGATCGACCTTGGTGTCGTTGATGATCCTGAAGGTCACCGGATCCATCTTCAGCTTTTCCGCCATCTCGTCGATCGCGATCTCGAGCGCCATCATGCCCGGCGCCTCGCCCGGCGCGCGCATCGCATTCGCTTCCGGCAGGTCCAGGGTCGCCAGGCGCAAGGCCGTGTAGCGGTTCGGACCCGCATACAGCAGGCGGGTCTGCTGGACCGCGGTTTCCGGCTTCCCGCCCGGCAGGTCGCCCGACCAGCTCTCGTGGGCGATGGCGGTGATGCGCCCTTCGCGCGTGCAGCCGATGCGGATGCGCTGGATGGTGCCCGGCCGGTGGGTCGTATTGTTGAACATGATGGCGCGCTGCAGGGTCACCTTCACCGGCCGCTTCGCCGCCCTCGCGCCGAGCGCCGCCAGCAGGGCTTCCGAGCGCAGGAACAGCTTGCCGCCGAAACCGCCGCCCACATACGGCGAGACCAGGTGCACGTTCTCCTCGCGGATGCCGAGGGTTTTCGCCATGTCCTTCATGCCCCAGTTGACCATCTGGTTCGAGGTGAAGATGGTCAACTTGTCGCCCTCCCAGCGCGCGATCGAGGCATGCGGCTCCATCATCGCGTGCGACTGGTCGGGCGTGGTGTAAATGGCGTCCAGCTTGACCGGGGCCGCGGCCCAGGCGCCCTTGAAGTCGCCGGTGCGGGTCTCTGGCTTCTCTTCCTTCTTCGCCAGGCCGGCGCCGTCCTTGGCCCTGGCGAGATCGTACTCGCCCCTGGCCTTCGCATACTCCACCTTCACCAGGCCGGCGGCGGCGCGCGCCTGCTCGAAGGTTTCGGCCACCACCAGCGCCACCGCCTGGTGGTAGTGTTCGATCTCCGGCCCGCCCAGCAGGTTCGCGGTGTYGTACTTGCCCTTGCCCAGCTTGCCGGCGTTCTCCGCCGTGACGATGGCGATCACGCCCGGCGCCCGCTTCGCCGCCGACAGGTCCATGGCCACGATGCGGCCCTTGGCGATGCCGGCGCCCACCACATAGCCGTAGGCGGCATCCGGGATCGCCTTGTTCTGCTCATAGGCATAGGGCGCGGTGCCGGTGGTCTTCAGCGGACCATCGATGCGCTCGGTCGGGCGGCCGACCACCCGCAGGCGGTCGATCGGATTGGTCCCGGCTGGCGTCGTGAATTTCATGCCTCAAGCCCTCCTTGCTTCGAGCAGGACCCCGTCGATCGTGCGCTGCACGAGGGGCACCTTGAATGCGTTGTCCTGGCTGGTGCGGGCGCCGGCCAGCAGTTGTTCCGTCACCGCCCGGCCGCCACGCGCAAGCTGCTGTTCGGCGCCGGGGATGCGCCAGGGCCTGTGGGCCACGCCGCCCAGCGCCACCCTGCCGCTGCCGTCCGCCTGCACCACCGCGGCCACCGACACCAGCGCGAAGGCATACGAGGAGCGGTCGCGCACCTTCTGGTAGAAGTGGCGCCCGCCCAGCGGCTTCGGCAAGCTCACCGCGGTGATCAGTTCGCCCGGCGCCAGCACGTGCTCGATGTGCGGCGTGTCGCCCGGCAGCCGGTGGAAGTCCGCGATCGGGATCACGCGCCTGGCGCCGTCCGCGCGCACCGTCTCGACCTGCGCATCCAGCAGCCGCATCGCCACCGCCATATCGCTCGGATGGGTGGCGATGCAGGCTTCGCTGGTGCCGACGATCGCGTGATGACGGTTGAAGCCGCCGATCGCCGAACAGCCGCTGCCCGGCTGGCGCTTGTTGCAGGGCTGGGCCGTGTCGTAGAAATACGGGCAGCGGGTGCGCTGCAGCAGGTTGCCGGCGGTGGTCGCCTTGTTGCGCAGCTGCGGCGACGCGCCGGCCAGCAGGGCCCGCGACAGCACGGCGTAGTCGCGCCGCACGCGCGGATCGGCCGCCAGGTCGGTGTTGCGCACCAGGGCGCCGACGCGCAGGCCGCCGTCGCCGGTCGCCTCGATACGGTCCATGCCGGCACCGTTCACGTCGATCAGGTGGACCGGGGTCTCGATCTCCAGCTTCATCAGGTCGAGCAGGTTGGTGCCGCCGGCGATGAAGCGCGCGCCCGGGGTGGTGGCGGCGGCCTGCGCTGCCTCGGCCGGTGTGCGCACGCGCTGGTAGGTGAAGGCCCTCATGCCCTGGCCTCCACGCCGGCGACTTCCGAAATCGCCTCGATGATGTTGGAGTAGGCGCCGCAGCGGCAGATATTGCCGCTCATCCGCTCGCGCATCTCCATCGGCGACAGCAGCGGGCGCGCATTCAGGTCGGCCGTGGCGTGGCTGGGGATGCCCTGCTTCACCTCGTCCAGCATCGCCGTGGCCGAGCAGATCTGGCCGGGGGTGCAGTAGCCGCACTGGTAGCCGTCGTGCTTCACGAAGGCCGCCTGCAGCGGGTGCAGTTGACCGGGCTTGCCCAGTCCTTCGATGGTGACGATCTCGGCGCCCTCGTGCATCAGCGCCAGGCTCAGGCAGGAATTGATGCGGCGGCCATCCGCGATCACGGTGCAGGCGCCGCACTGGCCCTGGTCGCAGCCCTTCTTGGTGCCGGTCAGCCGCAGGTGCTCGCGCAGCAGGTCGAGCAAGGTGGTGCGCGTGTCGACGTCCTGCTCGTAGCGCTGGCCGTTGACGCGCAGCGCGACTTTCGAGAGTACCGGCGCCGGGGTCGATGCCTCCGCGGTCTTCGTCGCGCCCGGCGCCTGGGCAGCGGCGCCGCCCGGCAGCGCGGCCGCGGTGGCCGACAGCGCGCCCGCGATCAGCAATTCGCGCCGCCCGCTGTCGATGCCGGCGCCCTCAATCCTGACATGCTCGTTCATGCTGGCTTCCTTTCTGGAGATTCGCGTCGCCATCTTAAGTCGATTCCCGCTCCGCACCGCACACTGTTCGGCCCGGAGGGATTTGCACCAAATCGATGCACGCCGAATTCCGACATTTCCCATAGAAAAACCTGCCCTGAAGCATCTTCAAGTCCTTGCCGCGCCGGGCGGCCGAGGCGTGCGGACGGTGCCCGCGATACTTCGGTACAATCCTGCGTTTGACTCCACCGGATCCGTCCACGATGAATCACCGCGATGCTTTCCTCGCCAACGGCGGCGACGCCGGTGCGCGCACCCTTGCACGCGACTGGCACGCGCATCCGCTCGGACCGATCGAGGGCTGGCCGGCCTCGCTGCGCATGTCGCTCGGGATGGTGCTGGGCTCCTCCTTCCCGACCTTCCTGGCCTGGGGCGAGGAGTTCTTCGTCTTCCACAACGACGCCTATGCGCCCCTGCTGGGCAACAAGCTCGAAGGCGCGATCGGTACCCCGCTGCCCCGGCTGTGGTCCGAAGTCTGGGACACCATGGCGCCGCTGGCGCGCCGCGTGCTGCACGGCGAGGCCCTGTTCTTCGAAAATTTCAAGCTGACGGTGGAACGCAAGGGCTACCCCGAACTGGCCTGGTTCACCTTCTCTTACAGTCCCCTGCGCGACGACACCGGCGTGGTGCGCGGGCTGCTATGTACCGTGGTCGAAGTCACCGACAAGGTGCTGGCGCTGGCGCGCCACAAGGAAGCCGAGGAGCGCTACGCCCTCAGCATCGAGGCCTCGGGGAATATCGGCACCTGGGCGTATGAACTCGATACCGGCGCCACCTTCGTCGACGAGCAGTTCGCCCGCCTGTTCCAGGTCGATGCGTCGCTGGCGCGCGCCGGCACCGAGCTCGAACGCTTCACCGACATGATCCATCCGGACGACCGCCCGCGCGTGGTCGCCGCGATCGAGCACGCGATCGCCACCGACACCTTGTACAACATCGACTACCGCATTCCTCAGCTGTCGCGGCCGGAGGTCTGGGTCAACGCGCGCGGCAAGGTCTTCCGCGACCCCGTCACGGGCAGGCGCCGCTTCGCCGGCGTCGCGGTCGACATCACCGAGCGCAAGAAGGCCGAGCTGGCGCGCGACGAGAGCGAGCGGGTCGCCTCGCAGGCGCTGCTGCGCGAACTGGAGAACCGGCGCCGCCTGGACGTGCTGCTGGATGCCGCCCCGGTCGGCATAGTCTACGTCGACGCCGCCGGCAACCTGATGGCGGCAAATGCCACCAACCGCGAAATCTGGGGCAGCCATCCGGCGCCCGGCGAAACCGAAGGCTACGCCGAGTGGAAAGGCTGGTGGCCGGCCGGCGATCCGCGCGCCGGCCAGCGCATCCACCCCGACGAGTGGCCGATCTCGGGCGCGCTGCGCGGCGAGGACGTCAACGGCGGCATCGCCGAGATCGAACCGTTCGGTGCGCCCGGCACCCGGCGCACGATCCTGATTCGCACCGCCGCCATCCGCAACGAACACGACGAGATCGTCGGCGCGGTGGCCGCCAACCTCGACATCACGGCGCGGATCGCGGCCGAGCGCGCGATGAAGGACAGCGAAGCAAGGTTCCGTTCGATCGCCGACCTGATTCCGCAGCTGGTCTGGTCGGCCGACGCCAGCGGCACCAACGACTACCTGAACATGCGCTGGCGCGAGTTCACCGGCATGCCCGAGGAAGAACTGGCCGGCCATGGCTGGGGCAGGATCGTCCATCCCGACGACCTGCCCGGCCTGCAGGAAGCCTGGGCGCGCAGCCTGGCGGCGGGATCGCCCTACGAGGTCGAGCACCGCCTCTACCACCACAGCGGGGCATGGCGCTGGGTGCTGAACCGCGCCTTGCCGGTCACCGGCGAGGACGGCGCCATCGTGCGCTGGATGGGCGCCCTGGCCGACATCGACGACAAGAAGCGCAACGAGGAAGAACTGAAGGCGGCGGCGCGCCGCAAGGACGAATTCCTGGCCATGCTGGCGCACGAGCTGCGCAATCCGCTGGCGCCGATCAGCAGCGCCGCCCAGCTGCTGGTGCGCGCCGCGGCCGACGAGAAGCGGGTACGCCAGTCGAGCGAGATCATCATCCGCCAGGTCCGCCACCTGACCGGCCTGGTGGACGACCTGCTGGACGTCTCGCGTGTCACCCGCGGCCTGGTCGAGCTGCAGCGCGACCGGGTCGACCTGAAGGCGGTCGTCGCCAGCGCGGTCGAGCAGGCGCGCCCGCTGGTCGAAGCGCGCCGCCACCGCCTCGACCAGGCCATGGACGCCGACCCGGCCTGGGTCGACGGCGACCGCATCCGCCTGGTGCAGGTGGTGGCGAACCTGCTCAACAACGCCGCCAAGTACACGCCCCAGGGCGGCGCGATTGCACTGTCGCTGGAAGTCGGCGAAGGCAGCGCGACGATCTCGGTGCGCGACAACGGCATCGGCATCGGGCCCGAGCTCCTGCCCCAGGTGTTCGACCTCTTCACCCAGGCCGAACGCACGCCCGACCGCGCCCAGGGCGGGCTGGGCCTGGGCCTGGCGCTGGTGAAAAGCCTGGTCGGCCTGCATGGCGGCAGCGTCGAGGCCGACAGCGCGGGCGCCGGCCAGGGCAGCCTGTTTCGCATCGTGCTGCCGCTGGCGGAGGCGGGACGCAATCGCGCAGCCGGCGACGGCCGCACGGTGGCGCCGGAGGAGCTGCCCGGCCTGTCGATCCTGATCGTCGACGACAATCACGATGCCGCCCAGTCCCTGGCCGAGATCCTGCACGCCCTCGGCCACCAGGTCGCGGTCGCGCACGAACCACAGGTCGCGCTGGCGCTGGCGGAACAGGACTGGCCCCAGGTCTTCATCCTCGACATCGGCCTGCCGGACATCGACGGTTATGCGCTGGCGCGGCGCCTGCGCGCGATGGCGGAACAGAAGCCGCACGAGCGCCGTGCGGTGTACCTGGCGCTGACCGGCTACGGCCAGGCCCACGACAAGGTGCTGTCGAAGGCGGCCGGATTCGACCGCCACTTCGTCAAGCCGGTCGACCTCGAGGCCCTGCTGGCGGCGCTGGGCGAAGCGCCCGCGGCGAAAAGCTAGCGCGGCGCCAGCGCCCTGAGCGCCTTCAGCACGTCTTCGCGGGCGGCGGTCCAGCCCTTTTCCGCCAGCAGCGGCGCGCACTGGGCGCAGGGCTCGAAGGGATTGCAGGCGTGGTCGACCTCGACATAGCGGCTGCCGGTCACCAGCTTGGCGGCGCGGGCATCGCGGTCGGATGGCGGCTCGCCCTCCTTCGGCATCCAGCGGGCGAAGGCGTCGAGGGCGACGCCGGGCGGCACATACCAGCGCTTGCGGCTGGGATTCCAGCGTGCGCCGAGTTCGCGGGCCTGGTCTTTTTCCGCGTAGGGAACATTCAGAAACGTCATGCCGCCATCATACCATCGGCGCCGCCAGGCCGGGCCTCAGTCCAGCCGCTCCAGCACGCCCTCGAGGTCTTCCAGCCGGTAGGGCTTGGCGACGATCCAGAACGGGAAGCCGACCTCGTCGCGGTCCGGCGCGCCGTAGCCTGAGGCGAACGCCACCCGCAGCGCCGGTTGCCGCTGCACCGCCAGGCGCGCCAGCTCGACCCCGGATTCGCCGGCCAGGTCGATGTCGGTAAACAGCAGGTCGAAGCGGCTCTCCTCCAGCAGGCCGGCGGCGGCGGCGAAGGTGCCGGCGCCCTTGACGTCGTGGCCGAGGGCGTCGAACAGGCTGCAGGTGGTCCGCATCAGGTCCGGATTGTCTTCCGCCACCAGGATCCGGCGCCGCGCCGCGGACGGCGTCACGCTGCCGGGTGCCGGCGCCGCCGGGATGGCGCGGTTGGCCAGCAGGTGGCGTACCTTGCGCGCCAACTGCTCGCGGCCGTAGGGCTTGGACAGCAGCTCGACGCCGGGATCGAGGCGGCCGCCGTGCACGATCGCGTTCTGCGTATAGCCGGAGGTGAACAGCACCGCCAGGCCGGGCAGCAGTTCCTTGGCCTGGCGCGCCAGCTCGGGGCTGCGCAGCGGGCCGGGCATCACGACGTCGGTGAACAGCAGGTCGATCGGCATGCCGCTCTTGACGATGCACAGCGCGGCGGTGGCGTTGTCGGCCTTCAGCACGCTGTAGCCCAGGCTGCCGAGCATCTCGACCACGGTGCGCTGCACCGCCGGATCGTCCTCGACCACCAGCACGGTCTCGCTGCCGCCTTCCACCGGGCCGCCGGTCAGGCGGGTGGCCGTGTTCTCGGCCTCGAAGCTGCGCGGGAAGTACATCTTCACCGTGGTGCCTTCACCGGGCTCGCTGTAGATCTTGAAGTGGCCGCCGGTCTGCTTGACGAAGCCGTAGGCCATCGACAGGCCGAGGCCGGTGCCGACGCCTTCCGGCTTGGTCGTGAAGAAGGGTTCGCAGGCGCGCTCCAGCACGTCGCGGCCCATGCCGCTGCCGGTATCGGACACCGCGATCATCACGTACTGGCCGGGCGTCGTGTCCGGCTCGGCCGCCACGTAGGAATCGTCCAGCAGGGCGTTGCCGATCTCGATGGTGAGGCGGCCGCCGCCCGGCATGGCGTCGCGCGCATTGATCGCCAGGTTGAGGATCACGTTCTCGAGCTGGTTGGGGTCGACCACCGTATTCCACAGGCCGCCGCCGCGCACGGTCTCGATCTGGATGGTTTCGCCCAGCGCGCGCCGCAGCAGGTCGTCCATGCCGCCGACGATGCGGCCGGGATTCACCACCACCGGCTGCAGCGGCTGGCGGCGGGCGAAGGCCAGCAGCTGCGCGGACAGCTTGCCGCCCCGCTCCACCGCCTGCAGGGCTGAGCCGAGCAACTGCCGGCCCTCGCCGTCCGGCAGGCGGCGCTGCAGCAGTTCGAGGTTGCCGCCGACCACCTGCAGGATATTGTTGAAGTCATGTGCCACGCCGCCGGTCAGCTTGCCGATCGCTTCCAGCTTTTGCGAGCGCTGCAGCGCATGCTGGGCCGCGGACAGCTCCTCGGTGCGGGCGCTGACCAGGGACTCCAGTTCGAGCTGGTGCCGCGCCAGTTCGTCCTGCGCCAGTTTTTGCTCGCTGACGTCGCTGCCCTGCACGAAGATGCCGATCACGGCGCCCATCGGATCCAGCACCGGCTGGTAGATGAAGTCCAGGTGGCGGGTCTCGCTGCCGCCGTCCCGGCCGTTGTCCAGCACCACCGGCACCGAACGCCCGATGAAGGGCTTGCCGCTGCGGTAGACCTGGTCGAGGAGGTCGCCGAAGCCCTGGGCCACCACTTCAGGCAGGGCCGCGCGAATGGTCTTGCCGATCAGTTCGCGGCCGCCGGTGAGGCTGCGGTAGGCGGCATTCGCCAGTTCGTACACATGCTGGGGCCCGCGCAGTACGCAAATGAAGCCGGGCGCCTGCTCGAACAGGCGCTGCAGGTGCATCTTGTCGCCCTGCAGTTCGTTGGCCAGCTTGAGGGCGGCGTGGGCTTCGGCCAGGGCCGCGGTGCGCTGCTCCACCATGCGCTCGAGTTCTTCCTGCTTGCGGCGCAAGCCTTCTTCGGCCAGCACCCGCTCGGTCACGTCATTCCCCTGCGAGAAGATGCCGACCACGGTGCCGCCGTCGTCGACGATGGGCTGGTAGACGAAGTCGATGTAGCGCAGGGTCGCCTCGCCGCCGCCGGCGGGAATCACGCCCAGCGGCAGCGCGGTGCCGACGAAGGCCTGGCCGCTGGCGAACACCTGGTCGAGCAGCTCGAAGAACTGCTGGCCCTCGAGTTCGGGCAGCGCCACCCTGACCGGCTTGCCGATGATGTCCTTGAAGCCGGCCAGTCGGTGGTGGGCATGGTTCTGCAGCTCGTACACATGCTCCGGCCCGCGGAAGAAGCAGACGAAGCCGGGCGCCTGCTCGAACAGGCGCAGCAGCTCGCGGTAGGGGCGGCTGATCTTGGCCTGTTCGAGCGCGGATTCGGTGGCGAGGGCGGGCGTATGCTGGGCGATGGTGTTGACGGGCTGGCTGGTCGGCGAAGGGCTCATGTTGCGGAGGATACATCAAGCAGGGGCCGCTTCAGGAAGAATGCAAACGGCAATTTCGTCAATTTTAACTTTTCGCCGTCACCTCGACAAGAACATGTCTTCAAATTAACACATTCAGCCCTGCATGCCCCAGCGCCTGACCGTCAGGCGTTCCACCGCGTTGAACACGATATGTTCGAACAGCAGGCCGATCACGATCACGGTGGCGAGTCCGGCAAACACCTTGTCGGTGAACAGCTCGTTGCGGCTCTGGAAAATGTACCAGCCGAGGCCACCCTTGCCCGAGGTGGTGCCGAACACCAGCTCGGCCGCGATCAGGGTGCGCCAGGCGAAGGCCCAGCCGATCTTCAGGCCGGACAGGATGGCCGGCAGCGCCGCCGGCACCAGGATCTGGGTGACGATCCGGAGCCCGCCCAGGCCGTAGTTGCGGCCGGCCATGCGCAGGGTCTGCGGCACCGCACGGAAGCCGGCGTAGGCATTCAGCGACAGCGGCCACATCACGGAGTGCACCAGCACGAACACCAGGCTGCCCTTGCCCAGCCCGAACCACAGCAGGGCCAGCGGCAGCAAGGCGATCGCCGGCAGCGGGTTGAACATGGCGGTCAGGGTCTCCAGCAGGTCGCGGCCGATGCGGCTGCTCATCGCCACGGACGTCAGCAGGAAGGCACCCGCCACGCCGGCCAGGTAGCCCTGCAGCAGCACGCCCAGCGACACCCCCACGTAGCGTGGCAGCTCGCCCGACACCACGCCGTCCACGAACGCGCGCGCGGTCTGCAGGAAACCCGGCAGCAGCAGGTCGTTGCCGGCCACGTGGGCCGCCCATTCCCACAGCGCGGCCAGCAAGGCCAGCAGCACGGCCTTGCGCAGCCAGCCGGCTTGCAGCAGGGTCCGGCCCAGGCGTTCGCGGGCCGTGGCGGGCCGCGCTGCCGCCTCGAGCGGCGGCGGTGGCAGCAGCGGCAGCTCGTATTCCGGCCGCACCGGCGGTTCGACGCCGGCGTTCATGAGCGCACCGCCAGGGCCGGCACGGCCACGGTGACGTCCTCGTCGGGCCGGGACGGATCAAGGCTCTGTTCGCCGAACAGCAGGCGGTGGATGCGCTGGGCCGCGGCCTGGAATTCGGCGCTGCCGCTGCTGGCGAGGCTGAACTGGTGGCTGTTGATTTCGGCCCGCACCCGGCCCGGATGCGGCGACAGCAGCAGGATGCGGTTGCCGACCACCAGCGCTTCCTCGATCGAATGGGTGACGAACAGCATGGTGAAGCGGGCTTCTTCCCACAGCGTCTGCAGCTCTTCCTGCATGCGGCGGCGGGTCAGCGCGTCCAGCGCCGCGAAGGGTTCGTCCATCAGCAGGATGTCGGGCTGCATCGCCAGCGCACGGGCGATCGCCACCCTCGCCTTCATCCCGCCCGACAGGGTGTGCGGATAGCTGTCGGCAAAGCGCGCCAGCCCGACCTTCCCGATCCAGTGCAGGGCGCGCGCCTCGGCCTCCTTGCGCTTCACGCCGCCGGCCAGCAAGGGGAACATCACGTTCTGCCTGACCGTCTTCCACGGCGGCAGCTGGTCGAATTCCTGGAACACGACGATGCGGTCGCGCCCGGGCCCGACGATGCGCCGGCCGCGCAGCAGCAGGCCGCCGGACGTCGGCCGGACGAAGCCGGCGGCGGCCTTCAGCAGGGTCGACTTGCCGCAGCCGGAAGGCCCCAGCAGCACGAAGCGGTCGCCTTCGTGGACGTCGAAGCAGACCTCGTGGGTGGCGCGCACGCGGGCGCCGCCGCTGGTGTAGTCGATGCTCAGGTCCTGGGCCTGCAACAGGGGTGCCGGCGCCTGGAAAGGATAGATGTTCATGCCGCGCCCTCCCCTTCAGCTGCCCGACGCCAGCGCCGGATGCTCGAAGAAGTAGTCGCGCCACGACGCCGGCTGCTTCCTGATCGCGCCGGCCTGGTGCAGGAACCGGGCGAGGCCCAGGGTGTTCTGCGGCGCCACCTTGAACTGGATCTGCGGATTACCGATCACCTTCAGGAGAAAAGCGCGGTCGGCCCTGGCCCTGGTCACGCGCAGGTAGGCGTCGGCGGCCAGCTCGCGGTTGGCGCCGACCAGCTGGGCCGCCTCGTTCAGCGCATCGATGAAGGCGCGGTAGGTCTTCGGGTTTTCCTTCACCCATTTTTCGGTGGCGTAGAGCACCGTGGACGACGCCGGGCCGCCCAGCACCTCATAGGAATTCAGGACGATGTGGGCTTTCGGATTGCCGGCCAGTTCCTGTTCCTGGAAAGGCGGATTGCCGAAGTGGCTGTTCAGCTCCGTCTGGCCGGCGATCAGCGCGGCCGCGGCATCCGGATGCGGCACCGATTGCGTCAGGCGGTCGAGGCGCGCGAATTCCGCCGTGCCCCAGCGCTTCGCCGCCGCCATCTGCAGGATCCGCGCCTGCACCGACACCGACACCGCCGGCAGCGCGATGCGGTCCTTGTCGCTGAAGTCGGCGATGGTCTTCACGTTCGGGTTGGTGGTGACCAGGTAGTAGGGAAAGTTGCCGAGGGAGGCGATGCCGCGCACGTTCTGGCGGCCGGCGGTGCGGTCCCAGATCGTCAGCAGCGGGCCGACGCCGGCGCCGGCCACGTCGATGGAGCCGGACAACAGGGCATCGTTGACGGCATTCCCGCCCGACAGCTGGACATACTCGACCTTGACGGGCACGCCCTGCAGCCTGGCGTGCTTCTCGATCAGCTTCTGGTCTTCGGCCACGTTCAGCAGCAGGTAGACGAGGCCGAACTGCTGGGCGATGCGCAGCTGGCCCTCGGCGCGGGCCGGGGTGGCGAGGACGGTGGACAGGGCCAGCGCCGACAGGGCCAGGCCGGTGGCGAACGTCGATACGTAACGAAACGGGGTGCGGAATGGGGTGCGCATGGTGGTTTTCTTGTGATGGTTCAGAAGGGGACGTCGCCTTCGATGGTGGTGCGGTAAAGCTTGCGGCGCTGGTCGTCGGGGCAGCCGGCCGCCAGGTGCATCAGCGAGCGGTTATCCCAGAACACCATGTCCTGCGGCTGCCACTGGTGGCGGTAGATGTGCTCGGGGCGGGTGCTGCGGTCGAACAGCTCGTCCAGCAGCGCCCGGCTCTCGTCGTCGGGCAGGCCGACGATGCGGGTCGTGAAATGCTCGCTGACGAACAGCGCCTTGCGCCCGGTCTCGGGATGGGTGCGCACCACCGGATGCACGACCGGCTTGACTTCGTCGATCTGGGCCTGGGTCAGGTTCGGGCGCCAGGGATTACGCTTCTGCAGGTCGGCATAGCGGTTCAGGTAGCTGTGCTCGGCCTTCAGGCCGGCGACGGCGCGCTTCAGGTGCTCGGGCAGGCTTTCCCAGGCCGTGTGCTGGTTGGCGAACAGGGTATCGCCGCCCTCGAGCGGCAGTTCCTGGGCGTGCAGCATCGAACCGAGGCTCGGTTTCTCCTTGTACGACAGGTCGGAATGCCAGAAGTGGCCGGCATCGCCCAGGCCGATCGGCTGGCCGTTCTCGCGGATGTTCGAGACGATCAGGACTTCGGGATCCGACGGCAGCTGGAACTGGCGCAGCACGTGGATCTGCAGCGGACCGAAACGGCGGCTGAAGGCCACCTGCTGGCCGGGCGTGATGTACTGGTGGCGGAACACCAGCACGTGGTGCTCGAGGTGGGCGCGGTGCAGGCGCGCGAAGTCCTCGTTCGACAGGGGCCGGGACAGGTCGAGGCCGAGCACCTCGGCGCCCAGCGGGGCGCCGAAGGCCTTGATGACGAAGTGCTGGCGGGTGTCGGAGACTTCTTTGAGTACGGCGGACATGGCGGCTTTCGGATGAGTCGGGATGCGTCCAGCTTATGCCCGCATGATTGCATCGACAACGAAGCTTTTCGAGGAAGCTCATGCAAATTTTGCTGCGCCGACAGCGATCCAGTCATGCGACGTGTTGTTCCATATCCATGCTAATGTCACAACACATTTGTTCACATCCAGAGAGGCAGCAACATGAAAACAGAAACACACACATCCCGATTCAGCATCACATCGGCGATATTCGATGTACTCGACCCCATACCCTTCGGCTTCTTCGTGGGCGCGCTCATCTTCGACATCCTCTATTCAAATACCTACACCGTGCTGTGGGTAAAAGCCGCAGCCTGGCTGATCAGCATCGGCCTGCTGTTCGCCATCATTCCCCAGCTCATCAATCTCGGCCGCACTTGGTTCGGCAAGCGCCGCATCCGGACGCGTAACCTGGCCATCAATTTCTGGCTGCAGGTCATCGCCATCGTCGCTGCCCTGTTCAATGCTTTCGTGCACAGCCGCGATGCCTATGCCACGATGCCGGCCGGTGTCTGGCTGTCCGTGCTGACGGTGCTGGCCATGGTGATCGGCCGGATCGTGCTGGCTGCCGACTACGTCGTCTACGAGGAGGTCAGCCATGGACAAGCGTAAACACGGATGGCGGCTGAGCCTGGGCATGGCGGCCGTGATGACGCTGGTGCTGAGTGCCTGCGGCGAGAAGGCCCAGCTGAATATTTCCCAGCAGGTGGGCGGCAACCCGCAAATGCCCAAACCCAAGGACTTCCTGGTGCCGCCGATGCAGGTGCCCGACGGCGTCGGCTGGAAGGGCGACGCCAAGCCGCAAGTCATCGCCGGCCTGCAGATCGAAAAGATCGCCTCCGGCCTGCTGCACCCGCGCCAGCTGCTGGTGCTGCCGAACGGCGACGTGCTGGTCGTGGAAGCCAACGGTCCGGGCGAGGAAGCCGTGACCACGCCGAAACAGGTGATTGCCGGCAAGGTCAAGAATAATTCCGGCAAGGGCGGCAAGGGCGGCAACCGCATCACCCTGCTGCGCAGGAAGCCCGGCGGCAGCGGCGAGTGGGACAAGTTCGTGTATATCGAAAAGCTGCACTCGCCCTTCGGCATCCAGCTGGTCGGCGACACCCTGTATGTCGCCAACACCGGCAACATCATGAAGTATCGCTACACCCCGGGCGAGACGAAGATGTCCGACCCCGGCGTCGAGCTCGGCGACCTGCCCAGCACCGTCAATCACCACTGGACCAAGGCACTGCTGGCGAGCCCCGACGGCAAGCATCTCTACGTCGGCAGCGGCTCCAACAGCAACATCACGGAAAACGGCCTGGAAGTGGAGTACCGGCGCGCCGCCGTGCTGGAAGTCGATGCCGCGACCGGCGCCAGCCGCGTCTACGCGTCGGGCATCCGCAATCCGACCGGCCTGGGATGGGAACCGCAGAGCGGGAAGCTGTGGGCCATCGCGAACGAGCGGGATGAAATCGGCGCCGACCTGGTGCCGGACTACCTGACCTCGGTGAAGGAAAAAGGCTTCTATGGCTGGCCCTACAGCTACTACGGCCAGAACGTCGACCGCCGCGTCCAGCCGCAGCGCCCGGACCTGGTCGCGAAGGCCATCAAGCCGGACTACGCGCTGGGCTCCCACGTTGCCGCACTGGGCCTGTGGTTCTACACGGGGAATATGTTCCCGCAATATAAGGGCGGCGCCTTCGTTGCCGAGCACGGCAGCTGGGACCGCACGCCGCTGAGCGGCTACCAGGTGATCTTCGTGCCCTTCGCGAACGGCATGCCCAGCGGACCGGCCCAGTCGATCGTGACCGGCTTCCACTCGGCCGACGAGAAGCAGCTGTTCGGTGCGCCGGTCGGCATGGCGCAGGATGCGGACGGTGCCCTGCTGATCGCGGACGACGTGGGTAACGTGGTCTGGCGGGTCACCAAGCGCTGAGCAAGGTGACGTGGGCACGGTGTGCCCACCCTGCCCTCAACCCTTGCGGGCCTGTGCGGCGGCGGCCACTTTCACCTGGTCGCCATCCGCCAGCCCATCCGGCGGGCTGTCGATGATGCGGTCGGCCTTGCTCACCCCCTCCCCCAGCTGGATCACATTGCCGTAATCGCGCGCGATCGTCACATTCTTGATGCGCACGCGGTTGCCGGCATCCAGCACCGCGACCTGGGCGCCGTGGCGGCCCATGATCAGCGCACCCGGCGGAATCGCTACCGCGTCGTCGGCCATTGCGGCCTGGTCGAAGCGCACGGTGGCGAAGGCGCCCGGCAGCAGTTCTCCTTTCGGATTCTCGACCGCCAGCTGGACCAGCATGGTGCCGGAGCCGGCATTGATGGCCTGGGCCAGCGATTCCACCCTGGCCTGGTAAGCGCTGCCCGGACGTTCCGGCACGCTCACGCGCGCCGTGCTGCCGGGATGGATCGCGGCCACCTGGCGCTGCGGCACCTGCACGTACACGCGCAGGCGGCGCAGGTCGGACACCACGAACAGCTCGCTGCCGGAACTGGCGGTGGCGCCGGCATTCACCAGCGCGCCGACGTCGGTATTGCGGGCCGTGACCACGCCGTCGAAGGGCGCCACCAGCCGGGTATAGCGCTTGAGCGCCTGCTGGCGGTCGACGCTGGCCTGCAGCGCCTGCACGGTCGACTGCTTGGAGATGAAGTCGCCCTGCTTCTCGTCGGCTTCCTGTTTCGACACGGCGTTCTGCGCCACCAGCGACTGCCAGCGCTTGGCCGTGCTCTCGGCCAGCGCCAGGTTGCTGCGCGCGACCGCCAGCTGGGCCTGGGCCTGGCGCAGGTCCTGGTCGAGGTCCGGGGTTTCGATGGTCGCCAGCACCTGGCCGGCCGCTACCTTCGCGCCGATGTCGACGTTCCAGTGCGCCAGGTAGCCGGACACGCGGGCGTAGATCGGCGCGCGCGCCCAGGCTTCGATGCGGGCCGGCAGCTCCAGCGGACTGCCGGCGACGTCCTTCATCGACACCAGGTTCACGGTCGGCACCGCCTGCTCCGCGGCGGACTCCTTGAGCTGCCCGGCCTGGGAATGGCGGGTAGCGAGGCCGCCGATCACCACCGCGGCGGCGACGGCCAGCGCGAGGGCGCCGACGACCAGCGGGCGCGTGGAAGAAGATTTAGCTTGCATGGGCAGGAACTCCGGATTGGGGTGGCAGGCTGGAATCCACCGCGCGGCGCTGCGCGCGGCCGTGGACCAGGCTGAAAACGACGGGGACGAAGACCAGTGTGGCGATGGTCGAGAACACCAGGCCGCCGATCACGGCGCGGCCCAGCGGGGCATTCTGTTCGCCGCCCTCGCCCAGGCCCAGGGCCATCGGCAGCATGCCGATCACCATCGCCAGGGCGGTCATCAGGACTGGGCGGAAGCGTACGAAGCCGGCTTCCAGCGCCGCCGCGGCGGCATCGCCCAGCACCTCGAGGCGCTCGCGCGCGAAGCTGATCACCAGCACGCTGTTGGCGGTGGCCACGCCCATGCACATGATGGCGCCGGTCAGCGCGGGCACCGACAAGGTGGTGTGGGTGGCGAACAGCATCCACACGATGCCGGCCAGCGCCGCCGGCAGCGCCGAGACGATCACCGCCGGATCGAGCCAGGACTGGAAGTTGACCACGATGAGCAGGTAGATCAGGCCGACCGCGCCCAGCAGGCCGAACAGCAGTCCCGAGAAAGCGCGCTCCATGGTGCGCACCTGGCCCAGCATCTCGACCGTGGCGCCCTTCGGCACGTCGGCCCTGGTTTCCTCGAGCACCTTGCGGATGTCGGCGGCGACGGCGCCGAGGTCGCGGTCCTGGGTGGTGGCATGGATCTGCACCATCGGCGTGACGTCGTACTGGCTCACCAGCGCATTGCCGTTGGCGCGTTCGAAGCGCGCGATCCCGCCGAGGGTGGCGGCGTTGGCGCTGGCCCCGTTGCCGACCGGCAGATTGGCCAGCGCGGACAAGGAATCCAGCTGGACCTCGGGCGTCTGCATCACGATCGGATAGGTCACGCCGGTGGCCGGGTTCAGCCAGTAGGTCGGCGACACCTGGCTGGAGCCGGCCAGGTTCACCACCATGCTGTTGGTGACGTCGCGCGTGGTCAGGCCGAGCAGCTGGGCCTGGGTGCGATCGACTTCGACATTGAACATCGGCGAGCGGTTCGACTGCTGGATGCGGGCATCGGCCACGCCGGGGATCGCGCGGATGCGCTTCAGCAGCTGGTTGGCATAGCCGAAGTCGGCATCGAGGCTGCGGCCGCGCACCTGCACGTCGATCGGCGCCGGCGAGCCGAAGTTCAGGATCTGGCTGACGATGTCGGCCGGCGGGAAGGAGAAGGTGGTGTCCGGGAATTCGCGCGGCAGCACTTCGCGCAGCTTGCGCACGTAGTCCGCGGTCGGCGCATGGTCCTCGCCCAGCGCGATCTGGAAGTCGCCGTCCTGGGTGCCGATGGTGCCGGTGTTGTTGTAGGTGAGGTTGATGCTCGAAGCCGGCTTGCCGATATTGTCGACCATGGTCACGATTTCCCTGGCCGGGATGACCTTGCGGATCGCCTCTTCGATCCTGGCGAAGCGCTTGGCGGTTTCCTCGACCCGCGTGCCGATCGGTGCGCGCGCATGGATCAGCACCTGGCCGGAATCGACCGCGGGGAAGAAGTTACTGCCCAGGAAAGGCACCAGCAGGAAGGACAGCGCCACCACGGCGATGAAGCCGGTCAGGAAGGGCCGGCGGTGCTGGATCGAGTGCTGCAGGATGCCCTTGTAGCGGTGGCGCAGGCCTTCGAAGCGCGCCTCGAAGCCGCGCTGGAAGCGCTGGAATGCATTGGTCGGCTTGTGCGCATGCTCTTCGCGAGGATCGTGGGCGCGCAGCAGCCAGTTGGCCATGGTCGGCACCAGGGTACGCGACAGGATGAAGGAGCACACCAGGGCAAAGATCACCGCCTTCGCCATCGGCACGAACAGGAAGCGCGCCACGCCTTCGAGGAAGAACATCGGGATGAACACGATGCAGATGCACAGCAGCGATACCAGTGCCGGCGCGACGATCTGCTGGGCGCCGTCCATGATCGCCGGCTCGACCGCCTTGCCCTGCTCGAGGTGCCAGTTGATGTTCTCGATGGTGACGGTGGCGTCGTCGACCAGGATACCGACCGCCAGCGCCAGGCCGCCGAGGGTCATCAGGTTGAGCGTCTCCCCGGTCGCCGCCAGGGCGATGATGGAGCCCAGGATCGACAGCGGAATCGAGACCGCGATGATCACGGTCGAACGCCAGCTGCCCAGGAACAGCAGGATCATGATGCTGGTGAGGGCCGCGGCAATCGCGCCTTCGAGCGCCACGCCCTTGATGGCGGCGCGCACGAACACCGACTGGTCGTTGATCGGGACCACCTTGAGGGCGTCCGGCAGGCTGGCCTTGAGCTGGTCCAGCTTGGCGCGCACGCCGTCGACGATCGCCAGCGTCGAGGCGGAGCCGTTCTTCAGGATCGACATCAGCACCGAGCGGCCGCCGTCGACGTGCACGATATTCGTCTGCGGCGCATTGCCGTCGTGGACGTCGGCGACGTCGCCGAGGTAGATGGTGGCACCGTTCACGACCTTCACCGGCAGGCGCGCCAACTCTTCGATCGCCGACGGCGCGTTGTTCAGCTGGATCGTGTATTCGAGGGCGTCGATCTTCTGGCTGCCGACCGGCGTCAGCACGTTCTGCGCCGCCAGCGCATTGGCGATGTCCTGGGCCGACAGGCCGCGCGCCTGCAGCGCCTCGGGCTTGACGTCGACGGCTACCTGCCGCTGCTTGCCGCCGTAGGGCAGCGGGATGGCGGCGCCCGGCACCGTTACCAGAGGGGTGCGGATCGTGTTCAGGCCGAGGTCGAACAGCTGCTGCTCCGACAAGCCCTTGCCGGACAGGGCCAGCTGCAGGATCGGCACCGTGGCCGCGTTGTAGTTGAGGATCAGCGGCGGCGTGATCCCGGCCGGCATCTGGCGCGAGGCCGATTGCGAGATCGCCGTCACCTGGGCGTTGGCGACCGCGATGTCGACACCAGGCTGGAAGAAGATCTTCACGACGCTGATGCCGGAGTAGGTATTCGCCTCGATGTGTTCGATGTCGTTGACGGTGGTCGTCAGCGAGCGCTGGAACAGGGTCGAGACCCGCCCCGCCATCTGGTCGGGCGGCAGGCCAGTGTACTGCCAGGCCACCGCGATCACCGGCATTTTGATGTCGGGGAAGATGTCGGTGGGCGTGCGCACCGCGGCCAGCGGGCCGATGATGAGCAGGGTGAGCGCCAGCACGACGAAGGTATAAGGCCGTCGAAGCGCGACGCGGACAAGACCAAGCAGCATGGAATACTCCGGGCTAGGGCCTGCTGCCGGTGATCTGCCGTCATCTTCCTGTAATGACGGCGCATCTGCAGCAAAGCCGGGATACAAACCCAGTAATATGCGCCAAAACCGCCACGCTGGCTAGGGCGATGGCGCGCAAAGCGCCATGAATTTCTTGCATCAATACACGCCGGCGCCACAACGTCAATACAAGACCGCCGCCGCACTCGTAGGTGCGTCAAGCCTCGCCGTCGAGCACCACGCGGTCGCGGCCACCGCGCTTGGCCGCGTACAGGGCCTTGTCGGCCGCTTCGATCAGCGCCTTCGCATCGTCCAGGCGCCCCTTCTCCAGGCTGGCCACGCCGATGCTGAGGGTGACGTAGGGACGCACGGCGCCCGGTGCGTGCTGCAGGTTCAGCGAGGCGACGTATTCGCGGATGTTCTCGGCCAGCCGGCGCGCCTGGGCGGCATCGGTGTCCGGCAGGATGGCGGCGAATTCCTCGCCGCCGTAGCGCGCGGCGACGTCGGCCGGACGCTTCAGCCTTGCCGCCAGCGCCTGCGCCACCGCCGCCAGGCAGGTATCGCCGGCCTGGTGGCCGAAGTGGTCGTTGTAGGCCTTGAAGGAGTCGATGTCGGTCAGCAGCAGGGACAGCGGGCCGCCAAGGCGCTGGGCGCGCCGCAGCTCGCGGTCGAGGGCGACGTCGAAATAGCGGCGGTTGGCGATGCCGGTCAGGCCGTCGACATAGGAACGGGCGCGCAGGGATTCGGCGTGGTCGAGCAGGCGCCGTTCGCGCTCGACGGTCCCGCTGACGTCGCGGATCTCGACCAGGCAGAAGGTCTCGCCCTCCTCCCGGAACGGCGATACCGACACCGCCTGCTCGATCAGGGGCCCGTCGAAACTGCCCGCGGCGCGCAATGGGAAAGGGCTGCGATTGTCCGTTTGCGGGATCGCGGCCGCGGTATCCTCGGCCAGCGCGGCCAGCACCGCCGCCTCCACCCGCGAGCCGCGCAGCTCGGGGAAGACCTCGCACAGCGTGCGCCCCATGACGCGGGCCGCGGCGCGGCCGCAGCGCGGCGTCAGCCAGCTGTTCCAGAGCACGATGCGCTGCTCGGCGTCGAGCACGATGACGCCGCCGTTGACGAGGTTGAGAACGCGCGCGGCCAGCAAGGCGGGCGCGTCGGCTTCTGGCTTGGTAGTGATCACTTGGCAGTTTGGAAACAAGTCGACTGCCGGATCATACCGGAACTCAGGGGCGCAGAATAGCGCGCAGGGTCCGCGACAGGTCTTCGGCCGAAAACTTCGCCACGTAGGCGTCGGCGCCGACCTTTTTCACGTGTTCCTCGTTGGTGGTGCCCGACAGCGAAGAGTGGATCACCACCGGCAGGTTCGAGAAGCGCTGGCTGGTCTTGATGCGCCGGGTCAGGGTGAAGCCATCCATCTCCGGCATCTCGAGGTCGGTCAGCACCGCGGCCACCTTGTCGTAGACGCTCTTGCCTTCCGCTTCGGCCGAGGCGGCGATGCCGTTCAGCTGCTCCCAGCACTCCTTCCCGCTCTTGGTCATGACGAAAGGCAGGCCCATGGCATCCAGGCCCTGCTCGATCAGGGCGCGCGCGACCACCGAGTCGTCGGCGGCCAGCACCACGGCGCCCGGTTTCACGGGGATCCTGTCGCCGACCGCGTGCTGGAGCTGGCGGTCGTCGGTCGGCGGGTTCAGGTCGCGCAGGATGGTCTCGACGTCCAGCACCTGGGCCAGGCGGGCCGGCTGGCCGTCCTGCGGGTCGAGGCGGGCGATGCTGGTCACCATGCCGCTGCCGGCGCTGTGCTCGGACGACATCACCTGGCTCCAGTCCAGGCGCACGATCTCTTCCACGCTCTCGACGGCGAACGCCTGGGTGGTGCGCGCAAATTCCGTCACCAGCATGATGTTGAGGCCGGTCACCGGCTTGACGCCGGCGATGCCCGGCAGGTCCAGCACCTGGATGATCTGGCCGCGCAGGTTGACCACGCCGAGCACGTGCTTCGGCGCGCCGGCGATCGCGGTAATCTCCGGCATCGCGACGATCTCGCGGATCTTGAAGACGTTGATGCCGAACAGCTCGCTATGCGCACCGTTCTCGTCGCCGCCTAGGCGGAAGAGCAATAGCTCGAATTTATTGGTGCCGGTGAGGTTGCTGCGCTCGTCGACTTCCTGCTGAACCGATTTCATGTCCCATCCCGAATAGTTATGATTCCTCTGGGAAATGATTTTAGTGAGGATCGAGGGCGCTGTGTCGGTACGGGGCCAAGTCTTGCGCGGTTTCGCCGGTTTGTGTTCCAAAAAACCACGGAATGCTCTTCCCGTCGTTCCCGCATGACGGGACCTAGCTGCTGATCGACAAAGACAAAGTCTCCTTGACCTCCTCCATCACCACATAAGACTTCGACTGCGCCGAATCCGCCAGGTGCAGGATCTCCCCCAGCAGCCGCCGGTACTCCGACATCTCCGGAATCCGCGCCTTGATCAGGTAGTCGAAGTCGCCCGACACCAGATGGCATTCCATCACTTCCGGAATGCCCAGCATCGCCCGGCGGAAGCGCTCGAAGGCTTTTTCCGACTTCTGCAGCAGGGTGATCTCGACGAACACCAGGATCTGCAAGCCCATCGCCTGCGGATTGACCCGCGCGTAATACCCGGCGATGACGCCGTCGCGCTCCATCCTCTTGACCCTTTCGATGCAGGGCGTCAGCGACAGTCCGACCCGTTCGGCCAGGTCCTTCATCACGATCCGGCCGTCGCTTTGCAGGATGGACAGGATGTGGAGGTCGATCTTGTCGAGGACCCGGTTCGACTCCTTCTGGACGCGCATGAAGATTCACCAAATCTGAAAATAAATATAGAAACAATTATGGCTATATCACATATAAGATAGCAAGATCTTCTGCAACATCCAAATCAATTTTTTCTGAGAACACTATGCGAGTAATCGTGCTGGGAAGCGGTGTGGTCGGCGTCACGACTGCGTATTATCTGGCGAAGAGCGGCCACGACGTGACCGTGATCGACCGACAACCGGGGGCGGCGCTGGAAACCAGCTTCGCCAATGCCGGCCAGATCTCGCCCGGCTACGCTTCGCCCTGGGCCGCGCCCGGCATTCCGCTGAAGGCCTTCAAGTGGCTGTTCCAGCGCCACGCGCCGCTGGCGATCCGTCCGGACGGCTCGCTGTTCCAGTTGCAGTGGATGTGGGAGATGTACAAGAACTGCGACGCCGACCGCTATGCCGTCAACAAGGAGCGCATGGTACGCCTGGCCGAGTACAGCCGCGACTGCATCCGCGAACTGCGCAACGAGATCGGCATCGACTACGAAGGCCGCCAGCAGGGCACCCTGCAGCTGTTCCGCACCCAGGCCCAGTTCGACGGCGCCGCCAAGGACATCGAAGTGCTGCGCCAGGCCGGCGTGCCCTTCGAGGTGCTGGACCGCGAGCAGCTGTCGAAGGCCGAGCCGGCCCTGGACAAGGTGCGCGGCAAGCTGGTCGGCGGCCTGCGCCTGCCGAACGACGAAACCGGCGACTGCCAGATGTTCACCACCAAGCTGGCCGCCCTGGCCGCGGAGCTCGGCGTGCGCTTCGAATACGGCGTCGACATCCGCGCGATCGAGTCGCAGGGCGACCAGATCACCGGCGTACGCACCGATAAAGGCACCCTCACCGCCGACCGCTACATCGTCGCCCTGGGCAGCTATTCGCGCCTGCTGCTCAAGCAGTTCTTCCGCGTCCCCGTCTATCCGCTGAAGGGCTACTCGATCACGGTGCCGATCACCGACGCCGCCCAGGCGCCGGTATCGACCATCCTGGACGAGACCTACAAGATCGCCATCACCCGTTTCGAGAACCGCATCCGCGTCGGCGGCATGGCCGAAATCGCCGGCTACAGCAAGCAGCTGAACCCGGCCCGCCGCGCAACCCTGGAGATGGTCGTGACCGACCTGTTCCCGGGCGGCGGCGATGTCTCGAAAGCCAGCTTCTGGACCGGCCTGCGCCCGATGACCCCGGACTCGACCCCGATCGTCGGCGCCACCCCGCTGCGCAACCTGTTCCTGAACACCGGCCACGGCACCCTCGGCTGGACCATGGCCTGCGGCTCGGCCAGCGTGATCGCCGACCTGGTCAGCGGCAAGGTCCCGGCCATCCACACGGACGACCTGGCGATCTTCCGCTACGCCGGTGCGCGCCAGGCGGACGCCCGTACCGAATTCGCGAAGGCCTGAGATGGTCGCTAGCGTGCACACCGCCCGTGCCGGGGCGGTGCTGACGGTCGACCTGGCTGCGGTGCGCGCCAACTGGCGCCTGCTGCAGACGACCGTCGGCAAGGCCGCCTGCGCGGCCGTGATGAAAGCCGATGCCTATGGCCTCGGCATGGACATGGTGGCGCCGGCGCTGGCCGAAGAAGGCTGCCGCGTGTTCTTCACCGCCCACCTCGAGGAAGGCATGCGCCTGCGCCCGCTGGTGCCGGACGACAGCACGATCTACGTGCTGCACGGACCGCCGCCCGCCGCCACCGCGGAATTCGTCGAATTCGGCCTGGTCCCGGTGCTCAACGATCCGGCCCAGATCGCCGACTGGCGCGCCGCCTGCCGCAGCCGCCAGCAACGCCTGCCGGCCGCGCTGCAGTTCGATACCGGCATGTCGCGCATGGGCCTGGCCCCGGTGGACGTCGACCGGCTGCTGGCCGATCCGGTATGGAAGGACGAGTTCAAGCCGGTGCTGGCAATGAGCCACCTGGCCTGCGCCGACGAGGCCGATCATCCGATGAACCGCGCCCAGCGCGAACGCTTCGCCGTCCTGCGTGCCCGCTTCCCGGGCATTCCGGGCAGCCTGGCGAATTCCTCGGCCGTGTTCCTGGGACCGGACTTCCACCACGACCTGGCGCGTCCGGGCGCGGCCCTGTACGGCGTCAATCCGCATCCGGGCATCGACAATCCCTTGCGCCAGGCGGTCGGGCTGCGCGCCCGCATCGTGCAGTCGCGCATGGTAGCGGCCGGCGACGCGGTCGGCTACGGCGCGCGCTACGTCGCCGACGGCCCGCGCCGCAT
The DNA here is from genome assembly GCF_056399645.1 of Massilia sp. 01N417. Taxonomy (NCBI): domain Bacteria; kingdom Pseudomonadati; phylum Pseudomonadota; class Betaproteobacteria; order Burkholderiales; family Oxalobacteraceae; genus Massilia; species Massilia sp. 01N417. Next base: position 132,096 of record NZ_JBFTRS010000012.1, on the reverse strand, counting down.
CGCCACCATCGGGATCGGCTATGCGGACGGCTGGCTGCGCTTCCTGTCGGGGCGCGGGCATGCCTTCATCGATGGCGTGTCGGTTCCGATTGCGGGTACTGTGTCGATGGATAGCATCACGCTGGACGTGACCGGGATTCCGGAGGCGCGCGTCCTGCCGGGCTGCGAGGTCGATCTGCTTTGTGCGCAGCAGACGGTGGACGATGTGGCGCGTGAGGCAGGGACGATTGGATATGAGGTGTTGACGCGGTTGGGTTCGCGTTTTCATCGGGAATACCGATAACCCGTCGTCCCCGCGGAGGCGGGGATCCAAGTTCTGCCGGCGTTCCGTCAGCGCATACAAACTTGGGTTCCCGCCTTCGCGGGAACGACGGTGGTAGCGAAAACGGCGCCGCAACCGCTAGAACAAAGCTCCCTGCGGACTGGTCAATCGCCCAAAACTATCCCCCATGAACGGCAAGATCGCATCCGCCACCGGCTCCAGCTGCCTGGTCAGATAGTGCTCGTAGTCGATCGGCGCCCCCGCCCCCGCCTCGCGGACGTCGAGAGGCTCCGGTCCGGCGGTCGTCATCACATACCGGATCCAGCCGCCGTTGCGGTACTGCGCCGGCCGTCCCTGCCGGATGTGGAACTCGTCGGCGATGCGCGCCGCGCGCACGTGCGGCGGGACGTTGCGTTCGTATTCGTCCAGCGCGCGGCGCAGGCGCTTCCTGTACACCAGCAGCTCCTCGAATTCGCCGCCCAGGGTGCGCGCCACGTAGTCGCGCACGTAGTCCTCGTAGGGCTGCTCCTTGAAGATGCGCTCGTAGAGCCCCTGCTGGAACTGCTGGGCCAGCGGGGTCCAGTCGGTGCGGACCGTCTCCAGGCCCTTGTAGACCATCTCGTTGCTGCCGTCGCTGCCCGTGGCCAGGCCGGCGTAGCGCTTCTTGCTGCCCTCGTCGGAGCCGCGCACGGTCGGCATCAGGAAGCGCCGGAAGTGGACGTCGTATTCCAGCTCCAGCGCGCTCTCCAGCCGAAGTTCGTCGCGCAAGGTCTGGCGCCACCAGCGGTTGACGTGGTCGACCAGCTCGCGGCCGATGCGCTGCGCGTCCTCATCCGCGTGGGCGCGTCCGAGCCAGACGAAGGTCGAGTCGGTGTCGCCGTAGATCACCTGGTAGCCGCGCTCTTCGATCAGCTCGCGGGTGCGGTGCATGATCTGGTGGCCGCGCATCGTGATCGACGAGGCCAGGCGCGGATCGAAGAAGCGGCAGGCGGTGGTGCCCAGCACGCCGTAGAAGGCGTTCATGATGATCTTCAGGGCCTGCGACAGCGGCGCGTTCTTTTCGCGCTTGGCCGCTTCCCTGCCCGCCCAGACGCGCGTCACGATGCCGGGCAGGCAGTGCCGGGTGCGCGAGAAGCGCCCGCCGCGGAAACCCGGCACCGTGTCTTCCTCCGGCTCGGCCAGCCCCACCACCAGGCCGACCGGGTCGATCAGGAAGGTGCGGATGATGGACGGGTACAGGCTCTTGTAGTCGAGCACCAGCACCGAGTCGTAGAGGCCGGAGCGCGAATCCATCACGAAGCCGCCGGGGCTGTCGGCGCCGGGCACGTCGCCGATGTTGGGGGCGACGAAGCCCTGGCGGTGCATCAGCGGGATGTAGGAATGCTCGAAAGCCGCCACCGAGCCGCCGCTGCGGTCGGCCGCCAGCCCCGTCACGCTGGCGCGCTCCAGCAGGAAGTGCATCAGCCCGGTCTTGTCGAAGATGCGCGTGACGAGTTCGCAGTCCTTCAGGTTGTAGCGCGCCAGGGCCGGCTTGTCCTCCTCGAACATGCGGTCGATCGAGGCCATGCGGTCGTAGGGATTGTCGATCTCCTTGCCCTCGCCGAGCAGGCTTTGCGACACCGATTCGAGGCTGAAGGAGGGAAAGCTCCAGGTGGCCGAGCGCAGCGCCTCGATGCCGTCGATGACCAGGCGCCCCGGGATCTGCACGAAGTAGTGCTCCTGCTTGCCGCCGTGCTCGCGCCATTCCATCGCCGCGCCGCCGCGTCCCAGCCGCAGCGGATGGCGCAGGGCCTCGGCATGCTTCTGCAGCACGCGCAAATCGAACTGCACCAGGTTCCAGCCGATCACGGCGTCCGGATCGTGGGTCCGGAACCATTCCTCCAGCCGGTCCAGCAGCGCCGGGCGGCTTTCGCAGACCTCGTAGGCGAAATCGAGCCCGGCCGGATCGCCGTTGGGCGGTCCCAGCATGTAGACCTGGCGCTGGCCGCAGCCTTCCAGCGCGATCGAGCGCAGCTCGCCCTGCATGGTGGTCTCGATGTCCAGCGAGACGGTGCGGATCGCCGGGCGGTAGTCGCCGTCCGGCCTCAGGTGCCCGTCGAGCAGCAGTTGCGGGTCGCCCGCCGCCGGCGTGCCGGCAAACAGCACCGGCGCGCTGATGAAGCGCTCCATCAGGTAGCGCTCGGGCGGGCGCACGTCGGCTTCGTAGACGTCGACGCCGTGCTGGCGCAGGCGCTTCTCCAGCGCCAGCAGCTTGCGGTAGTGGCGGCAGTAGAGCCCCAGCACCGGGCGGTGCTGGAAGTCGGTCAGCGCCAGCTCGCGCAGCTCCCAGCCCTTTTCGCCGCGCAGGACGAATTCGGCGGCCTCGCGCTGCCCGGCCGGGATGAAGGCGACCGCGCGCTGGCCCGGCACGCGCACCCGGCGCGCACCGTCCTCGGTCGCCAGCCAGAACTCCAGCTCGACGCCGGCATCCAGGTCGCGCCAGTGCCGGGTCAGCAGGAAGCCGCGCGGATGACTGCTGTCGTCTGCCTCGTCCATCGTCCGATTCTCAGGCGTCGAAGGAAACGCTGTCGCCACGGTAGCGCGCGAGTTCCGCTTCGGTAAAACCGGCGCGGCGGCGCGCGTCCAGGTTGAACGGCCCCTTCAGCACCGGCGCCTTGTAGTGTACCGCCAGCTGCTCGTAGGTGGCGACCGGCTCCAGGCCGCGCTCGGCGCACAGGCCCAGGTACCAGCGGTTGCCGATCTCGACGTGGCCGACCTCGTCGCGCAGGATGATGTCGAGGATGTCGGCCGCCGCGATGTCGCCGGCCTGGGCCAGCTTGGCGCGCAGCGGCGGGATCGCGTCCAGTCCGCGCGCTTCGAGGGTGCGCGGCACCAGGGCCATGCGCGCGAGGATGTCGCCGCGGGTCTTCGCCACCATCTCCCACAGGCTGTCGTGGCCGGGAAAGTCGCCGTAGGCATGGCCGAGCGTACCCAGGTGGGCGTCCAGCAGCGAGAAGTGATAGGCCTCTTCCTTCGCCACCCGCAGCCAGTCGCCGTAGTAGTCCGCCGGCATGCCGGGAAAGCGCCAGACGGCGTCAAGGGCCAGGTTGATGGCGTTGAACTCGATATGGGCCAGGGCGTGGACCAGCATCGCACGGCCCTCCGGTGTGACCATCGAGCGGCGGCCGACCAGGCGCGGCGGCACCAGCTCGGGTTTGGCGGGTCGGCCGGGAATCGCGCCTTCCGGTTCGAAGACGGCGGCGGCGTCGAGGGCCAGGCTGCCGGCGGCATGCGCTTGCGCCAGGGCCGCCACGCCATCGCATTTGCTGCGCGGGTCCGTTTCAAGCAGGTGGATCAGTGCGCCTGTGCGCAGCTCGGCGGGTACGGACATCGTCGTCAATGCAAAAAGGCGCAGTGTACCAAATCCGCCGGGGCCGCCACCCGGACCACAACATGGCCGGGTTGCTTGAACCCTAATGCCCGTCCAATTGCGCGCGCACGGTGTCGCCGGCCCGCGCATCGCGATTCGAGCGGTAGCGCGACTGCACCTGCTCGACATACCGCAGGGTTTCCTTGAACGGTGGAACCTTCCGCCCATACTTCAGCAGTGCTTTCTCGCCGGCATTATAGGCCGCAAGGACGATGTCGAGCTGGTTGTCGTACTTGTCGAGCAGATAGCGAAGATAACGGGCCCCGCCATTGATGTTCTGGGCCGGATCGAAGACGTCGGCAGTACCGAAGAGCCGTGCCGTCTCGGGCATCAGCTGCATGAGGCCGGAAGCGCCGCGGGGAGAACGTGCCTGCACGTTATATCCGGATTCGACCGCGATGACCGCATGCAGCAAGGCGCCATCGAGTCCGAAGGCCTGGGCGGCGGAATCGATGATGCCGTCGTAGCGGGACTGCGGCAGCGCCCGGGAGGGCGGACCTTCGTAGGCGCGCGCGGCCGCCGCACGCTCCGCCACCAGCACCTCCGCTTTCTGGTTCTGCGGACGGGAGTTGGTCAGTACGACGACGTTGTCGCTGCCCACGTAGGTATAGACATCGGCGCAGGCATTCGTCCCCACGCAGCCAATCGACCACGCCACGGCGAACCTGGCACAGCGTCCCATGACGTCAGTGCTCCCCGAACGTGTGTCCCAGCAACCCCTGGTCGATGGCGAAGGCCGTGAGGGCCGAAGCGTTGTGCATGTCCAATTTCTGCATCAGGTTCGAGCGGTGCTTCTCGACTGTCTTGACGCTCAGGGTGAAGTAGTCCGCGATGTATTTGTTGGTGTGGCCTTCGGCAATCAGTTTCAGCACCTGGCGCTCCCGGTGGGTAAGCTCGCCGAGCGGCGTCGTGGCCGCTTCGCGCCCGGCATTCAGGTAGCGCTGGATCACTTCGCCGGAAACGTCGGGACTCAGGTAGGTCTTGCCCGACAGCACACTGCGAATGGCCACCTGCAGCTCTTCATGGGTCGCGTCTTTCAGCAGGTAGCCGTCGGCGCCCGCACGCAGGCTCGAATGGATGTACTCGTCGGCCCGATGGATGGTGACGATGATGATGCGGATCCGCGGGTAGCGCTTCTTGATGTCGATGACGGCTTCGATGCCGCTCATGCCCGGCATTGAAATATCCATCAGGATCAGGTCCGGACTCACGGTCCGCAAAGCCGCAATCGCATCCTTCGCGTTGCCGAGGTCGCCGACCACTTCCAGCGCCGGATCCATCGAGATCAGCGAGCGCATTCCGGCGCGCAGCAGCGCATGGTTTTCGACAATCAGGATCTTTCCGATCTTTTCCATGTCAACTCCAGTGTCGTTATTGTGATGCGGGCCTGGGCGGCAATGCGGTATAGCGACCGGGCGTGAAAACGAATACCCAGTCGGCATAACTGCGCGCGCCCGCAAATGCGCGGTCGGCCAGCAGGAAGTTCCCCTGTTTTAGCGGGACGCCTGCTGCGCGGCTGTACACGCCCATGATCTCTCCGGCAGCGCTCTTGACGAGTCCCCAGTCGTCGTTTCCCGTCATCGGGTCACGGTAGATTTCACGCAGGTGACGGACGGTGCCCGGCTGGCGGGGATCGCGCAACAGATCCGCCAGCGCCATGGGAAATTTGACCGCCTGGGGCGGCGCATGCTCGTAATAGTGGATGATCGCGCTGCGGATCTGGTGACCGGCGAACAGGAGTTGCTTCTCGCGCTCGCGCTGAACACTATCATGCCATCCATCCACCAGCTTGACCAGAGAAACACCGATGCCGACAATCATGATCAGGACCATGAGATAGGCAAAGCCGCCGTCGCGGGCGCAGGGGTACAAGGGTCTACGTCGGGGAACCATCACCAGTCTCCATAGATGCTGCCGTCCAGTGCCTTGCCCTCGGCCCCGCTGTGGAGGTCGGCGACACCACCCTTTTCCGGGGTATCCGGCGGCACCGCCACCCAGCTGTCGGCCTTGCCTGTCAAGGGGTCCACCGGAATCGCGCGCAGATAATGCTGGCTGACAAGCTCAGCCAGGGTTTCCGGATACACGCCATGGTCCTCGTAGTATTTGTCGAGAACATGACGCATCGCGGCGAGGTCGGCCCGCAATACTTTTTCGCGCGACAGATCGACGCTGTGGAAATAACGGGGAACGCCGATCGTGAGCAGCAGCGAGATGATGCTGAGGACAACCAGGAGTTCCACCAGCGTGAATCCCATCCTCCTGAACTTGGACGGCCTCATCGCGATCACCACCGGCTGTAGGGAACACCATTGATGCCGACCGTTTCGCTGCGCGAGTGGACGTCGTACACATCCTCACCTTCGCGCGGCTGGTCGGCGCTGCTCGCGTATTCGCGTTTGGCCCAGGTCGCATCGTTATCGAGCGCGGGATCGCTTGCCATGGGATCCCGGGGAATGCTGCGCAGAAAATAGAGGCGCACCTTGCCATTCGGGTCGGCGGCGTCGCGCTCGCCTTCCACGAGGACCTTGAGGCTGGGGGGGTAGCCCGAACTGCGTGCGGAGCGGATGATCCTGCCCTCCTCGACCGCCCGGTGGTAGGCGTCGATCGCCTCCCGCATGTCGATCAGCACGCGCCGCAGTTCGGCCTCGCGCTCGCGCTTGACGGCCAGTTCGGCCATCGGGAAGGCAACACTGGCGAGGAGGCCGACGATGGCGAGCGTGATCACCATCTCGATCAGGGTAAACCCGCGGCTCACAGCGAGGTCTCCAGCGACAGCGGTGCCGTCGCATTCACCGGCAAAGCCTGGCCGCCCGGATCGGTGCCGGTTGCGCTGCCGGCCTTGATCTGGGTCTGGGGCGCGCTTGCGAGGACCTCGAAGGTGGCGCTGACGACACTGCCCGCTCCGCTCGATCCGGCCGTGCCGGCGTTCGCAAGGCTGATCGCGATCTGGCCGTTGCCGGTACCCAGGTTCTTGGAAAACTGGGACGGTGCGCCGGCCTGGGTCACGAAATTGCCTTCGCTTACGTCCACCGGACGCAGCACCGCCGGATCGTATTCGAGTACCAGCGCCAGGGATTTCACGGCCTGCGCGCTCTGGGCATTGAGCGTGACGCTGACTTTTTCGCCCACCTTCGCCTGGCTTGGACCCTGCCATGTCAGCATCACCGGTTGTCCGGAGGGCACGGCCGGCGGGGGCGGCGCCGACGGCTGGCCCGGGACCAGCGCCGTGTGCGGCCCCGGCCGGCTGCCCGTTGCCGACGTGCTGACCTGGCCGAAGGACCGCGCCATCAGCGTGCCGTTGCGCGGCGTCGCTTCGGTACCGGCCCAGAACTCGGCGCTGCGGGCGTCGGCGCTGCGCCGGCCGCCGACCACGTGCGGCGTCATCGACAGCACGATCTCCGTCTTGCGCTTGTCGTTCTTCCTGCTCGAAAACAGCGACCCCAGTACCGGCAGGCTGCCCAGGCCAGGGATGCGGCTAGCGCTGTCGCGGTCTTCGTCGTTGATCAGCCCGGCGAGAATCTGCGTCTCGCCATCCTTCAGGCGCAGCACGGTGGTCGCATTGCGGGTGCCGACCTGGTAAGCCAGCGTGCCCGACACCGTGTTCTGCACTTCCTTCACGATCGAGCTGACTTCGAGATTGACCTTGATGCTGACGTCATTGTCCAGGTGGATCTCCGGCTCGACCTCGAGCTTCAGTCCGACGTCGAGGTACTGGACGTTCCCGGTCACCACCGGCGTTCCCGTCGATACCGGCGTGATCGCATTGGTGATCACCGGAACCCGGTCGCCGATCATGACCTTTGCCTTCTCATGGTTGCGGGCGCGGATCCTGGGGCTGGCCAGCAGGTTCGAGTCGCCGTCCTGCCACAACATGTTCAAAGTGAGCGCGGGTATCGGACTGACGATGATGTTGTCGCCATTGATATGCCGGAAGGACTCGACCGGCAGTCCCGCGGCCAGCCCGTTGGCCTGGAGCGAGAAGTTCAGCGACGACGGGTAGTTCACGCCGATTTCCGACAGCTTGGACCGGCCGACCTCGAGTACCTCGACCTCGAGCATCACTTCCGGGTCGGCGATGTCCTGGTCCTCGACCAGCCGGCCGGCCAGTTCGATCACGTCCGGGGTGTCGCGCATGATGATGGAATTGGTCTTTTCGTGGACGAAGATGTCCTTGGTCTTGAGCAGCGTCTTGATCATCGTCACGAGCTGCTTGGCGTCCGCATTCACCAGATGGAAACTGCGGATCTTCAGGTCCTGGAACTCCTTGATCTTGGCCGCGGTGTTCTGGTAGACCAGGATGGTGTTATCGCTGAGCAGCTTCTTCTCCAGCTGGGTCTGCAGGAGGATCAGGTCGATGGCATCCGCGACGGCGATGTCCTTGACGAAGATGGAGATCTTGGTATCGGTCTTGACCTCCTTGTCGAGCAGGACGTTGATCCCGCTGGATCGGGCCAGGGCTTCGAACACCACTTTCAGGGTCGCGTCGCGAAACTGCAGGGTCACGGGGCGGCGGAACTTGGCATTCAAACCCGTTCCCGACGCCAGGATGGTGGCGCGCTGCTCGTCCATTTGGCGCTGAAGGGCCTGGGCCCCGGCATGCCGGTCGTTCTCGAGCAGGATACGGTGGATGTATACCTGGGCCGCATCGACGTCGTTGTTCTTCAGTGCCGCGGCCGCGGCGTCGAGCCAGGCGGCATGGCGCTGCTCGCGGTCCAGGGCCTCGAGCCCGGCCCGGGCGCCGCGGTCCACGGGAGCGATCCGCAGGATCCTTGCATACAGCTCCCGGGCGAGCTGGTCGCGATGGGCTGCGCGCGCCGCATCCGCTTTCTCGAGCAGGCCGGCGACGGTATCGGCCTTCTGGCGCAGCAGGTTGGCACGATAGGCGGCGTTGCCCGGTTCCAGCGCGCTGGCTTCCTCGAGCTTGTGCAAGCCTTCTTCCGGCTTGCCCGAGCCTATCAGCTGCATGCCTTCGCGCTGGAGGCGCTCGGCGGCGCAGCCACTCAGCAACACGACCACGGTGCTGCACAGGACGGTCAGACGGCGGGCATGCGAGGTAATCATGGTGTGGCCTCAAACCGGATCGGTAATGGGAACGGACTGGCGCAACTGGAGCGGCAGATAGGTCATGACCAGCCCGCCCGGCAGGATCCGCTCCAGCCGGTAGGTATTGTCGATCGTCTCTCCTTGCTGGATCAGCAGCAACTGCTCGCCGCGCATCAGCATCACCACCTGCTGTGAACCATCCTTGTAGCTGCCCACGTAGACGAAGGGGTTGGGTGGCGCCGAGGGGGCCGCGGGCGGCGCCGGGGGGGCCGAGGCGACGGGCTGCGGGCTGGCTTCGCCCGCAGGCGGTGGAGGCGCCGGAACCGACCAGTTGGTGGCGGCAAAGGGATCGGCGATCTCGGCTTTCACGGCGGGCGGCGGATCGGCCGGCGCCGCCGCCTGCGCTACGGCTACCGGTGGTGCGGAGGACGAGGAGCTTGCCACAGGCGCGGGCCGCGGTGCCACGCGCGCGGTTCGGCGTACCGGCTCGGATACCTGTTCGGGACTCCAGCAGGCCGCCAGCAGCCCGGCGAACGCCAGGCTCAAGCCCGCGCGGCGACGCTTGCGCAAAGTGGCGATCACAGCGCCGGCCTCATGAAATAGGCAAGCCTGACGGTCGCATCGAGGACCGGATCGCTGAGCTTCGCGCGGCGGAACTGCACGTCCAGCAGCGCCACGGCCCGCTCCCGCGATAAGACGGCGGACAGGAAGCGGCGTACCTGAGGATAGCTTCCATGCAAGGGCAGCGTCACCTCATAGCGCACGATCTGACCGCGCGCCTCCCTGGTGACCGAATATGCACCGTCGTTCAGGGACAAGCCGTATTCGCCCGCATAGCCCACCAGGCGGTCGAGCCGGTCCGGGAACCCGCGCTCGTCGGCGAGCGCACTCCGCAGCCGCTCGATGCCGTCCGCGGGCACCGGGTCGGCGACCGCCGGCCGCTGGGGACGCGGTAGGCTCAGGCGCTGCCGGCTGGCGGCGATCGCGTCGAGCGAAGGCGCGATCGACAAGGGATACAGGGACGCCGCGGCGAACGCCAGCAAAATCGCTGCCATTCCCTGGGAACCGAGCCGGCCCCGCAACAGGCGCAGGCGTTGCCTTAGCGCTGCCAGCCGGACCGCCAGGGCCTCATGCCGGAATCGCACGGGCCGCGATCCGGTACGGGCCTGGGCAATGAAGGCGGATATGCTCATATGCTTCTCTCCCATCTCAATTCCATCGAAAACCTGACCGCTTGCCGGGGGTCGCCCGGATCGACATGGTGTTCGCGCAGGTACACGCCCGGATAGGCGCCGCTTTCCTGCAGCCGTTTCAGGAAGGCCAGGAGCGCCGCCATGCTGCGCGCCTCGCCGCCCAACTGGAGCTGCGGCCGCCCAGGCGTGGGCGTCAGCGACAGCAGGCTGACGTCGGCTCCCGTGCTGTCCTCGATCGCCGAGAACAGGCGCTCCCAGGGCTTCGCGAGTTCCGCACGCAGCTGCGCGGCCAGGGTCTCGTCGGATGGCGCGACGCGCTTGCGCGGACGCTCCTGGGCCTGCTTCGGCGCGCCGACTCCGGCCGCCTGCTGGCGCGCCTCTTCGAGTTGCTGCAGTTGCAGGGCCGACTCCGCCAGCCGCAAGGCATACAGCCCCTGTGCCCCGCAAGCCAGCAGCGCCGCGGCGAGGGCCAGCGCAGGCGCCCGCAGCCAGCGAGGCGCTTGTTCGCCATGGTCCAGGCGGAGCAGGTGCATGCGCTTCATTCCTCGCCCCCCGCGACGCCGGCGCCGCCGAGGGGCACGATGCGCCAGCCCGGCGCCGGCACCGGCTCCGCACCCCGGGCGTCGTCGTCGAGGTATACCACCGCGGCTTCGCGCTGCCCGTCATGCAGGCACTCTTCGCGCGCAAGCAGGTCCGCCAGCGCAAAGCGCCATTGGGGCGTCACCCGCAAGCTGCGGGCGCAGATCCATGCCCCCTCCTCCCAGCGCACCATGCCCAGGCTGCCGGCGTCATGCAGCAGCAGCCAACCCGCCGGCTCCATGAGCTGGGGCAGATGGCGGTTGGCGCTGTCCGCCAGCGCCGGCACCAGGGAGCGCAGGCGGATGCCGTGCTCACGCAGCACTTCCTCCAGCGTCGCGATCAGGTCCGGATCGACAGCGCTGGCCAGGCGCGGCCGCTCGCCATGCCGGCGGTCGACCCGGATGTCCCAGGCGGCCGTGCCCGCATCGTAGAGCTGGCCGAACCGGTGCCGCACGTAGACGGCCTCCTCGTCCTCGTTCACCAGCGCCGCCGTCTTCGACAGCACCGCGTAACGCACCATGCTGTCGGCCAGGACCACGCGGGCCCGCCCGCCCGGCTGGCCCAGCTTGTCCAGCTGCCGCGCCAGCGCTTCGAGCGCTGACGGCCAGGCCACGCCGGCCCCGCCATCGGTATCGGCGTACGAGAGCGCGCCACCGGTTTCGCTGCGTTGCCAGCCACGCGGCGAGAGCGTGGAATGACGTCGGCGCACGCCCACCGCGGCGTGGCCGAGGCGGATGTTCCAGTCAACGAACGACAAAGGTGACACGATTGATCTCCTGCAAGGTGGTCTGGCCCGACAGTGCGATATCGACGGCGATCTCGCGCAGCTGACGTGTGCCATTGCGCTCGGCGGCTTCGCGGATCAGGCGCAGCGGCGCGCGTGCGACGATGAGTTCCCTGATCTCGTCGTTCAGCAGCAGCAGTTCGCCGATCGCGCGGCGGCCCTTGAACCCGGTGCCGCGGCACGCGCCGCAGCCGCAGCCCGCCATCAGGCGCGCGCATTCGGCGCGCGATCCATCGATGCCGGATTCCGCCAGCAGGGCCGGATCCGGGGCCATGGGCTGGCTGCAGGCCGGACAATTCACGCGCAACAGACGCTGCGCGATCACGCCGTTCAGCGCCGACACGAAACTGTAGGGATCGACGCCCATGTGCATGAAGCGCCCGATCACGTCGAAGACATTGTTGGCGTGGACGGTCGTGAAGACGAGGTGGCCGGTGAGCGCCGACTGCACCGCGATCTGCGCCGTTTCGGCGTCGCGGATCTCGCCCACCATGATCTTGTCCGGATCGTGGCGCAGAATCGAGCGCAGGCCACGCGCGAAGGTCAGTCCCTTCTTCTCGTTGACGGGGATCTGCAGCACGCCCGGCAACTGGTATTCCACCGGATCCTCGATCGTGATGATCTTGTCCAGTCCGTGGTTGATCTCGGCGATCGCGGCATACAGCGTGGTCGTCTTGCCGCTGCCGGTCGGCCCGGTCACCAGGACCATGCCGTACGGGACACCGGACAAGCGGCGCATCATGGCCACCGCCTCGGCATCGAACCCCAGGCTGTCGAGCCGAAGGCCGCGCATCTGGTCCGACAAGGTCTGCTTGTCCAGTATCCGGAGGACGGCATCCTCGCCGAAGATGCTGGGCATGATGGACACGCGGAAGTCCACCTGGCGCTGGCGCACCGTGACCTTGAAGCGCCCATCCTGCGGCACCCGGCGTTCCGCGATGTCGAGTTCGGCCATCACCTTGATGCGCGAGACGATTTGCTCGGCCTGGTCGGCCCCCGCCAGCGTGGCGGCAAGGGTCAGCACCCCGTCGACCCGGTACTTGATCGACAGGCCCGCGTGTCCCGTTTCGAGATGGATATCGCTGGCGCCCAGCCTGACCGCATCGTACAGCGTGGAATCGACCAGCTTGACTACCGGACTCGCATGCTCGCTGATGCGAAGGAAAGTCAGCTCGTCCGGCTCCTGGTCGGCCTGCACGTCGGTGCCGGCCTGCGGGACCATGCTGTCCATGGCACGCAGGGTTTCCTCATGGCGCCGCAGGAAGGCCTGCAGGTCGAGCCGATGCACCAGCCGCCAGCCGAAGCCGGCCGGCAGGCGGGTCTCGACCCAGGCCGCCAGCCCCGGCGCCAGGGGATCGGCGGTAACGGCAAGCGGCAGGCCGTCGGCATCCCGCATCGCCATGCAGCGGCGTTCGCTCGCGTCGCGGAAGCCGATGCTGTCGAACAGCGGCATGAAAGTGGCGAGCATGGCGGCATCGACCGGCGCATAGCCCAGCGTCCGCCCGAGGCGGGCGAGGAATCGCTGCGGGTCCAGCCCCGCGGCCTCTTCCAGGATCTCGGTGGCGCGTCCCGGCATGTCGCCCGCCTGCCGCCGCGCCGCACGCAGTTCCTCGGGCGAAAACCGGTCGCGCGCGGCATCGGCGATGACGGCGGCGTTCATTGGATGTTCCCCGCGAGGTCGAAGATCGGGAGGTACATCAGCACCACGATCCCGCCGATCATGGCGCCGATGAGGATCATGAGGATCGGCTCGAACAGCTTGGTGAACTGCTCGATCCAGCGGGCCAGCTCTTCTTCGTAGAAGCTGGCGATGCGTTCCATCATCTCGCCCATCTGGCCGGTGCGTTCGCCGACCCGCATCATGCGCACCGCCACCGGAGTGGTCAGGCCGAAATCCTCCATGGAACGCGAGATCGCATGTCCTTCACCGATGTGCCGCGCCGCTCTTGCCAGCTGGGACCGCATCTGCATCTGCAGCAGATCGCTGACCATCGGCAGCGCTGTGCCGATCGGCAAGCCGCCACGCAGCAGCATACCGAGGGTCCGGTACACGCGAGAAAGATAGAACAGGCGAAGCCGCGCACCGACGGCCGGCAGCTTCCATGCCCGGCGCTGGCACCAGGCACGGACCGGTGCCAGCCGCGCGGCATACACGGTGCCGCCAAGGCAGGCGGCGCCCGCTGCCAGGATACCTAGACGATTTTCGCCAAGGAATTGTCCTGCCGTCATCAACAAGCGGGACGCCCATGGCAGTTCGCCGCCGATGTCCGCATAGACCATACTGAAACGGGGTACGACGTACATCATGAGGAAGAGCGTCACCAGCACGCCGACCACGGCCAGCACCATCGGATAGATCGACGCGCCGACGAGATGGCGGCGCAGGCGATCGACCTGGCCCTGGTAGTCGATGTAGCGGCCGAGCGCCTCTTCCAGCGCCCCGGTGCGCTCGCTGGCGCGCAGGGTCGCGATATACAGCGGGGGCATTGCGGCGCCGCCATGCTCGATGGCATAGGACAGGGGCCTGCCCTCGTACAGCAGGGCCACCATCTGCCGCAGCACGCGCGCGATCTCGGGCCGGCTTTCCTTGTCCGCCAGGGTTTCGAGCGCCTCGACGACCGCCAGTCCCGCCCTGAGCAGGGCCAGCAGCTCCTGGCTGAACAGGGACAGCGGAAAGCGGGGCGGCCGGCGGTGGAACACCCTGCCCCAGGCCGCGGCGCTTCGCAGCGACAGCAGGGCATGGCCCTGCGCCAGGACCTGGCGTGCCGCATCGTCGCGGTCGATGGCGTCGATGTCGAGCGTCGCGATGTCCGCGCCGCCGCGGATGATCCTTGCCTGGAACTTCATTGCCGTTCCCCGGCGCCGGCGGGGCCGGCCTGGATCGCGAAACTGCGCGCTTGACAGTATGGATGGGAATACATGACTGGCCTGCCTGCTCGAACCTTCATGCAGGCACTGTACTAAAACGGATGCATCCCGCCCCTATGCGGCGCACCCTATTTCGGCCTACGGGGTTTACCTTATTTACCCCGCAGTTCCGCGACCAGCTGGTCGGCACTCGGAAAGCCCTCCAGCCGCACCCAGTTCCGGCTGCCGGCCGGCCGCACGAGTGTGACGGCGGCATGGTTCATCTTGTCGCCCCGGAACAGGTCGAAGGCGCGCTGCGCGGACGCGCTGGCATCGACGCTCCCGGTGTAGAAGCGCCACTCGGGGCCGGCGCCGAATTTCGCCGCATAGGCGCGCAAGGCCTCGGGCGTGTCGTTCAGCGGATCGAGGGAAATCGACATCATGCGGACATGCTCGCCGCGCCGTAGCCTGGCCGGCACCTCCGAGAGGGTACGGCTGGCGATGGGGCATACCGTCGAGCAGGTGGTGAACACGAAGTTCAGCAGCACCGGGCCGTCGAAGGCGAGTTCCTCCTCCAGCAAGGTCCGCTTGCCGTCGGCGCGAGTCAGCGCGATCGGCGCCGGCGACGGCCGGTACATGCCCGCACTCCGTACCAGCGGCGGCAGCGGGACGGCCGCGCCCGCTTTCGACTGGTCGTGCGCATGGCACGGCATCGTTGCACCACCGAGCACCAGTACCAGGATGGCCAGGGACCTGTACAGGACACGGCCTCGATCGGACTTTGACATGTTGACCTCCAGAGAAACTCGTATCGGCAGGATCAGGGACCCGCGGCGGCCACGGAGGCGCTTACCGGCTCCGTCTCGCCGCTCACATAGACTTCATGCGCGGCGACACGCATGTCGCGGCCCAGGCTCAGGTGCGGATACATCGACGGCAGCACCGTGACGTTCACATTGTGCTCGACCAGTTCGACCAGGTACTCACGCGAAAAGCTGTCCAGCATGTGCATCATGGCTTCGCCGACCATCGACAGGGCGAACAGCGTATCGACCTGCACCGCTTCCTCGCCGTCGGGAATCCCGCGGGCCCGCAGCCAGTCGCGCACGCGGCGCACGCGACGCTCATGCGCGGCGCCGGTGTCCCAGCGCGTGACCAGCGAACTGCGCTCCCAGCCCGGCGGCGCCACCGGCGCCAGTGAACCGGAAAGGTAGATCGTACCGTCCGCCGGCGGGGACAAGCCCGCAAGCCGCCCCGCGTCGAGCCAGACGACGGTGGCGATGTCGCCCGCACGGCCGAGCCGCAGGTCCGGCCGGGGCTGGTCCCGCAGCACCTGGTCGGCCAGTTCGATCCGGTCCGCCGGCAGCGCCCGCCGCAGCGCCGCCGCGGCGGTCTCCGCCAGCGGGTCGCCGCCGCGGTAGACCTGGGTCACGCGGCCGGCGTGCAGGGTACCGGCCAAGTGGCGCGCCAGGCCTTCCGCCTCGAGGACGATGCCGTCCGAAAAATAGACCGTGTAGCGGTTCGGCGCCGCGACCGCCGGCAGCAAGGTCTGCGGCAAGATGCATGGCAGCTTGCGCCGTTCGCTGAACCGGTGCACCGTCGTCCAGTCCTGGTCGCCCAGCCCGGAGACCAGTGCGAACACCGGCTGCGAACGGTAGAAGCGCTCGAGCTGTTCGCCCCAGCCGTCGGGCGGCCCCTCCAGTTGCCAGACATGCGACACCCAGCGGCGATATGCACGCTGCATACGCATGGCGCCGGCGCTGCGTCGCGCCGGCTCCGAACGCACCGCTGCGTTCTTGTCGCGGATGAAGGCGTCGAGAGCCGCGAGCAGCGCGGCCCGCCGCGGTGGCGGCACGCCGGGCTGGATCACGGTCGCGAAATGCACATCGCGGTCATCGACACCTTCGGGTGCTGCCGCGCCGAGCGTGTGCAGGTAGGAAATCAGGTCGCGCAGGTCGCCCGCCGACAGCGCATACCGCGGCATCAGCGCGCCGAGTGCTTCTCCACGCATGTCGACACCGCTACGCAGGGTCCTTGCCAGGCTCGCGTCGTCGTAGGGAGGACGCTGCGGCTTGCCGAGCTGGTGGGCGATTCTCTGGCTGGCGGCTGCAGGGGCGCGTTCATGGAACAGGTCGTTCGCAGTGATCGGCCGCACCACGAAGGCGCCTTCCGCGGTGCCGAAGCCGCTCGGCCTGTGGCATTGCACGCAGGCCGCTTCCTGGCCTTGCAGGACGATGCCATTCGCGCCAACGCCCCGGATCGCCGTGCCGTCGCGAGTGACGCCGCTGCGGTAGATGCGCTCTCCGGCCGCCGCCGCCGTGACGGCGGGCGCCTTCTGCGCGGCCTGGGCGGCGGCCGACACCTGCCCCAGCAAGCATCCAGCGGCCAGCAGGACGGCCACTGCCCGGTGCCCGAACCTCATGCCCATGGCCGCCTCACTGGACCTTGACGGTGACCGTGGCGGTGTTCGACCACAGTCCCTGCGTATTCTTCACCCGGTAGGTGAAGGATTCGTTGCCGCTGAACCTGAGCGCCGGGGTGTAGGAGACGGTGCCGTCGCCATTGACCCTGGCGGTGCCGCCTTTTCCCGGCGCGTTCACGATCGCCAGTGTCGACGGTGCGATCGTGCCGCCATTCGCATTGTCGTTGGCGAGCACGGCAAGCGTGCGCGCCGCATACGGCGCGCTGCGGTAGACCGGCGCCGTATAGCTGTCCGCCACCGCCAGCGGGGCCTTGGCGGCCGCCTGCACCGCCAGACTCACCGTTGCCGCCGAGCTGCTGGCCGAGGCGTCGGCGGCGCGGTAGCTGAAACTGTCCGCGCCGCTGTAGCCGGACACCGGCGTATACCGGAAGCTGCCGTCGGTGTTCAGCACCAGGCTTCCGTGCACCGGCGCCGTCACCGGGAAGGCTTGGATCGGATCGCCGTCCGGATCGCGGTCGTTGGCCAGCACGCCCGGTGCGGCGATCGAGAGGATCGTGTTGGTGGCGACCGTATAACTGTCGGCACCCGCCAGCGGCGCGCTGTTCGCTTTCTGCACGGTGACCGAGAAGCCTTGCGTGGCCTGCAGTCCGGACGGGTCGGTGACCTGCGCCACGGCGCCCTGGGTGCCAACCTGCTGCAGGGTCGGGATCCAGTTGATGACGCCGGTGGCGGCATCGATGGCCATGCCGGCCGGCGCGGTCTTCAGCGCATAGGCCAGTTTGCCGCCCTCGGGGTCGCTGGCCTGCAGCGCGTAGACATAGGTCTGCCCCACCATCACGGAAGCCGGCGCGGCCGACGTGATGACCGGGGCGCCGCCGCCGGCGCGCGCGGCCAGCAGCTCGCGCGCCGCGCCGACGTCGATAACGCCATAGCCGTACTGGTTGTCGGGCCCGGCGTCGCCGAGGTCGCGCGCGCTGTCGACCAGCGCGGTCTCGATCGTCGACAGCGGCGCCGCCGGGAACGCTCCCGCCAGCAGGGCCAGGGCGCCGCTCACGTGCGGTGCGGCGAACGAGGTGCCCGACACCGTGGCGTACAGCGGCATGCCGCCGAACGACAGGTCGGTGCTGACGACGTTGACGCCGGGCGCGACCAGCTTCGGATACACGCCGCCGTCGCAGGCGGACGGGCCACGGCTGCTGTAGGGATCGAGCGCGAGCGAGGCATCGAGGGATCCGACGGCGACCGCCCCGGGGTTCGAGGCCGGACTAATGCTGGTCGCCGGATCGGGTCCGCCATTCCCGCCCGCGAATACGATCGAGATCCCCGCCGCCTTCAGCGCCTGGATGTCACCCGCGAACTCGGCGTTGCAGCTGCCGGGCGCAAGCCCGTTCAGGCCCCAGGACGCGTTGACCACGTCCGGCGCGTCCAAGGTCGCCACATTGCCGTCGGGATCCAGCAGCCATTGGAAAGCGAGATGAATCTTGCTCAGGCTTCCCGTCCCGCTGTCATCGAAAACCTTGGCCGCGATCCAGCGTGCGCCGGGCGCCATGCCGATCGGCGTGCCGCTGGCGGACGCGCCCACCATCAGCCCCACGGTCTGGGTGCCGTGCCCGCTGAAATCGTAGGGCGTGGCGTGCTGGGCATAGGGGTCGTACCAGCTGTTGGTGCCGCCGCGCCAGCTGGCCGCCAGGTCGGGATGCGCGGCGTCAACCCCGGTGTCCAGGCTCGCAATCACCGCACCGCCACCGTTCAGTCCCATTCCCCACAGCGCCGGCGCCGCGACCGCGTCCAGATTCCAGCGGCCCGACGGCACCGCCGCGGCCTTGGGCGCGCTGGCGAACAGTACCGGACCGTCGTAGCCTATCCGGCCGATCAGCGGGTTGCGGGCAAGTTCCTGCAGGGCCCAGACCGGCAGCGTGACGGACACTGCATTGATGATCCACAGCTGCTGCGGATTCGCGACGCCGAACTGGGCCAGGAGCGGCCACAGCGTCGACGCCCCTGCCCCGGCCTTCGCCTTCAGCGCCTTCACTACCGCGTTGTCGCGCTTGCGCCGGTCGGTCACCTTGAAGTTGCTCAGGTCGACGCGGTCGGGCAACTGGATGATCACGGGCAGCACGTCCGCCGCCTTGTGCTCCGCCATCTTTGCGGCCAGTTCGGGCGTCAGCACCCCCGCCGCCGCCGGCTGCGCCAGCAGCGCCGCCAGCAAGCCGCTTCCCAGTGCGGCTCGGATCCCAGTCTTCATCGCCTTCTCCTATTCGACCGTCAGGCGTGCCAATGGCCGGCCGTCGACCGCGAGCTGGACCGTTTCGCCGGCCTGCACGGCATGTCCTGGATTGACGAACAGGACGAAGTAATCCCGGTCCTGGTACAGTACATGGTTGCGCGCAGTCTGGCGCATGGGTCCGATGACTGGCGACTCGGGGATGCCGAGCGCTGCGCCCCGCCGCGGGTCGAGCAGCTGGACCTTCCTCTTCGAATCCAGCAGCACCGCCGCCTTGGCCGGATCGGTGACGCGGTAGCGCAGGTCGAGGATGTAGCCGTGGGCCGACAGGTGCAGGCCATGGACCGCGATACCGAGCGAGTCGCCGAGGGCCGGATCGCCGGCGGCGGCCAGCGGAACGACCGCCGGCGGCGTCGCACATCCCGCCAGCGCCGCGGCGCCGGCCACGGCCGCGAGCCAGCGGCGGAAAAGGTGGCGTTTGTTCATGGCCGCCTCCTAGTTCACCTGGACCGTCACGACGGCCCATCCGGTGCCGTTGGTACTGCCCGACTCCTTGCCGAGGCGGTCCTTGACGCGGTACTCGAAGGTGTCGGTTCCCGTGAAGTTGTAGCGCGGCGTGTAGGTGACGCCGGCCCCGCTGAGCGTCGCCGTGCCGCCCTGTGAGGTCGTAGCGCTGGAGCCGCCACTGCCGCCGCTGCCCGGCTGGCGCACGCGTGCCACCGCCAGCGGCAGCTGGTTCGCCGCATCCATGGTGGCGCTGTCGGGATCGGTGTCGTTCGCCGCCGGGGCCAGCGCTACCGGCACATAGGCGCCGCTGCCGGAAGTACGGCAGGCGGAGCCAAATTGATTGCGCACGGTGCAGCGCGGCGCGGTGAAGGCATCCGCCATCGCCACCGGTGCCCGGTTGTCGATGACCTTGATCGTCACCAGCGTATCGGCGCTCTGGCGCGCGGTGGCGCCGCTGCCCGTCTGGGCCCGGTAGGTCACGCGCACTTCGTTGGTGGCGGTCGACGAACTCATGGCAAGGCTGCCGTTCGCGCCGACCGTGACACGGGTCGAACTTGTATTGCAGTTGCCGTTGACGACCGTGCATTCCCTGATCTTCACCGCGCTCAGCGCCTGTCCGGCAGGCGCGCTGTCGTTGGCAAGCACGCCCGGGGCCGGGACCGACTGGGTCCCTGCGCTGGACGAGTGGGCGATCGCCGTGTAGGCATCCGCCACCGCGAC
The DNA here is from genome assembly GCF_056399645.1 of Massilia sp. 01N417. NCBI lineage: Bacteria > Pseudomonadati > Pseudomonadota > Betaproteobacteria > Burkholderiales > Oxalobacteraceae > Massilia > Massilia sp. 01N417. The sequence continues at coordinate 112,106 of NZ_JBFTRS010000012.1, read as the reverse complement.
CGGCGCGCCACCGGTCCCGCTCGCAGCCACCAGGGTGTAGGCCTGGTCGGCGAACAGGGTCGGCGTCACCTGGTCGGTTGCGCGCAGGGTCAGCGCATAACTGCCCGCCACCGGCGCAGGCCAGCTGACCAGTCCGGTTGCCGGCGCCACGTTCATGCCGGCCGGCGCGCCGCTCAGGCTGTACTGGACGGCGTGTCCGGCGCTGCCGGTGGCATGCGCGGCATAGGTGTAGGGCTGGCCGACGGTCGCCGTGGTCACCGGCGCCGTATCGAAGACCGGCGGCGCCGCGACCGCGGGCGCCACCGCCAGGCGGAACTGCATGCCGCCGTTCGGGTTGCCGTTGCTGGTATCGTAGAAGCGGCTGTCGAACACGGCGAACCTGAGCGTATCCTGGGTACTGCTGCTCACCGGCTTGAGCAGCACGTCGAGCGTCTTCGCCGGCGGCAGGAAGGCCGTGTATTGCTGGCGCGGATTGCCCAGGAAGGGCACCGGATTGCCGTCCTCCGCCACCACCTGCCAGTACTGGCCATTGATCGTCGGCACGTGCGATTTGAGGCCCGCATTGACGAAGCGGATCAGCAAGCTGCTCCCCGCCGGCACGCCCGGGGAACCGGGCGCCAGAGTGGGAATGTCGAGCGGATCGAGGCCCTGGCCGGGAAAGGGCGTGCCGTTGATCAGGAAATACTTCGGCTGGTATTCGAGTGTACTGCCGGGGCCGCCCTTCCCGCCATAGGTGCCTGCGGCAACCGCCGCATGCATCGCCGGGTCGATCTCGCTGTAGACCAGCGTGACCTGGTTGGCGTACACGATATTGCTGCCGCCGCTGCTGTAGGCGACCTTGCCGGCGCCGGCGTCCTTGGTCATCGCGCCGTACAGGCCCATCTGCACCTGGACCTGGGGATGGGTGCCGCTGCTGTACAGGTAGGTGCCAGGGCGGACGCTGGCCCAGGTATAGGTGGCGGTGCCGCCGCTCGCCGCCGCTTCGCGGTCGAAGGAACGTACGCGCGCCGTCGTGTTGCCGGCCGGCCGCGCACCGGTATAGGTCGCGCCGCCGTCGGGCTCGAACCAGACCGGCTGCATGCCCTCCTGCTTGACCTGGCTGGCGATGACCAGCGAGCTGGGTTCGGGCAGCGTATTCGTCAGGTGGACCACCAGTCCCTCCCCCGGCGGCACGTTCAGGGCCGGGCCGGGAACCGTGACCGGCGCATTGCACCCGGTCGGCGCCGTACTGCCGGTGCCGCACAGGGCATAACCCCACATCGGTACGCCGGCGATCGTCGTGGTCCCCGTCTGCAGCCAGTATTCCGCCGCGCCGGCGGAACCCCACCCGCCCAGTCCGGCAAGCGCCAGCAGCACGGCCGCGGTGTGGACCCGCATCAGTCGATTCTGTTTCATGACCGTCCCCTCACTCAGTGATCGCGACGTCGGGTGCTTCGATGATCAGGAAGGTCTTCATCCCGCCAGGAAACACATTATTGGTCGTGATTTCCTTTTCATTGTGCGAATGCCAGATATGGAAATAGCCGCCGTTCTCGCTCAGGCCGGGGTGGCCCTGCGGCAGGACGCCGAACTTGCCCAGGTAGGGACTGCCGCTGTAGTACTCGCCGTAGGCCACGTCCTGCTGGTTCGGCAGGATGACCGGGAAAGCCTTGCCGTGGTCGGCGCACCATTCGTGAGTCGGGCTGTATCCGCTCGCGTCAGGCACGCAGGTATGGGCATTGTCGGTGCCATAGATGTCCCAGCCGATGCCCTTGCCGGTCCACTCGAAGATCAGGTCGGCGGTCTGGCCGGGGATGCTGCGGATCGTGAAGTCCGGCGAGGCCAGGTCCGGGCCGCTGCCGGGCGCGCTTTCCAGCACCCTCGCATCGCGCGCCAGCGGCTGCATGTGGGCGCCGTGATGGTGGAAAGGATGGAGGTCGCGGCCTGCGTTGAGCTCCCGCACCAGGACCTTGTCGCCGGGATGCATGATCGGCGCGGCGTTATACGGCTGGTTCGGCAGCCATGGCACGCCCGCCGCCAGCAGGGTGTCGGGCGCGTTGCGGCCATTGATGAACCACATGGTGGCGAAGAAGGCCGACGTATCGACGCTCACCGGCTGGTGGTTGCGCACCTGGTTCGCCACGGTGTCGTGCATGGCCGCGTCCATGTCCGTCAGCAGCAGCAGGAACTCGCGGTCGAATTCGGTCCCGGCCTGGTTGTAGGCCTTGCGCGTGGCCTTCGCGGACGGATCGAATCCGGCCGGACGGACGATCAGCGCGCCGAGCAGGCCCATTTCGACTTCCAGCGACGGCTGGGAGCCGCTGTGATACAGGTAGGTGCCCGGCTGGCCGGCGACGAAGGTATAGCTGACGCTGCCATTGCGCCCGGCTTCCTTGGTCAAGAGACCGTCCGCGCAGGCCGGCGCGGCCGCCGCGCAGGTCGCGCTCACGCCGATCTGGCCGGGAAAGATAACCGACACCGGAAGTCCGTCGACCGGGAGCTGGTTGACCAGGTTCACGGTCACCGTATCGCCCTGCTGGACGATCAGCGTGGGGCCGGGATACTGCATGATGCCGGTGGCGGCGTCGGCATAGCCCCAGGCATAGACGGTGTTGCCGTCGCCGGTCACGAGGTTGGCGTCGGTGGCGACCAGGTTGAAAGTGCGCGGGCTGGCCGGGGTTCCCGCTCCGCTGCCGCTGATGCCGTCGATCTTGGCCTGCGCATTGCCGGCCAGGCCGGCGATGCAGAAGCCGACCGCGGCGGCGCGCCGCGCCATGTTGGCGATGTTCATGTCGCATCTCCCGTGATCACGATCTCCGTCATCATCCCGCCGTAGTCCTGCTCGTTATTGCTGAGGAAGTTCAGGTTCGTCGTATAGAAGAAATAAGTCCCGGCCGGCACCGCCGACGCGTCGATCATCACCTCGACCGACTCGCCGCCGCCCAGCGTCACCGAGGCCGTGTCGTAGTACAGGTCCTTGCCGGTGGGCCCGCGCAGCTGGCGCGCGCCAGCGCCCACCACCGTCATCGGCAGGCCATGCGCGGTAACCGTGTAGTAGTCGGCCACCCCCAGGTTCGACAGCCGCAGCAGCAGGCGCGAGCCTTCCGTATTACGGTTCAGGGTCACCAGCGCCGTCGTCTTCTGCGACTGGAAACTGGTGCCGGCGGTATAGGGGTCGACCTGGGTCGGCGGCAGCGGATTGGGATTCACCGTGTCCGGATAGCCGCGGCCGTTGATCATTGGGTAGATGGTCTTGATCTCGTTGAAGGGAATCGGCTGGATCGCGAAATCGGCTTCGTGGGTCGCCGTGTCGAACGCGGTCAGCTGCAGGGCCACGGCCTTGGTGTAGCCGGTCGAGCCGTCGCCGTCGTTGTACACGAACTTGGTATAGGTCTTGCCCTTGTAGGTCTTGCTGGTGCCGTCCTGCCTCGGCTTGACGAACAACTGGCCCTGCATGCCCATCTCGATGTGCTCGGTCGCCTCGACGTGGCAGTGGTACATATAGGTGCCGGGCTCGTTGAGGTTGTAGAAATAGGTCACGCTGGCGCCCATGTTGACCGTCAGCGCTCCTTCCGGCACGCCGTCGAAGATCGGCGCCTGGTTGGCGAAGCCGTGGAAGTGGACGCTGTGGGTATCGAACAGGTCCGGCCGCGCCACCATGCCGACATTGCTCAGCGTGAGGTAGAACTTGTCGCCTTCGTTCAGCTCGATCAGCGGCGCCACGAAATTGGCGCGCGCCAGGTTCAGCACCACGTCCTTGGCCAGGGTGCCGGTTACCTCGTCGAAGCCGAAGGTGTACATCTGGCGCCCATCGGCCATGGTGACGAAGCCGTCGCCGCCGGTCAGGTGCTTGCACACCGTGTTCGGTGGGCGAACTTCGCTGCCGGTCCACCTGGCGTCGCCATTGGTGTCGCCAGGACACTGCACGAATACCCCGGCCCGGGCGGCCCCGGGCAGTGCGGCCAGGGCCGCCAGCAAGGCCGGCCCACCGAGTTTGCTGATGATCTTCACGTTCACGATACGCTCCTTCACATGGGACCAGTTGGCATCAGGGGACGGTGCCGCCGGCGAAGTCGTCGATCCGGGCGTTCCCCGGTTCCGCGATGCCGATCCGTCCGGCGCCGGCTACGAAGGCGGTGGCCCCTGTCGTCGGCAGGGTCGCGCTTCCCAGCAGGGTCGGCACCCCGGCCTGCACCTTCCATACGTTGACGACGCCGGCCGCGGTGCACTGGGCCAGCAGCGTGTCGCCCGCCGCCAGCGTCACGCCGCTGGCGAGCGTGGCGGTGTTGGCGAAGGACAGGCCGCCGGTGGTGGTGGTATCGACGATGACCGAACCTGCGTTGTAGCGGACCCTTACGTAGCTGGGATACGTACCGAGCACGAAGTTGCCGGATGCCTTCAGTAGCAAGCCGACGCCGTTGAGCGTACCAGCCCCCAGGGTCAGGGCCGCAGCCTGGTTGGCGCCGAACTGCGCACTCCAGAACGCCGTTCCGGGCAGCAGCGCGCTGGCCGCCTGCTGGCTGTTCACCCGGATGGCGGCGGCGCCGAGCAGCACCGCCTGATTCCAGCTGGCGCCAAGGGTATTGGCGTTGGCGCGGTTGAAGTTGTCCAGCAGGGCCACTTGCGGCGCCGCCGCCGGCGGCCCCGAGCTTCCGCCGCCGACCTCGTCGGCGCCGATGTCGATCTTCTGCGCGGTTCGGGTTTCGCCGTCGTAGTCCACCGCCGGGACGCCGTTCGACCCGGTACGGCTCAGGCCCTTGTCGATCGCCGGCGAGGATGCCTGCAGGTGGTAGTCCCCGAACAGGCTGCAGTTGGCGGCGCTTTGCGGCGATTTCACCTTGCCGTCGCTGCCCATGCAGTTCCAGAGGGTCAGCGGGCCGTAGCGGATATCGATGTAGTTGCCGCCCTCGTCGCTGGTCGCGGCGGTATCGATCGTCGTCGAGAAGCCCGGAATGAAGGGCGTCGGCTTGCGGTCGCCGTTCGGGTAGTTCGCCACGAACAGCGGATCGACCGCCAGGTTGCCGTTGTTGTCGTAGCCGCCGGTTCCCAGCAGGGCCGACAGGATGCTGTGATCCGGGCTCAGCTTGTCCTTGCCGCTATCGACGTACTTGGCGCCGAAGCTTCCCTGGTTCGCGCTGCCGATGACGGCAAGGTCGACGTAGACCGGATTCGAGCCCATCGGCGAAGCGGTGTTGCAGCCGCCATTCGCGGCGGCGTCGAACAGTCCGAACTCACCTGCCCCGGTGCCGGTGATGGCCCAGCAACCGGCACGGTTGTGCCACAGGATGTTATTGGCAAGAACCGGCTTGGAGAACTGGTACTGGGTGCGCTTGTTCCCCTGGATGGCCGCGAGCAGGCCGGCGCTGCTGCCTTGCGAGACCAGGCCGGCCGGCTGCGGGCTCGACTGCGGGTCGCCAGGATGGGCGAAGGCTTCCTGCGAGGTGGCCGTCGTGTCGTTGAAGGCGATCGTATTGTTCGAGGCATTCACCTTGAGCGCATCGACGATCGCCACGCCGCCGCCGGCATAGCCGGAGACGTTGTCGACGATGATGTTGTTGACCATCGTGACGCTGTTCCAGCTGTTCTCGTTGTTGGGCGCCCGGCTGACGTCCAGGCCGTTGACTTGCGCCAGCCGTACGCCGCCGCCAGCCCCGGATCCCGCATTGTTACCCTGGATCAGGTTCTGCTGCAGGCTGACCGAACCGGTACCGGCCGACAGGGCGCCGGCATCCACCGGTGGCGCGCCGCCGATGAACACCCCGCCGCCGGTGGAATTGGCCGCCTGGTTGAAGACCTGGTTGAAGATGATGCGGTTGTTGGCGATCATCCCGCCGTCGGCCAGGCCCAGCTGGGCGACGCCGCCGCCATGGCCCAGGCTGAAGTTGCCGCATACATGGTTGTTCACGACCTGGTAGTTGCTGGCGCCGTTGCCCAGGCTGATGCCGCCGCCGACGCCGGCTTCGGTGCCGCCGTTCTGCACCACCCAGTTGTGATGGATGTTCGCATTCGGATCGACCGAGTCGGTATAGCCGCCATAGACCGTATTGGTCTGGTCGAGCAGGTCGACGTGGCCGATCCGGATACCGCCCGCGTAGGTGCCGGAATTGCCGACGATGCGGTTGTTTGCGATCTGCACGTTGCGGCCATAGCCGCTGACCAGGATACCGCCACCGCCGTCCGCGCCGGTCACGGTCAAGCCGTCGATGCGGGCCGGATTGGTCGCATTGAAGTGACCGTTGCCGGTGCCGCTCGATGCCGCCTTGCCGACCACCAGGATGCCCGGCGCTTCGTCGGCGCCGAACAGGATCGGTTCATTGTCGCTGAGATTGCCGCCCAGCGACTGGCCCGGCAGCAGGTCGAAGGTCCGGTTCGGACCGGCGTTCAGGGTGTTGACGCCGGTGTCCGGATCGATCACCGGCGGGTTGGCCGGCCTGGCGTCGATCTTGCGGTCGATTAGGTTACGCCATTTCTTGAGCGTGTCGTTGGCCAGCTTGGCGGCGTTGATCATGGTCGACATGGCGCCCCAGCCCTGCAGCTGTACCTTCTTGTCGACGATGACCGGCGTGTTATAGATGCCCGGCGGGACGATGATCAGGTCGCCGTCGTTGGTGGTCGGCGCGTCGATGACGGCCTGGATGCTGCCGCCGGCGGGCACGTATTTCGGGGTCGCCCCGCCCACGGTCACGGTCAGGCCGACCGGCGAGACCACGCCGGCGCGGTAGACCAGCAGCTGTCCGGTCGCGGCGTTGGCCGGCACCGTCACGACCAGCACGTCGTTGGCCCAGTTGCCCACCACCGGCAGTTCGACGCCGTTGAGGGTGACCTTGTTGCCGGCGTTCGGCGCACCGAAGCCGAAGTCGCGCTTGATGAGACGCGCCGAACCGTCGTTCGGATCATAGTAGGGGTTGAGCACGTCCATGCTGCCGGCCGAGACGATGGTCAGCGTGCGCGTGCCCGTTGCCGGGACCCAGGGTCCGCTGTTGCCGTTACCGGTGACGCTGTAGATCATCGGCACGCCGTCGGCGAATTCGCAGTCGACCGGGTTCTGGGACGGTCCGGCGAAGGCCGCCACCGGCACCACCGGAGTATCCAGGTAGGTCGTCTTGCCCGGCAGGTACTGGAAGGTATAGCAGAACTGGCTGTAGCGGCGGTCGAAGTACGGGTCGATCACCATTTTCGGGCTGCCGTCGGAATTCCTTGCGCCGCTCGGGTCGGGGATCGGCCCCGGGGAGTTCATGCACGAGGTCATCATGCTCGGCGAGACGCCGGATGGGAATGGCGGATTGATCGTGAAGGTCGACGGCACCAGGAAGTTGAAGGAGCCGAATTCGTCCGCGTACACGCGGCCGACCTCCCGGCCGGTCCAGTCGAGCAGCGAGACGGGCAAGTGCGGCGGCGCGTGCTTTTCACCGAAGGTCGGCGCATTCACGTCGAACTCGCTGGAGAGGTCGTCGAGGATGAAGCCGACGCCATGGCCGGCGACCGGCGCTTCCGTGTACAGGTAGAAGTTGGGCGCGGGATTGCGGCCCGGCTGCATGTCCACCAGCTTCATGTCGCACTTCTTCCAGGTCTGGCCGGCAGACTTGTACATCGGATTCGACTGCTGCTGGTGCGGGAACAGGGTCAGGTACTGCGGCACCGGCAGGTCGCGTCCGACGCAGGGGAAAGGCTCGGCCTGGGGCGTCGGCGTGATGACGTCGCCGAACACCACGTTCTTGTCCCCGTTACCCTGGTGGAAATATCCCGGGGGCGCGACGGCTTCCACGACATACTTCACGTTCGGCAGGTTGGCCTGGCCCGCCACGCTGCCGAAGGCATAGCCGCCATCGAACACCGCCGGACGGGCCTGGTTCCAGTTCCGCAAGCCGTCATAGCAGTCGAGCGGCTTGCCGGCATCGGGGCCATACGGCACCTTGTACTTGTCGCCCGGGCATTCGGAAGGCAGCGCGTCGTCCCAGCCGTCGGTCTTGCCGAGGCCGACATAGGGCTGACCATTGTTGTCGGGATCGGCGCCCCATTTGACGACGTCGCCGTAGCTGAACTCGTCTGCGCCACCGCTCCTGCTGCGCTTGACGTCTTCCGGGCCTTTGAGCGGCACTGCGGAATTGCAGGACGCCGGGTCACGCCAGCAGAACGGGTAATTGTCGACATCGGGCGGGTCGTACACATAACCGTTGCTGCTGAGAGTGGGATTGGAACCGTCGCTCTCGCTGCAGGTGCCGTTGTTTGCCGCTGCCGGCTTGTCCGGCTTGCCGTCGCCATCGCAATCCAGATACAGGTTGACCTGCACGCGCGGGATGCCCGGCTCCCAGTTTTCCGCGGTCGCATTCTTCGGATCGTCTTCCGCCCGCGTGATGCCATACTGGACGATGCCGGCGATGCCGCCATTTTCCTGACCGGCATAGGCTTTCTTGCCGTATTCAATATGGTTGGTCTGACCCAGGAAAGCCTGCATGCCTTCCAACAGCACGACGCCCTGCTCCACGCGGTAGGGCATGGTCTGGCCTTCGGATTGGCACAGGGTGGGACTACCGGCGGAATTCGCGGTAACGTCTTCCTTGGTGCAGGTGTAGAGCTGCGGCGTGAGGCGGTTGAAGGACGGCGTCGTCCAGCCGTTATGGGCCGGCACCGCGCCGCCGGCGTCGACGACGATGGTCGCGCCGGTCGCCTTGAAGCGGGAATAATCGACCTCGCCGATCATCCAGTTAAAGAACGGGAAGAATTCGTTGAACTTGAACTCGCCCTTCGAGTCGGTCAGGGTCGACTGGTAGATGCTGCCGTCGCGAAAACGGATATTCATCACCTGGTTGGCGATGCCGACTTCGTTCGCGTCCGGGAAACCGTCTTCGTTCGTGTCGTAGAACACCTTACCTTCGTAGCGCGCAAACCAGTTAAAAACGGGGACGTTGCCCAAGGCCAGGCTCGTGGCGCCCGGAGCGACCGTGACCGGCGCCGTGGCGATGATCAGGTCCATCGCCTCGTCCCATACCACCAGTTCCCAGGTGCCGGCCGGCACTTTCGGGATCGAGAAGGTGCTGTCGGCATTGCAGGGCGTCGCATACAGGGCGCGCCGGGTGCCGGTCGACTCGTTCAGTCCGACCCAGCATCCCGGAAACGGTGCGCCGTCATGGAAGCTGTAGTCCGGCGGCCGCGAATTATGGATGTTGACGATCTTGCCGGTGATGGTGGCATTGCCGTTCAGGACCGGCGTCGTTCCGTTCTTGGCCAGGAAACCCTTGTGCGTAAAACCGGTGAAGACGTGGTGCCCCGGGGGTCCGAATTCCTGGAAAAACGGTGGTTCGCCATTTCGAACCCAGGCGTCGTCGCCCTTGGTACCTTCGATGGTGGTGGTCTGCTGCCAGTCGGTGCCGGTCGGCGGCACCACCTGCACCGTATATTTTGCGGGGAACAGGTTGCGGATATTCGCCACGCCATCGGGGCCCGACTTGATGATCCCGCTGCCGCGCACCAGCATCACCGGCTTTCCGCCAACATCATAGCAATAGCCTGCCACCGCCGTTTCACCGGCCGCGCAGGCAGTCTTGTAGGTCGTGCCAAGGGGGTTGCCGAAAGCATCCTGCGTGACCTGGCCGCCCGAGGCGCCATAGGTGCCGCCGGCCTCCGTCAGTAGGATGGTGAAGCCGGCAAGTCCCTGTTCCTGCGGCAGGTCGGGGGCGGCATTCAAGGGACTGTTGTCGTTGAAAACGAATACCGAAATCTGCGCCGCGGGCAGCGGATATTTATTCACGTAAACCGTGACCGAGCTGGCGCCGGCGGGAATCGCCGCGCCGCCCATCGCGTATCCGTCATCCGGCAGGATCGAGATGTAGTAGCGCTTGGCCGGATCCAGTTTCGGGAGCGGCATGTATTTGCGGTCCGGGTCGAGGCACGCTACCGAGTCGGTAGCGGTACAGTCATTCCCTGTCAGCGGCGTACCGTCGACGGTTTTACCTGCCGCAATTACCGGCATGTAACTGGAGTGAAAGCTGAAGGAATAATTGTCGCGCGTCGCGTGTTGCCCGGGCACCGAGTCCTTGCTGACGTCCTGCTCGATGGTCCAGCGATAACTCTTTACCTCGGTAACCGCGCCGCTGGGATCGACTCCCTTGACCGTTACCTGTAAAGGATTCGTTTGCGCCTGTGCAAAATTACACAGGATGGCCAGCAAAAGCGACAATGCCGTCGACAGCAGGCATTTCGCCCTTCCGGGAACCGCGCCGAAAAACGTAAGCATATCCATGTTCACTCCCCAGGCACCCTTTAGTTTTATGAAAGCCGATTTGGACAAATACAGCGCCGTTTAACAATGGCTTCACGAAACCAGTATGGCGGAAGGAATCCAGCGGCACAGGGAGGCGAAGAGTGCAGTTGAAAGGGAGGTAAACTACGCACGCGGAAGCGCAATACAAGGTAGGGGAACTACCGTCCCAGAAATGAAAATGGCCGCAATGCGGCCATTTTTACTTATGGATCGGGGCCATCAACAGAGTGGTGTGATACTCCATTCCACGCCGATCCTGGTCCCTTTTCCCGGGCTGCTCGTGATCTCGATTGCACCGCCCGAATCGTGAACGCGGCGTATCATGCCGACAATGCCTGAGGACAGGCCGCGCTCGCGCATACACGACTTTGGCATGCCGGCGCCATCGTCCGCAATCACCAGAGACAAGTGGCGGGCGCCTGCAGAAAATGCCACCGTCAGAAGATGCGCATCGGCGTGCTTCAGAACATTGTTTACCGCCTCCTGCAGGATGCGGAAAGCGACGATCCGGAGTTCGGAAGGCACCTCATTGTCGCTGACCGAGATATCGGCGTCGACCTGCAGTTGCGGACGGGCTTCGCGCGCTTCTCTCAGGATGAAGGAAATACTCGCAACCAGGCCCAGGTCGTCCAGCATGGACGGATACAGGTCCATGACCGTGCGATGCAACTCGTCGATGGCATGGCGCGCGCTCGAACATGCGTGATCGAGGGCGATCCCGAGCGCAGGCATGAATCCACTACAACTCGCAGCGGTTGCCTTTGCGCTACGTAATTCGATCGCCAGCATCGTCAGTACTTGTCCGAGTCCATCGTGCAGGTCCGCGGCAATTCGTCTCCTCTCTAATTCTTGAATTGTAGAAACACAGTCGATCCATTCTCCTCCGTCGTAATGCTGAACTTCCGAAAAAGATACTCGCTGCTTCTCTCCTTTTGACTTCCTTGATCGGGAAATGTGATTCGGACCCTTATGGTTTGCACGTCGGCTAATTAATAGGTCCGTAAAGTCTATTGAGTAATCTCCCATCTCGTTCCCCTAGGCCACTCGGCATTTTTAAGTATTGGTCAACTCATTACTGCGAATCCATGTTACTAAAGATCGGCAGGTAATCCGTCGTAAATATGCCTCGACATGGCATTTTTTTTGCTTCACGATAACTTCACAATTACATGAGGGAAATGTTTTCGAAATTAATGTGCTGCTTTTTCAGCTGAATGGGCAAAAAAAAATCCAGCCGGCGGCTGGATTCAAATATGCGGCAACGTGGAGCCAGACTTGCCTTCGCCGGCAGGTCTCAAGCGGAATCGGCCACCGGCACCGGATAGGTGTGGGTTTCTACTGCGGTATCGCTGGCGTCCGTAGCGCTGCCGGCCGCCCTCGCCTCCTTGCGCTTGAGCGCATAGCGGTTCAGTCCCGCCATATGCACCCGGCATAGATAATCCTCCCAGTCGATCAGGCGCGGATCGACCGGATAGATCGCCCGCCCCTCCTGGCCGAAGCGCGCCGCCAGCGCCATCAGGCCACGGTTGTCGAAGCGGTAGCGCGGCTGGGCATAGAACGAAAAGGTGATCGCCAGCAGGCGGGTGGTACGCAGCTTTTCCATCGCCGGGGTCGCGCCGGGCTGGCCGGCCAGGCGGCGCAGGCCGCTCCAGGCCAGGGCGCCCAGCGCCACGCCGGCCATCGCCAGCCGGAAGCGCAGATTGCCGACCACCCGGAAGTCCTGCTTCGGCTCCTTGTGGAACAGCTTGTCGTACTGGCGCCAGTTGCGTCTGGCCTCGTGCTGCAACAGGCGGATCAGGTCCCCGACCAGGATCGGGTTCGAGGCGCCGCTGCAGCACTGGTAGATGCGGTGGCCCGCCGGCCGCGCCAGCGCTTCGGCGGCCGCCAGCAGGATGGCGTTGGCCACCAGGTCGGCCGGGATCACGTCGATGATGCCCTGCGGGCGCGCCGGAAAGAAGCTGGTGCGGCCGCGCGCATACGCCAGGATCACGGCGTCGGCCACCTTCACGCCTTCCAGCCAGCCCGGCGCCGGATCGCGCAAGGTGCTCTCGATGATCGAGGGCCGCACGATGGTCAGCGGACGGCCGCGCATGCCCTGCATGGCGAGCTGCTCGCCCATCCACTTGGTGAAGGTATAGGTGTCGTTCCAGCCGTGGCGGTTGGCTTCGCGGATGCCGAGCGCGGTCAGCTCCCGGTCCAGCACCTGCGGGTCGGTATGCCGCGCCTTCACCGCCTCGATCCGGCTGCGCAGGCGCCCGGCCAGGGCCTCGATGTCGTGCCGGCCCTCCTCGTCATGCTCGATGGCGGCGCGTCCGGCCGGCGCGGCGCCATCTTCGAGGATGTCGCCGCGGCGGTAGCCGTTCACGTAGCAGGTCGAGACCTGCACCAGCGGCGCACCGGCCGCGCGTGCCAGCGCCGTCAGCTGCCGCAGGCTGAGAGTGTTGATGTCGAGGGCCTCGTCGAGCGGTTCGCGGAAGTTCACGCTGGCCGCCGCGTTGATCACGAGGTCGGTGCGCGCGGCCAGTGCCCGGAAGCGTTCGGCGCCGAGGCCGAAGCAGTCCTGCGTCACCTCGCCGGTCACGCATTCGAGCCGTTCGTCGAAGAAGCGCTCCAGCCAGGGGCCGCGCTCGGCGCGCAGGGTATCGAAGATCGAAGAGGTGGCAACCTGGCGCTGGAAGCGTTCGCGCGCATTGCCGCCGTCGCCGCCGCGGATCAGCAGGATCACGCCTTGGATCTCCGGCACGGTGCGGATCAGCTTTTCGAGCACCACCTTGGCCAGGAAGCCGGTGGCGCCGGTCAACAGGATGCGCTTGCCGGACAGGGCGGCCGGCACGCTCAATTCGTTGGTCATGGTTCAGATGATCCGGGTGAGGCGGAACATGGCCGTCATCGCCAGCGCCGGCATGGCGTTGCGGTGGCAGCAGTAGGTCTTCTCGATGCGGCCCTGGAAGCGCGACTTGGCGAATTCGAGGCCCTTGAAGTTGTACAGGAAATCCATGCGTTCACGGATCAGGGACATGGTGGCGCGCAGCACGCGCGACTCCTGCGGCTCGATTTCGGCATCCACCTGCAGCGGCACCAGTCCCAGGTCCACGTAAGGCACGCCCTCTTCCCGGAACACCGCCAGCGCATGCGCCATCAGCGCATACCACAGGCCCTGGCGGAAGTTGGCGGACGAGCGCGAGATGTTCGGCACATAGCCGGCCAGGCGGCCGTCGCGGTAGATCGGATCGAAGAAGATGAAGCCGACCGCCTCGCCCCCGGCGCCGTAGGCGTAGAAGTAGCGCGTGCCTTCGCGGTAGTCGATGATCATCGGCCGGATCAGGAAGCGGATCTCGTTGTTCTTGCAGCGCCGGGTGCGGATCCAGGCTTCGGAGATGCGCTTGACGTCGTGGTCGAAGCCGCCCTCGCGGATCTCGATGCCCTGGCTCCTGGCGCCGTTGACGGCGGTGCGGACGATCTGCTTGCGCGCGCCGCGCAGGCTCCAGTCGGACAGCGCGATCTTCGATTCGCTGCCGAACTGGGTGCCGTAATAGCCGTGGCGTCCGTGCAGGTGGTCGACCACCGCCTTGCTCACCTGGACGAAGACGGCGCGCGGAAAGCGCTCCAGGAAGCGGTCGATCAGCGGCGCGCGCTGCTCCGGCGCGCATACCGGATCGGCGAGCGCGAACTGCATGCCCCAGTACTGGGCATAGGCGATGTAGCCGACGCCCGGCAGCTCGAAGTAGGCCATGTCCGGCTGCATGGTCGAGAAGGACATAGGGTGGCTGCCGTAGTCCTTCAGCCAGGCCACGCGCCGGGCCAGCTCGGCGTGGGCGTCGGCGTCGGCCGGTGCGAGCGGCCGGGTGAGCGCGAGAGCGGCGTCGCTCATGCGAGGTCCGGCTTCTCGCCCAGCACCGACCAGTAGCAATCCAGCAGCAGCAGCTTGTAGTGCTTCTGCTCCTGCACCCGCAGGCCGAGCCTCTTCATCCACTCGGGATAGTTGTAGATATTGTGGAAGGCGTTGCCGGCAAACAGCCAGAAGAAGCCGACCGCGCCATACCAGTACAGGGTCTTCACCAGCCGGCTCAGGACGTTCCCGGTCGGGAAGGAGAAGTCGCCGACCACCACCCGCGCGCCCGGCCGGCCGAGGCGGATCAGGTGCTGCAGCACCTTCACCATCATGTCTTCGTGGAAGACGTTGAGGAAGAAGTTGGCCACCACCATGTCGTAGCGCTCGTACTCCTCGACTTGCATGATGTCGCTGTGGACCTGGCGGATCGTGACCTGCACGCCCTCTTTCGCCAGGTTGGCCTGGAACTTCCTCAGCATGGTCTCGGACAGGTCGACCACGGTGACCTCGGCCCCGCGGCGCGCCGCGTAGACCGCGTCCCTGCCGTGGCCGACGCCGGCGAACAGCACCCGGTCGCCCGGCTGCAGGCGGTCGAGCATCGCGACCTTGCACTTGTGGATCGACTTCCCGCTGTAGAAAGCACTCAGCCAGTCGTAGATCGGCCCGACGAACCTGTATTTGTCGCTCACGCTTGTCTCCTTCTTGTCTTTTGTATAAGCGTAAGCGAAAGCGTCAGCCCTCCACGATTTTGTGCCTGCCTTTAGGAGCCAACTTTCTGGCCTTCCGAGTCAGTGCACGCGGCGCCGGCGGACGGTCGAGGTCCAGTTCTCGAGGTCGACCTCCTCGCGCATCTCGGCGCAGGCGCCCAGCAGCTTGGCGATCTCGCGCTTGGTCAGGCCCGAGTTCAGGGTCAGGCGCACCAGCGCGCGGTTCTTGGGCGTGGCCGGGGCGCAGAACACGGCGCCCTGGATGCCGCGGTTTTCCAGCGCCTTGCGCAGCACCAGGGTCTTCGGCTCGGTCCCCACTTCGAGCGCGACGATCTGTTCGCTGCCCTCGTCCACGCAGTAGCCGAGCCGTCCCAGGCCGGTACGCACTTCCTCGGTAATGCGGCGCAGGCCGGCCCGGCGGGCGTCGGCCTGCTCGACGAAATCGATGGCGGCGTCGAACCAGACCAGCTCGTGGTTCAGCAGGCAGGAGCTGAAGATGGCCGGGCGCGAGGCCGACAGGAAGTAGCCCTTGAAGCGGCTCGAACAGGTGATGATGCCGGCGCGGCCGGCGAAGGCCTTGGCCAGCGAAGCGGTGCGGAAGTGCACGCGGTCTTCCAGTCCGGCGGCGATCACCAGGCCGGCGCCGCGCGGGCCGTGGGTGCCGAGGGAATGCGATTCGTCGACCACCAGCACGCTGCCGGTCCTCTCGGCCAGGGCGACCACCTCGTGCAGCGGGGCCAGGCTGCCGTCGGTGCTGTACAGGGCGTCGACCACGATCACGCCGGCGCCGTGCTTGTTCAACTGGCGCTGCAGGTGGTCCATATTGTTATGCAGGAAAGGCACGGCCTTGGCGCCGCCCAGCTGGACCCCGTCCCACAGCGAGGCATGCGCCATGATGTCGAGGTAGACCGGCACGCCCGGCTCCGCGACGCTGTGCATCAACCCGACGTTCGCGGCCCAGCCGGATTGCGCCAGCACCGTCTCCTGGGCACCCATGAAGTCGGCGAACTTCTCTTCCAGCCGGTGCTGCCGGCTGCCGGCCTGCAGGTAGACGGCGGACATCAGGTTCTGACCGTCGTTCCCCTGCAGGGCGCGCACCTGGGCCTGGAGCAGCGCCGGCTCGTTCGCCAGGCAAAGGTAATCGTTCCCGGCCAACATCACGGCACCGGGTCCCTGGCGCTTCCACACGTGGACGTGCTCGCCGCCCATCAGCTGTTCGATCCGGTTCACATGGTGTTCGTCCATCCGGCGGGTGACGAAGGCGGGCATGCGCAGGCCTGCGGGGCGGACATTGTTTTGGACTTTGGTCAGTCGTGTCATTTTTTTATCTCCAGGAAAAGTTTCATTGTGTCCATACGCAAAAATTCAGTTCAGCTTATCGACGCACCCTTGACCGAGATCAATCACGTCGGAGCGGTTTCCTTCAAGCTCAACGAAAAATTGAGTGAGATCAATTGCGAATTGACAAGAAGCGAAAACAGACGGTCTACGACCGGGAGTTGCCGAGTGAAGAATCTGCTGTACAGAAGCATCGCGAACATCATTGCGCCGATCAGGATGCGTTATCGGCTGACCCGCCCCGCCTTGCTGGCGTGGCTGCTGCGCCAGGACCAGTTGCAGGAGCATGCCGTGGTGCGGCTGCATTTCCTGGCCTGGGTCGGCTGCATCGGCATGCCGGCGTACTACCTCATCTGGACAATGTGGTTCCCACAAAAGTTCGAGAGCCCGGGCCTGCGGATACTCGGTTTTGTTCTATGCCTTCCAGCACTATTGTTCCCGCGCAAAATCAAGCGAAACTGGCTGCGCTCCTACGAGTTCATCAGCGTCACCTATGTCATGCCCTTCTTTTTCAGCTACATGTTCCTGATGAACCACGGCTCGGCCGTGTGGGGCGAATCCCTGCTGCTGGCGCTGATCCTGCTGTTCCAGTTCGACTCCCTGTGGGCGCTGCTGTCCTGCAGCGCCGGCGCGCTGGCCGCCTGCCTGCTGTACGTGGTGCTGGGCGATCCGAACGCCAGCAGCGACTTCCACGCGCTGCCGCTGACGCTGGAGCAGGCGCCGATCTATCTCTTCACGATCGTGATCGTGGCCCTCACCAGGATCGGGCGCCGGCTGCTGGCGAGCGAGAAGCTGGCCGGCATGGCGCAGGCGCTGGCGATGGTCTCGCACGAATTGCGCACGCCCCTGATCAGCATTTCCGCCAACGTGCGAGGGATAGCACGGGCGGTGGCCGGCGCCGAGGAAGGCGTGCCGGAGGCGCTGGAGCGGATCGGCTTCGAGGTGCGCCACATGAACCAGATGATCGACTTGTTCCTGATGTCGGCGGCGGCCATGAACCAGCAGCTGGCGCCCACCGAGCGGGTCTCGATGGCGGAGCTGGTGAACGGCGTGATCAAGCGCTATCCCTTCGTCAGCGAGGAACAGCAGCGCCTGGTGAGCGTGGTGGTGCGCAGCGACTTCGCCTTCCGCGGACGCCAGGAACTGGCCTCGGTGGTGCTGCTCAACCTGCTCCGGAATGCCCTGAAGGCCCTGCAGCGCGCCGGCAAGGGGAAAGTGCGGATCATCGTCGACGGCGCCCGCAGGCGCCCGCGCCTGCTGCTGATGGACAGCGGCTGTGGCATCCCGGCGCGCCAGCTGCCCTACATCTTCGAGCGCTTCTATTCCTACCCGGCGAACACCGGCGCCGGCATCGGCCTGGCGCTGTGCAAGGACATCGTGCACGCCTGGCACGGCAAGATCCGCTGCCGCTCGCGCGAAGACCTCTACACGGTGTTCGCGCTGGAGTTCCCGCCGGCGCGGCGCGCCGCCGACGCGTCCCCGGCGCCGCGTTCTCCCCAGGCAATGAACGACCGAGTCGAACGAGTCAGCGAGGCCTAGCATGAACCTGCCGATCTACCAGCATCCCACCATGACCGTCCTCGTGGACGACAGTCCCAGCTTCCTGCACAGCCTGCGCTTCCAGCTCGGCGCGAGCTTTCCCAGCATCGGCTTCAGCGACACCACCGCCGCCATCGCCTGGCTGCGCCAGCACGGCGCCGCGCCCGCCGCCCTGGCCGGCCTGCTGTCGCCCAGCGTCGACACCTATACCTTCGCACCGCAGCCCTACAACATCGCCCTGCACGTCGAGCAGGTGTGCGGCATCCGCCGCCACGCCCAGCGCTTCCTGACGCCCTCGGTGCTGGTGGTCGACTATGCGATGCCGGGCATGGACGGGATCCAGTTCTGCGAAGCGGTGCGTGACCTGCCATGCCGGAAGATCCTGCTGACCGGGGTCGCCGACGAGCGGGTCGCGATCGAAGCCTTCAACCGCGGCCTGATCGACCGCTATGTGCGCAAGAGCGACGCCCACGCCCTCGACCGCCTGGAGGAGGAACTCACCCAGCTGCAGGAGGACTTCTTCCTGGCCCAGTCGGAAGCGTTGCGCATGCTGCTCTCGCTGCACGACTTCAGCTTCGTCAACGATCCGGCCATCGGCGGCCTGGTGCGCGAGCTGGGCGCGCGCCACAAGATCGTCGAGCACTACCTGTTCAAGACCCCGCCCGGCTTCCTGATGTACGACCGCGACGCCCGCCCCTGGCTGCTGGCCGTCGAGACCGAGCAGAGCATGAACGCCCATTTCGAGATCGCCCTCGACGGCGGCGCCCCGGCCTCGCTGCTGGAAGCGCTCGGCCAGCGCCGCGTGGTGCCGAACTTCAGCGACGGCGACGGCATGTATTCGCCGGTGCGGCACAAGGAATGGCACCGCTTCACCGCGCCGGCCCAAAGCCGCCATGGCCGCGAGCTGTATTACTGGGCCATGTTCCCGCTCGACCCGGCATTCCTGGACGGGCCGGTGGAGTCCTTCTCGAACTTCCAGCGCCGCTATCCGGGCAATGCCTGAGCCGGCGCCGCCATCCCATCACAACACCACCAAGGAGACCACCGATGCCCACCCTGCCCCGCAAGGCGCCCGCCGGGCTGCTGCCGGCCCTGTTCGCCGCCGCCCTGTTCGCCACGCCGTCCGCCCAGGCCTATCCCGGCGGCGGCGCGGCCTTCAACGGCCGCGGCTTCGACACCTGCGCCGCCCCGTCCACCTCGCAGATGCAGGCCTGGTGGACGAATACCCCGTGGAGCTTCGTCGGCGTCTACATCGGCGGCGCGGTGCGGGCCTGCTCGCAGCCGAACCTGAGCGCCACCTGGATGAACACCACCAACAGCCAGGGCTGGCGCCACTCGCTGATCTGGGTCGGCCCGCAGGCGCCCTGCACCACCTTCTCCAGCCGCATCAGCTACGACACCGCCACCGCCTACCAGCAGGGCAAGGACGAAGCCCTAAAGGCCTACAATGCCCTGACCGCCCTCGGCGTGACCAACAATGCGGCCGGCACGCCGGTCGTGTACGACATGGAAGGCTATGCCAACGACGCCTCCTGCAAGGCCGCGGTGAAGCAGTTCCTGCAGGGCTGGGTGGACCAGCTGGCGGTGGCGCCGGCCCAGGCTTCCGGCGTCTATGGCTCGGCCTGCAATACCTGGTTCGGCGACCTCGCCACCATGGCGCGGCCGCCGCAATTCATCTGGGCCGCGAACTGGGACGGCAACCCGTCGACCTCGACCCTGTCCTGCGTCGCCGGCACCTTGTGGTCGAACCACCAGCGCCTCAAGCAGTACCAGGGCGACCACAACGAGACCTATGGCGGCGTGACCCTGAACATCGACAGCAACTGCGCCAACGGCCCGCTGGCCCCGACCGGCGGCCTGAATTCCGCCAGCGTATGCAACTGACCGTCCACATCACGAAGCCATCCAGGAGCGCCACCATGCCAAGCTGCTTTTCACTTCCGCCATCCGCCATCGCGCTGGCACTTCTCGCCGCGGCGCCGGGCGTCCACGCCGTCCCGGCCGCCGCACGTCCCTGCGCCGCCGCCGACGTCCAGGTCAGCGCCGGTCCGGCCGGTGCCTGGCGCGGCCAGGCGACCCAGGAGATCCGCATCCTGAACAACGGCAGGGAAGCCTGCGCCCTGCCCGGCTTTCCCTCCCTGCAGCTGCAGCCCGCCAGCGAAGCGCCGCAGACGGTGGGCGCCAGCGAGCAGGCGCCGCAGCTGGCCAGCAGCCTCGTCGAACTCGCCCCCGGCGAGGAAGCGGTCGTCCTGCTCGGCACGCCGGGCAGCTGCGAAGCCGCCAACAGGCCGGAGCGCCGGGTCAGCCGCCGCCTGCAGCTGGCCCTGGCCGGCGGCGGCGTCAAGGCCCTGGACGGCGTCCACATCGATACCCTGTGCGGGCGCGCCACCGTGCTGCGCTTCGAGCGCGTGCAGGGCGAAGGCGCGGCGCGGGCGGCGGCGATGAAGGCGGCCGGCGCGCTCAGCCAGCTGACGGGCAGCCTGAGCGCGCCGGACGAGGCCAGCAGCGGCGGCACGCTGCGTTACACCGTGACCTTGAACAATCCGACCGCGGCGCCGGTCTCCCTGGCGGCCTGCCCGGCCTATACGCAGTCGCTGTACGCGGACGGCAAGGCCGTCGACAGCACCCGGCGCCTGGACTGCGGCGCGGCCGGCGGACAGATTCCGGCGAATGCCAGCGTCAGCTTCGAGATGCAGGTGCAGGTGCCGGCCGGGCTGGCCGCGGGGAACGGCAAGCTGAGCTGGAAGCTGGACGGCGGGCCGGGCGTGGGCAAGATCATCGGCCTGCACTGAGTCCGGCGGGATCGGCCATCCCGCCAAGCAGGCAGCCAGGCGTCGGCCCCGGCAGCCTGCTTGCCGGTTTTTTGCTTTGTCTGTCGCTCACCGTCGGTTAGTTGCAAAACCCTGAAACGCACGGCGCCATCAAGCGCTGCGGTGCGCGGCGCGGCTGCCCAGCACCAGTGCGATCCCGCCCAGGATCGCCAGCGCCGACACGCCCAGCCGCAAGGTGAAGGCCTCGCCCAGCAGCAATGCGCCGCCGGCGGTGGCGATCAGCGGCACCGACAATTGCACCACCGCCGCCCTCAGCGCGCTCAGGCGGCGCAGCGCCGCATACCACACCACATAGCCCAGGCCCGAGGTGATGGCGCCGGAGGCGATCGCCAGCCACACGCCGCGCGCGTCCGCATGCAGGCGCGCGGCGAACGGCAGCGCCAGCAGGAGGCCCAGCGGCGCCGCACGCATGAAACTCGCGGAGGTGGCGGCCAGCGGATCGGCGGCGCCCTTCCCGCGCAGCGAATAGCCGCCCCAGGCCGCGCCCGCGCCCGCCATCAGCAGCGCCCCCAGCGGCGGCGGCGCGGCGGCGCCCGGCAGCAGCAGGACCACCAGTCCGGCCATCGCCAGCATCAGGCCCAGCCAGCCGGCCGGAGCGAAGCGCTCGCCGCGCAGCAGGCCCACACCCAGCATGCTCAACTGCACGGTCCCGAACAGGATCAGGGCCCCGGTACCGGCCGCCAGCGACACATAGGCGAAGGAAAACAGCGCCACGTAGGCGAACAGCAGCGCCGCCGAGCGCCAGTCCCCGCCCGCGCCCAGCGGCTCTCGTCTGGCCCGCATCACGCATGCCAGCACCAGCGCCCCGGCCAGCAGCCGCACCGCGCCGAAGCCGGCCGGATCGATGTGATCCTGCTGCAGGGCGAAGCGGCACAGCAGGGAATTGGCGGCGAAGGCCAGCATCGCCACCGCGGTCAGGCCGGCGGCGGCCAGGCCAGGGCCCGCGGCCTCAGGCGCGCGCCGGAACATGCTTCAGCAAGGAACGAATCACGGCATTCTCCTCATCGATACGGCTATCATCGCCTGGATCTTGGCGGCATGGAAGGATTCCCTAAATCGCCTCCAGATTGTAAGCTAGGTAAAATCAACGATATGGATCAGACGCGCAGCGCCGCCAGGCCAAAAGCCGGCCCGGACGAGCGCGTCTTCCGCCCTTCTGCTACCGTATGGGGCTTGCCGGCCCAGCGCCTCCTTCAAAACATTTGACCGCACAAGACATGACCCTCTCGACAGAATCGGATACCGGCCTCCCCCTCGACATGACCATCTTCGGTGGCATGGGCGACCTGGCGATGCGAAAACTGCTGCCGGCCCTGTACATGGCCTACCTCCACGGCAACCTGCCGGCCTCGACCCGCATCATCTCGACCGGCCGCCAGGACTACGACCGCCACGCCTACCTGGCCCACGTGGCGGAGCACTCGCGCTCCTTCATCGCCGAAGCCAATTTCAACGAGAAGACCTGGGACGGCTTCCTGCAGTTGCTCGAATACGTCCGCCTGGACGTCCAGCAGGCCACCGACTTCAGCGCCCTGGCGAACGCCTCGCGCGCCGGCGCCCAGCGCGTGTTCTACCTGTCGACCGCGCCCTCGCTGTTCACCACCATCTGCGAAAAGCTGGCCGCGGCCGGCCTGGTCGACGGCAACGCCCGCGTCGTACTGGAGAAGCCGCTCGGCACCGACCTCGCTTCGGCGATCGAGATCAACGAAGCGGTCGGCAAGCACTTCGAGGAATCGCAGATCTACCGCATCGACCACTACCTCGGCAAGGAGACCGTGCAGAACCTGATGGTGCTGCGCTTCGGGAACTCGATCCTGGAACCGCTGTGGCGCGCGCCGAACATCTCGAGCGTGCAGATCACGGTGGCCGAGGAAGTCGGCGTCGGCAGCCGCGCCGGCTTCTACGACGGCGCCGGCGCGATGCGCGACATGGTCCAGAATCACCTGCTGCAACTGCTGTGCATCGTCGCCATGGAGCCGCCGACTTCGCTGAATGCGGACGCGGTGCGCGACGAGAAGCTCAAGGTGCTGCGCTCGCTGCGCCGCTTCAGCCTGGCCGACATCGCGCGCGACACCGTGCGCGGCCAGTACACCCGCGGCGTCAGCGGCAACCAGGAAGTGCCGGGCTACCACGAGGAGAAGAACGTCCCCGCGGACAGCAAGACCGAGACCTTCGTGGCCCTGCGTACCTTCATCGACACCTGGCGCTGGTCCAAGGTGCCGTTCTACCTGCGCACCGGCAAGCGCATGCAGCGCCGCTCGTCGAAGATCGTGGTCGAGTTCACCAACCCGCCGTTCCCGCTGTTCCCGGATGCCCCGGGCGGCGTCGCGAACCGCCTGGTCATCGAATTGCAGCCCGAGGAAGCGATCAAGCTGCAACTGATGGCGAAGGAACCCGGCAGCGGCATGCACATGCAGCAGGTGGCGCTGAACCTGGACCTGCAATCGGCCTTCCAGCAGCGCCGCGCCGAAGCCTACGAGCGCCTGCTGATCGACGTCGTGCGCGGCCGCCTGACCCACTTCATGCGCCGCGACGAACTGGAAGCGGCCTGGGAATGGGCCGACCCGATCATCGAAGGCTGGGGCACGCTGGGCGAGAAGCCGCACGCCTATGCAGCCGGCTCCTGGGGTCCGGCGGAATCCTTCGCGCTGCTGGCGCGCGACGGCTACAGCTGGGTCGAGTAAGTCCAGACCGGGAAAGTTTGGCTATGCCGCATGCATAATTGGTTAGTCCACTTGCAAGCTTAACAGTTGCCAACTAATATGCGGATCTGGCATTTGCCACCAACTTTCCTGGACGACCACCGCAATGAAAAGAGCCACCGCGCCGAACGAGGTCTTGTCGACTGAGCCGCGACTGTATCGGGTCGTGTCCGCGCGCATCGAAGAGCTGATCCGGGAAGAGGACATCCGGCCGGGCGAACGCCTTCCGGCCGAGCGCGACCTCGCCACCAAGCTGGGCGTGAGCCGTACCTCGCTGCGCGAAGCCCTGATCGCGCTCGAGCTGGGCGGCGTGGTCGAAGTGCGCGGCGGCTCCGGCGTCTACGTGAGCGAACAGGCGACGCCGAAGGCCGAGGGCCCGGCCGCCGGGCCCGGTCCCTTCGAGGTGCTGGCCGCGCGCCGCCTGATCGAAGTCGAGGTGGCCGCCCTGGCCGCGAAGAACGCCACCGCGGCCAACATCGACGCCATCCTGGTGGCTGTCGAGCAGATGGAACAACACCACGAACACAGCAGCGATAGCGAAGCCGCCGACCGCAACTTCCACCTGGCGATCGCCCGCGCAACCGGCAACAGCGCCCTGACCGGTGCGGTCGAATACCTGTGGAACCAGCGCGGGACCTTGTGGCACAAGCTGAAGGAGCACTTCCAGACCGAGGAGCTGCGGCAGCAGACCTTGCTGGATCACCGGAATATCCTGACCGCGATCGCTTCGCACGACGTGGCCGGGGCGAAGGCGGCGATGCGGAATCATCTGGATCGGGTTACGCGGACTTTTTCGCGGGGGTGATCCGCGCCACGAACTTGGGTTCCCGCTTTCGCGGACGGGCGAACGCTAGCGGGGTTCGTCGTTCCGCAAACACTCATCCAGAAACCCCGCGACCGCCTCCACCGTAGGCCCGATCCACGGCTCGAACAACCAGAAACCATGCGGTGTCCCGGGCAGCACGACCACCCGCCCCGGCACGCCGGACTCCCGCAGCCTCGCCAGCATCTCCTCCCGGCCCGTACTGAACCGCGCCTGCCCGCTGCCGATGAACAGCACCGGCGGCGTCTTCGCATTCACGTAGAACAGCGGCGAAGCCTCCTTCCACAAGGCCGCCTTCTCGGCATAGCGCCCGCCGAACCAGGCCCCGGCCGACGACGGCTGCCTGGCCGGATCGTCCTCGTACCGGCGCGCCGCCTCGGAGGTGAAATCGGACAGCCCGTCGATGTTGACGATGGCCTGCACCGCGCCGGACACGGCGCCCGGCCCACCATCCGGATCGAAGCGCGTCAATCCGTCGGTCACGCCGGCCAGCGCCGCGATCTGGCCGCCGGCCGAGCCGCCACCGATGGCGATGCGTGAAGGATCGATCCCGTACTCGGCCGCGTGGGTTCGCATCCAGCGCACGGCGGCGCGCGCATCCTGCACCGCGGCCGGATACAGGGCCTCGGGCGAGAGCCGGTAGCTGATCGTCGCGGCGGCATAGCCCCGTTCGGCCAACCGGATCGCCATCGGCGCGAAGTTTTCGCGCACGCCCGCACGCCAGCCGCCGCCGTGGACGAATACGATGCCGGGCACCGGAACCGCCTTCGCCGCGGCCGGCAAGTACAGGTCCAGCTGCAGCGCATGGCCGCCGTGCCGCACATAAGCGAGGCCCGTGATCGCCCGCACCGAAGCCGGCACCTCGCTGTCCGCGATGCGGATGAAGGGATAGGCCGGCGCCAGCTTTTTATAGGTGGTAGCGGCGGTATAGCTGTCCGGCGCAGGCGCAGGCCCAGCAAACGCCGCCATCGAAGCCGCAGCGGAAAGGCCCGCCGCCACCAGCATCACTCGTCCCATCATTCGCCACTCCTCCTGAACCTGGAAGACAAGTATGCCATGCCATGCACAAGTCCGGCTAGTCCGCCTTGCCAATGTGGTTGGACCACATTAGAATGGCCCGACCACATAACAAATGGCCAACAAAAACAGCAAAGGCCATCACCACACGGAGACGCCGGTGACCCCACCGACCCTGACACGCGCCGCGCGCGCCCTGGCTGCGCTTGCGGCCACGGCCGTCCTGGCCACCCCCGCCCATGCGGACGGGCCCTACCGCAATCCCGACAACAAGAGCAAGGCCGATCCGGCCGAGGGCACTTACCCGGTGCCTTACAAGAAACCGGTGGCCGCCGAGATCGCGGCCAGCCTGCATCGCATCCGCGCCTTCCTCGAAGCCCAGACCCCGACCCGCGTCGTCCACAAGGGCAGCGGCGCCGAGATCACGGATTTCAGGACGCCGGTCGCGGACGCCGTGGTGCCGACCACCGACATGGATTTCGGCCTGCAGGTCTACGAGATGGGCGTGGTCCATGCCGGCATGCTGAAGGCAGCCCAGGTCACGGGCGACCGCCGCTTCAGCGACCTCACCGCGCGCCACTTCCAGTTCTTCGCCGACCGCCTGCCCTACTTCCGCGCCCAGCAGGAGCGCTTCCACCTGGAGCGCGCCAACAGCTTCGCGCGCTTCCTCGATCCGCGCTCGCTGGACGACGCCGGCGCCATGTGCGCGGCGATGATGCGGGCGCGCCGCGCCCACGTCGGACCGGATCTCGCGGGCCAGATCGGGGTCTGCGGCGACTGGGTCGCGAAGCGCCAGTTCCGCCTGGCCGACGGCACCCTCGCGCGCGAACGCCCGCAGCCACGATCGCTCTGGGCCGACGACATGTACATGGGTGTACCGGCGCTGGCGGAACTGGGGCGCATGACGGGGCGGCAGGGCTATTACGACGACGCCGCCAGGAACGTGCTGCAGATGTCCGGCTACCTGTTCAACCCGCAGGCCGGCCTCTACACCCACGGCTGGAACGCCGACAACCCGGACGCGCCGCAATTCTACTGGGCGCGCGCCAACGGCTGGGCGGTGCTGTCGATGTCCGACCTGCTGGACGTGCTGCCGAAGGACCATCCGGGCTACCCGGAGGTGCTGGAGCAGCTGAGGAAGAGCCTGCGCGGCATCGCCCAGCTGCAGTCGGGCAGCGGCTTGTGGCACCAGATGATCGACCGCAGCGACTCCTACCTGGAGACCTCGGCCAGCGCGATCTTCGTCTATGTGCTGGCGCACGCCGTCAACGAGGGCTGGGTCAGTCCCGTCACCTATGGTCCGATCGCCCAGGCCGGATGGGCGGGCCTGTCCACCCGCATCAATGAACGGGGCGAGGTCGAAGGGACCTGCGTCGGCACCACCTTCGCCGGCGACCAGGTCTACTACTACAACCGTCCCACCAGCCCGGCCGCCCTGCACGGCTACGGCTCCACCCTGCTGGCCGGCGCCGAGATGATCCGCCTGCTGGGCAACCCGGCCTTCGAGATCCAGTACAAGGTCCGCACCTACCACTATGTGCCCAAGCGAGATTGACACCACCATGAACATGCCATCCACGCCGCTGCGCCTCCTGACGGTCGCCGCTCTGCTGGCCCCCCTCTTCGCCGGCGCCGCCGAGCGCCTCACGATCACGGCCAGCCACGAACTGGACGCCGGGCGCCCATCCGAGACCATCGCCGTGCCCTGGCCCGACGTGAACCGCGCCCTGCCCGGCGCCCTGGTCCAGCACATCGTGGTGAAGGATGCGGCCGGCCACGTGCTGCCCTACCAGGTGACCAATGTAGCGCCGCTGGCCAAGGACCCGAAGAACGTCGGCGCGGCCTATGGCGAGCTGCTGTTCCAGCACAGCTTCGCCGCCGGCGAGCACAGCGCCGTGTTCACGGTCGAGAAGACCGATGAACTGGAACCGGTGTTCCCGGTCAGGGCCTACGCCCGCTACGTGCAGGAACGCCTCGACGACTTCGCCTGGGAAAACGACCGCATCGCCCACCGCATCTACGGCCAGGCACTTGCAGCGCCGGCCCCGCCGGGCAGCGGCAAGGAAGTGCTGGAGACCAGCGGCATCGACATCTGGTTCAAGCGGGTCGAGTATCCGATCGTCGACCGCTGGTACAACAAGGGCCACGACCACTACCACAAGGACGAGGGCGAAGGCCTGGACATGTACAACGTCGGCCAGTCGCGCGGCGCCGGCGGCACCGGGGTCTGGGCAGGCGGCAAACTCCATGTCGGCGGCAACTACCGCAACTGGAAGCTGCTGGCCAATGGCCCGGTGCGCGCCGTGTTCGAACTGCGCTACGACGCCTGGGACGCCGGCGGCATCAAGGTGTCGGAGGTGAAGCGCTTCACCGTCGACGCCGGCCACCAGCTCGACCAGGTCGAAAGCACCTTCGACTTCAGCGGCGCCGCCAAGCTGACCGTGGCCGTGGGCCTGAACAAGACCCCGGCCAACAGGAAGCACGAGCCGCAGATCCTGGTGACGCGCAATGCGGCCGATCCGTCGCTGGTCCAGTGGGTCGCGCTGAAGGCCAGCCCCAACGGGGCCTACGGCACCGCGATCGTGCTGCCCGGCGCCGCCGGCTTCGCGGAAGACGCCCTGAATGAGCTTGTGCTGGCAAGTGTCGAACCGGGCAAACCGCTGCGCTACTACATCGGCGCGGCCTGGAGCAAGGCCGGGCGCATCGCGTCGCTGGAAGCCTGGCAGGCCTATGTGGCGGCGGCGGCCGAGCGCGCCGCGCATCCGGTAAAGCTCGCGCTGCGCGCCGACTGATCCCGGCGCCGCCCCGCCAACGGACGCCCGCCAACGCGGGCGGCGCCCCCGTCTTGCCTCCGCCTTGCCCCTTCCAGGACCGTGGCGTGTTGACAACATGCATTAATGTGGCTTGTCCGATTGCTAAAAGTGGTCAAACCACTTTAGAATGGTCCGACCACAACGAGCTTCCGGTCCAATCAGCTGAAGCACCCGTCTGGCAGCATCAAGAAGCACGAGAGACGCCGCGGCAACGACGGCGTCCAACGCACCGATAACAAATCAGGAGACAGCTTGATGAAACACCCGCGTCACATGGGCCACTGCGCCCGCGCGCTTCCGCGCACCCTCGTCCTTTCCTCGATCACGCTGGCGATCATGGCCCTGAGCCAGCAGGCCGCCGCGCAATCGTCGATGCAGCGCGTCGAAGTCACCGGTTCCAGCATCAAGCGCCTGGCCGCGGAAGAGGCCCTGCCGGTCACCACCATCAAGGCCGAGGAACTCGAGAAGCAGGGCCTGACCACCCTGGCCGACGTGATGATGTCGATCCCGCAGTCGGTCTCGCTCCAACCCTCGAACGCCGGCTCCGGCACCAACATCAACCTGCGCGGCCTGGGCGTGAACCGCACCCTGGTGCTGCTGAACGGCCGCCGCCTGGCCAACGAGGCGATCGCCGACGGCTACGCCAACCTCGACACCATCCCGATCAGCGCCCTGGCAAGGGTCGAGATCCTGCGCGACGGCGCCTCCTCGATCTACGGCTCGGACGCCATCGGCGGCGTGGTCAACTTCATCACCAAGCGCGAAGTGGAAGGCGGCTCGGCCACCGTGCAGTACGTGCAGCCGGAACGCAAGGGCGGCGGCGACGAGCAGCGCGTCACGCTCACCTTCGGCAAGGGCAATCTGTCGCGGGACGGCTGGAACCTCTACGGTACCGCCGACTTCCACCAGCGTTCGCGCCTCCTGCTGGCCGACCGCGCCGGCTTCGTGCCCGACGATGCGGCGATGGCCGCGATCGGCCTGCCGCGCAGCGCCGCCAGCGGCGGTTACGCAACCCCGGCCAACTTCACCAGCTCGGTCAACAAGAGCGCCACCAACCCGTATTACGCGAGCGGCTGCCTGCCGGGCGCGTCGATCCAGGGCGCCAAGAACACCTGCGTGCTGGACGATGCCGTCTACGGCAGCGCCCTGCACCCGAACAAGCAGCTGTCCTTCTACCTGAAGGGCACCAGGAAGATCAACGAGGACAACACCGTCTCGATCGAGTACACCCGCGGCGAGTCCTTCATCTTCGCGTCCAAGAACCCGACCCAGGCGATCGCGGTCGGCAAGATCACCGCGATCCTGCCCTCGACCAGCAAGTGGTACCCGGGCAAGAGCGGCGGCGTGCCTGCCGTGGCCGGCCTGACCAACCAGCCGCTGACCGTGAGCTGGGCGGTGGCCGACGGCGGCGCCGCCGTCACCCGCGACAACCAGCTGAACCAGCGCCTGCTGGTGTCGGCGGACGGCCGCGTCGGCAGCTGGGACTACAAGACCGGCCTGTCCTACGGCCTGTCGCAGCGCCGCGTCTACTTCGAATCCGGCTACTACAACGGCCTGGGCCTGCTGACCGGCCTGTCGAACGGCCTGCTGAACCCCTTCGGCCTGCAGGATGCCGCAGGCAGCGACTACCTGAAGTCGATCGCCGCCGACGGCATGCTGAACCGCACCGCCAAGACCGCCTACTACGGCGTCGACGGCACCATCAGCCGTCCCTTGATGGCCCTGGCCGGCGGCGACATGGCGCTGGCGCTCGGCGCCGACCTGCACCGCGACACCAACGAAGACACCAAGCTGCCCGTAGCCGCCGACATCAGCTTCGCCAAGATCGCCCCGGGCCACGGCGAGAGCGCGCGCACCGTCACCGGCCTGTTCGCCGAGATCGATGCGCCGGTCACCAAGACCCTGAACCTGGACGCCGCCGTCCGCGTCGACCACTACAGCGACGTCGGCAGCACCGTGACGCCGAAAATCAGCTTCCGCTGGCAGCCGGCCAAGACCGTGATGTTCCGCGGCTCGGCCAATACCGGCTTCCGCGCCCCGACCCTGTTCGACCGCTACGGCTACCGCACCGCCACCGCCAACGGCACCACCTCGGGCCGCTGGGACGATCCGGTCCTGTGCCCGAGCAAGACCCCGACCATGCCAGGCACCGGCACCGCGGTCGCCGGCGTCAACGCGGCCGACGTCTGCAACGCCAAGCTGAACCGCATGACCGGCAGTAATTCGGCGCTGGTCCCGGAAAAATCCAAGGGCGGCACCCTCGGCGTGGTGTTCGAACCGAGCAGCAAGGCCACGCTGGCCTTCGACTACTGGCAGGTCAACATGAAGGACATGCTGGCCAACCTGCCGGAATCGGTCTACTTCACCAACTACGCGCAGTACAAGAACCTGTTCGTGCGAAACGCCGACGGCTCGCTGGCCTATATCGACAACCGCACCATGAACCTGGGCGGCCAGATCGCGGCCGGCATCGACGTCACCGGCAACTGGCAGGCACCGACGACCCGCGCCGGCGTATTCCAGGTCGGCCTGGACGGCACCTACCTGACCCGCTTCGACAACCAGCTCGAGAAGGGCGGCGCCTGGATGTCGAACATCGGCCAGTTCGGCTGGGCCAGCAACGGCACCACCAGCAGCTACCCGATCATCACGCCGCGCTGGAAGCACAACCTGCGCCTGTCCTGGCGCTACGGCGACTGGGGCGCCCAGCTGACCAATGTCTTCTCCAGCAAGTATCGCGACGCCAACAGCGCCGTCACCGAGCAGTACTACCGCGACATCTCCTCGGTCTCGCTGTGGAACCTGACCGCTACCTGGAACGGCATCAAGCAGGTCAAGATCACCGCCGGCGTCAACAACCTGTTCGACAAGGCCCCGCCGATCACCAACAACACGGTGTACAGCAACGGCTACCTGAGCAGCGTGGTGAATCCGACCGGCCGTGCCTACAATGTGCGCGTGACCTACAGCTTCCTGTGACGATGAAAGCGACCTGCCTTGCAAGCGCGCTCCTGCTGGCGCTGCCCGCCCACGCGGCGGCGGCCCAGCCGGAAGCGATCCGCGTCATCCTGGTCGGCGATTCGACCATGGCGACCAACAGCGGCTACGGCGACGCCTTCTGCGCCCGCTTCACGCCCCAGGTCAGCTGCATCAACCTGGCGCGCGGCGGCCGCAGCACCAAGAGCTTCCGGGAGGAAGGCCGCTGGGATGAAGTCCAGCGCCTGCTGAAGAACGGCGGCGCCTGGCGTGCGACCTATGTGCTGGTGCAGTTCGGCCACAACGACCAGCCGGGCAAGCCCGGGCGCTCGACCGATTTCGTCACCGAATTCCCGGTCAATATGGCGCGCTATGCCCAGGAGACCAGGGCGCTGGGCGGGGTGCCGGTGCTGGTGACGCCATTGACGCGCCGCAGCTTCCACGGGCCATGGCTGCACAACGATCTCGCGCCCTGGGCCGACGCCACCCGCAAGGCCGCCGCGCGCGAACATGCGGCGCTGCTCGACCTGAACGCCGACAGCCATGCCGCCGTGCAGGCCATGGGCCAGGCGGAAGCCGACACACTGGCGGTGGCGCCGCCGCCGGCCACGCCGGCCGCGCTGCCGCAAGACCCGAACAAGGTCGAGCCGCAGGGTGCGGCGAAGAGCGCCTTCGACCGCACCCACGTCGGCGCGAAGGGTGCGAAGCTGTTCGCGGCGATGGTCGAGCGCGAAATGGTGCGCGCCTTACCGGAAACACGCACGTACTTCAAGGATGGAGGCAAGCCGTGATGCCCCGCCTGTTGCCTCTTTTGATCGGCCTGGGTTTCATCGGTGCGGCGCAGGCGCAGGACACCCGCGATGTGAAGGAGCCCGTACCGCCGCCCGCCTGCGCCGTGCTCGCCGGCGAGGTCTTTTCCCCGGAGCGCAACGACGCGCCCCGCATCCAGTCGGCCATCGACGCCTGCGCGCCCGGCCACGCCGTGGTACTGGCAGCCAGCAATGCCAAACGCAGCTTCGTTTCCGGCCCGCTGGTGCTGAAAAGCGGCGTGACCTTGATCGTCGACGCCGGCGCCACGCTGTACGCCAGCAGCGATCCGCGCCTGTTCGACAAGGGTGCTGGAAACTGCGGCACCAACGATCAGAACGGGCGCGGCTGCCGGCCCCTGATCACGGCCGAGAACACGCGCGGCAGCGGCATCATGGGCCGCGGCAGCATCGACGGCCGCGGCGGCGAGAAGATGCTCGGCAAGGAGGAAAGCTGGTGGCAGCTTGCGCGCCGCGCACAAAAGGAGAAGACGCGCCAGAACGTGCCGCGCCTGATCCAGGTGGATAAATCGCAGGACTTCACCATGTACGGCATCCTGCTGAAGAATTCGCCGAACTTCCACGTGACCATCAACCAGGTCGACGGTTTCACCGCCTGGGGCGTGAAGATCGATACGCCCCACGACGCCCGCAACACCGACGGCATCGATCCCATCTCCTCGCGCAACGTGACCATCGCCCACAGCTGGATCCGCACCGGCGACGACAACGTGGCGATCAAGGGCGGCAGCAACGGCCCGACCGAGAACGTCTCCGTCCTGCACAACCATTTCTACAGCGGCCACGGCATGTCGATCGGCAGCGAGACGAATGGCGGCGTGCGGCGGGTACTGATCGACGACCTGTCGATGGACGGCACCACCTCCGGCCTGCGCATCAAGAGTAATGATACGCGTGGGGGCATCGTGGCCGACATTCTGTATCACGACGTCTGCCTGCGCGGCACCAAGGCGCCGATCGACATCTACACGCGTTACGAGCAGGCCGAGAAGCCGGGCAGCCTGGTCCCCGACTACCGCGACATCCGCATGGAGCGCGTGCACAGCCTCACGCCCGGCAAGATCAAGCTGCAGGGTTACGACGCCGCCCACCAACTGCGCCTGCGCCTGGCCGACGTGGTCGTCGACGGCAAGCCGGAGATCGCGAGGGAATTCGCCCAGCTGAGCGGCAGCGCCAGCTTCCTGGGCCAGGCCGCGGCGGCCGTCGATTGCAGCGCGCGCTTCCCAGCCTTCCCGGCCGAAGCGCCGCGCAATGCGCGCCCCCAGCTGACGGCCGAACAGGCCAGGGCCTTCGAACGCGGCGAGGTGCTGAAGTACGTCGGCCCGATCGGCGCGGAACGCATCGATCCCTGGGATCCGATGGCCGATCCGCTGGCAAGCGGCGCCGTCTTCACGGCCGACTACACGGTGGGCGCCGGCGCAAGAGCGGACGGCCACAGCGGCTTCAACAGCGTTCAGGCGGCGGTCAACCAGGCCATCGCCGACGCGGGCGCAGCCGGCCGCCGGGTCTACATCCGCGTCCTGCCCGGTATCTACCGCGAGCTGCTCTACGTACCGGCCGGCGCCCCGCCGATCACGCTCTACGGCGATGGCCCTGATGCAAGCGCGGTACGCATCGTCGCCGCCCTCGATGCCTCGACCACGGGCAGCGACTACCACCGGCGCCACGGCACCGAATTCGAAGGCGCCCCGCCGGCCGTGCGCGCGATGTTCGAGCAACTGAAGGACTTGCCTGCGCTGTCGACCTTCGGCTCCAGCACCGCGTGGGTGAAGGCCGACGGCTTCCAGGCCCGCAATCTCACCATCGAAAACGCCTTCAACCGCGAGGGCGCAACAACGCCGAACGAATGCGTGGGCGAACGCTGCCCGGACAATACCGGCGGCAGCCGCGTCCACCACCAGGCCGTCGCCCTGCGCGTGGACGGCGCCGATCGCGTCCAGTTCGAGAACCTGCGCCTGCTCGGCCTGCAGGACACCCTGTTCCTGAACACCAGGGACGGCAGCCAGACCGTGCGCAGCTTCTTCCACAAGTCCTACGTCGAAGGCAACGTCGACTTCATCTTCGGCGACAGCATCGCCTACTTCGAGGATTGCGAAGTGAAGGCCATCGGCGACCGCGCCGCCTCCTACGCGCTGGCGCCGGACACCAGCCGCCGCGCAAAATACGGCTTCGTCTTCAATCGCTGCCGCTTCACCGCGGATGCGCGCGGCGGCAAGCAGCCGACCCGGTTCTACCTGGCCCGCCAGTGGTTCCACAACCAGCGCTGCACGCCCTATGGCTGGATCGCGGTCGACGGCTACCGCTGCCGCCTGGGCGACACCGACGCCTACCGCGCGCCGGAAGGCACGATCCGCCTGCGTTCGCTGGAATCGGTGGGCAAGGCCGTGATCCTGAACTCGCGCATCGGCGCCCACATCGACCGCGAGCATCCCTGGTCGGAATGGAACCGCAACGGCACCATGGCCCATCGCCCGGCCCAGTTCAGCTCCGACGATTACTGGACCAATCTGCAGAACGTGAATCCTGCGACGGGGCTCGACACCGCCAAAGTCCTCGGCGGCATGCCGCGCCCGGCCCCGGCCGAGGTCTACCTCGGCGAATACGACAACACGAATGAATGACGGAGACCGCATGACTCGTTTCGACACCCGCCGCGCCTTCCTGCGCAAGGGCTCGCTGGCCGGCCTGGCAGGCCTCGCCCTGACGCCGGGCGCCCAGGCCATCGCCGCCGCCGCACGAGCCGCGCAAGCCGCCGGCGCCACAGCGGCCGATCCATGGCGCCAGGCCCAGGCCATCGCCAGCCGCCTGGCGATGCCGGTCAAATTCCGCAAGAAGGATTACCCGGTGACGGCCTTCGGCGCCGAGCCCTGCAGGCTGGTGCCCATCGAAGCCTGGGTGTCCTTCGAAGACCAGGAAACCCTGCAGACCCCGGCCGAAGGCGCCAGGGACTGCTACCCCGCCTTCAAGGCCGCGATCGAGCGCTGCCACCGGGAAGGCGGCGGCAGGGTCGTCATCCCGAAGGGCGACTGGTTCTGCGCCGGCCCCATCGTGCTGCTGTCGAACGTGAACGTGCACCTGCAGAGCGGCGCCCACGTCTACTTCAGCAACGACCCGCGCGACTATGCGAAATACGGCGACGTCGACTGCGGCCCGAACGGCAGGCTGGTGGTCTCGCGCTGGCAAAGCAACGACTGCCTGAACTTCTCGTCGATGATCTATGCCCGCAAGGCGAACAATATCGCGCTGACGGCCGACGACTGGACCGCCATCCTCGACGGCCAGGGCGGCGTGCCCTTTGCCGGCTCGGCGGATTGCTGGTGGACCTGGAAGGGCAGGAACGCCACCATCAACTCGGTGGCCCAGGACAAGTCGCCGAATTACGTGCCGGGCAAGCTGGCGCAGAACCAGCCGAATCCGCTGAATCCGGTCTCGCTGGCGGCGCTCGCACCGCACCTGCCCGAAGAACGGCGCCTGCTGATCCAGGGCGAAGGCGACAAATGGCGGGCCGACGACGCCTGCCTGCCGGCGCTGTCGGAGGCCGGCGTGCCGATCGAAAAGCGCGTGTTCGGCCTCGGCCACTACCTGCGCCCGCCGATGATCCACCTGGTCGAATGCAGCAACGTGCTGCTGGAAGGCTACCAGGTCACCCACACGCCGTTCTGGCAGCACCATCCGGTGGCCTGCCGCAACCTGACGATCCGCCGGGTCTACGCCAACAGCCTGGGACCGAACAGCGACGGCTTCGATCCGGAAGCCTGCGACGGCGTGCTGGTCGAGGACTGCGAATTCGACACCGGCGACGACTGCATCGCCATCAAGGCCGGCAAGAACCTCGACACGCAATACGGTCCTTCGCAAAACATCGTGATCCAGAAGTGCAAGATGCACAGCGGCCACGGCGCCGTGACCCTGGGCAGCGAAATGGCCGGCGGCATCCAGAACATCTATGCCCAGGACCTGGTCTTCGAGAACAAGAACTGGGCCACCAATCCGCTGAACATCGCGATCCGCCTGAAGACGAACATGAACCGCGGCGGCTTCCTGCGCTACTTCTATGTGCGTAACGTCAGCATCCCGAACGGCGTGCAGACCAGCCCCTCCTTCTATGCCACCCTGCCCGGCTCGCCGATTCCGAACCGCTCGGTGGCGGCCGCGGCCGGCGGCGTGATCACTTTCGATTGCGACTACACGCCGCGCGCCGACAACGTGCGCGTGCGCCCGCCTGCGGTCCACGACATCCACATCTCGAAGGTCAAGGTGGGCAATGTAAAGACGAAGGACGGCAGGCAGGCTTCCAGCTACCAGGCCTTCGTGGTGCTGGGACCGGTCGCCTTCGACTACAACGGTCCGGCGCCGCGCCCCGACGTGCTGCCGGTGCGCGACGTGACCATCACCGATTGCGACTTCGGCACGCCGTCCAACCTCGATGATCCCTGGTACGTCTACAACGTCAAGGGTCTGAAGCTGGACAACGTGACGATAGCCGGGAAGAAGGTCGACACCGTGCTGTCGACCTGAGGCAGGGCTGTTACTGCGCTTGCTGCTTGACGTTGGCCACCGCCAGCGCCGTCATGTTGACGATACGGCGCACGGTGGCGCTGGGGCTGAGGATGTGCACGGATTTCGCGGCGCCCAGCAGGATCGGCCCCACCGTCACGCCCTTGCCGGACGAGACCTTCAGCACGTTGAACAGGATGTTGGCGGCGTCCAGCGAGGGTGCCACCAGCAGGTTGGCGCTGCCCTCGAAGTTGGCCTGGCCCGGCGGCAGGTAGATGGCGCGGATGTCTTCGTCCAGCGCGGCGTCGCCGTGCACTTCGCCGATCACGTCCAGCTGCGGAGCGTCCTTCGCCAGGATCTCGCGCGCCTCGCGCATGCGCTGCGCCGACGGTCGGTTCGAGGAACCGAAGATCGAGTGCGAGAGCAGCGCCACCTTGGGCTCCAGGCCGAACTGCCGCAGCTCGCTCGCCGCCAGGCGCGCGATCTCGGCCAGCTCGCTCGCCGAAGGCTGGTCGTTGACGTAGGTGTCGGCGATGAACAGGGTCAGCTTGTCCAGCACCAGCGCATTCATCGCCGCCATCACCGAGGCGCCCGGCGCCAGGCCGATGTCGCGCCGCACGTGCTCCAGGTGGCTGTCGTAGCTGCCCTGCATGCCGCAGACCAGGGCGTCGACTTCGCCGGCGGCCAGCATGGCGGTGCCGCGCGCAGTCGTGTCATCGGCGCACTCGACCAGCACGTAGTCGCGGTCGCGCTGCATGCGCAGGCCGGCGGCACGGATGCCCTCTTCCACCTCGCCGGCGCGGCCGATCAGCACCGGCTTCGCCAGGTTCTCGTCGATCACGGTCTGGGCGGCGCGCAGCACGCGTGGATTGGCGCCTTCCGCATACGCGACCTTGCGCGGCTCCGGCCGGCTCAGTGCGCGCGCCTTGGCGAACACCGGCCGCATGAAGAAGCTGGTGTGGTAGATCATGGCCGCCAGGCGTTCGCGATAGGCATCCATGTCCTCGATCGGACGGGTGGCCACGCCGGAGCGCTCGGCCGCTGCGGCCACCGCCGGCGCGATCGCCGCGATCAGGCGCGGGTCGAACGGCTTCGGGATGATGTAGTCGGGACCGAAGCGCAGGTCCTGGCCGGCATAGGCGGCGGCCACGGCGTCGTTCGGCTCGGCCTCGGCCAGCGCGGCGATGGCGCTCACGCAGGCCAGCTTCATTTCTTCCGTGATGCGGGTCGCGCCGCAATCGAGGGCGCCGCGGAAGATGTAGGGGAAGCACAGCACGTTGTTGACCTGGTTCGCGTAGTCCGAACGGCCGGTGGCGACGATGCAGTCCGGGCGCGCGGCCTTCGCCACTTCCGGACGGATCTCCGGTTCCGGATTCGCCAGCGCCAGGATCACGGGGCGGTCGGCCATGGTCTTGACCATCTCGCCGGTCAGCACGCCGGCGGTCGAGCAGCCGAGGAAGACGTCGGCGCCCTTGACGATGTCGGCCAGGCTGCGGGCATCGGTATCCTGGGCGTAGCGCGCCTTGTTCGCTTCCATGTGGGAGTCGCGGCCGCGCCAGATCACGCCCTTCGAGTCGGTCACGTAGATATTCTCGCGCTTCACGCCCATGCTCACCATCATGTCGAGGCAGGCGATGGCGGCGGCGCCGGCGCCGGAGGCGGCCAGCTTGACCGTGGCGATGTCCTTGCCGACCACCTTCAGGGCGTTCAGCAGGGCCGCGCTGGAGATGATGGCAGTGCCGTGCTGGTCGTCGTGGAAGACGGGGATGTTCATGCGCTCGCTCAGCTTCTTCTCGATGTAGAAGCACTCCGGCGCCTTGATGTCCTCGAGGTTGATGCCGCCCACGGTCGGCTCCAGCATGGCGATCGCCTCGATCAGCTTGTCCGGATCGTTTTCGGCCAGCTCGAGGTCGAACACGTCGACACCGGCGAATTTCTTGAAGAGGCAGCCCTTGCCTTCCATCACCGGCTTGGAGGCCAGCGGGCCGATATTGCCCAGGCCGAGGACGGCGGTGCCGTTCGAGATCACGGCGACCAGGTTGCCGCGCGACGTGTACTCGGCGGCCATGGCCGGGTCAAGGGCGATTTCCTCGCAGGCATAGGCCACGCCCGGCGAATAGGCCAGCGACAGGTCGCGCTGGTTCGACAGGGGCTTGGTGGCCACGACCTCGATCTTGCCGCGTACCGGCGAGCGGTGGTAATCGAGGGCATCGGCGCGCAGTTGCGCGTCCTTGCCCGGTTCCTGGAGGCCGCTGTCGAGGCTGCTTTCAGTGCTCATGGTGTCATCCTTCTATAGTCGATCAATGTATGGTGGCAGAAATGCGGTTCACGCTGCGCACGGCGCAGGCCGCCACTCAGAACGCCTCGAGGACGCCGCTCAGGTGCGTCACGTTCGGCGCGCCGTCGAAGCAGTCGCCGACCAGGCGGCGCCATTCCTTGAAGTCTTCGCTGCCGCGGAAATGCACGGTATGGTCTTCCAGCGTGTTCCACTGCACCAGCAGGCGGTAGGCGCGCGGGTTCTCGATGCCGCGCTGCAGGCGCATGCCGGTGCAGCCCTGCGCACGCTGGAACAGCGGCGCGGCGGCGCGCACGCCTGCCTCGAACCTTTCTTCCATGCCTTCCTTGACCAGGATTTCCGCACTTTCCAGAACCATCTCGCTTCCTTTCGCTTGTGTTGTTGCAATGTGGATCAGGGGATTATGCCAGTCCCGGCGGCAAGGCGTGCGCGGATGGGTTATCGTTCGGCTTTCCCGCATGGAGTTGGCATGAGTCAGGCAATGCATTTCTACGAACCGCGCGCCGGCCACGGCC
Source organism: Massilia sp. 01N417 (assembly GCF_056399645.1). NCBI lineage: Bacteria > Pseudomonadati > Pseudomonadota > Betaproteobacteria > Burkholderiales > Oxalobacteraceae > Massilia > Massilia sp. 01N417. The sequence continues at coordinate 73,153 of NZ_JBFTRS010000012.1, read as the reverse complement.
TGCCGCACGATCCCTTCAACGCCATCGTCGGCCCGCGGCCGATCGGCTGGATATCCTCGCGCAGCGGCGCCGGCGTCCTCAACCTGGCGCCCTACAGCTTCTTCAACGCCTTCAATTACGTCCCGCCCATCATCGGCTTCGCCAGCATCGGCTACAAGGACACCCTCCGCAATATCGAAGAGACGGGCGAGTTCTGCTGGAACCTGGCGACCCGGCCGCTGGCGGAACAGATGAACCTGAGCTGCGCCGCGGTGCCGCCCGATACCGACGAGTTCATGCTGGCCGGCCTCGCGCCGGCGCCCTCGCGCGTGGTGGCGCCGCCGCGCGTGGCCGAGAGTCCGGTGTCGATGGAATGCCGGCTCAGCCAGCTGATCCAGCTGCAGGGCGCCGGCGGCGCCAAGGTGCAGACCTGGCTGGTGCTGGGCGAGGTGGTCGGCGTGCACATCGATCGCGCGCTGCTGAAGGATGGTATCTACGATACCGCCGCCGCCCAGCCCATCCTGCGCGGCGGCGGCCCGGCCGACTACTTCGCGATCGGACCCGAACAGCTGTTCAAGATGTTCCGCCCTGCCTGACGCCGCAGGGCTTTGACAGCGGCGGCGGCAAGGAATACAGTGACCCGTACCGCATTGGAGGGTTCGGCCATGTATAAAACCATCGTCGTCCACATCGATGGCGGCTCCGCCCAGGAAAGCCGGCTGCGCGCTGCCGCCCTGCTTGCCGTCAAGTACGGCGCCCACCTGGTCGGCAGCGGCGCCACCGGCATCTCCTGGATGGATTACAGCCTGCTGACCGGGTCGATGGCGGCGCCGGTCATCGGCGACGACTACCAGGTGCTGCGCGATACCGCCGCCCGGCACCTCGAGGAATTCAGGCAGCTCGCCGCCCGCCTGGGGGTGGAATCGCTCGACGCCCGCCTCACCGAAGACGATCCGCGCTACGCCCTGCTGCTGCAGTCGCGCTACGCCGACCTGGTGGTGCTGAGCCAGGACAGCGATGCCGAACCCGGCGGGCCGGCGCGGGTACGCGCCCTGCCCGCCCACGTGGCCCTGCGCGGCGTGCGGCCGGTGCTGGTGGTGCCCCGCAATTACCAGGGCGAGCCGATACCGGGCACCGTCATCGCCGCCTGGGACGGCGGCATGCAGGCGCTGCGGGCGATCACGGCGGCCCTGCCGCTGCTGGCCCACGCCGCCATCGTCAGGCTGGTGGTGATCAATCCCGATGCGCTGACCGATTTTCATGGCGAACAGCCGGGCGCCGACATGGCTCTCTGGCTGGCGCGCCACGGCGCCAAGGTCGAGGTCGTGGTCGAGCACACCCGCGCCACCACCGGCGACACCCTGTGCGCGCTGGCGGGCGCCAGCGGCGCCGGATTGATGGTGGCCGGTGCCTTCGGCCACAGCCGCTACCGCGAATGGATGCTGGGCGGGACCACCCGCGAACTGCTCGAGCGCGCCCGGATTCCGCTGCTGATCGCGCACTGAGCTTGTACACGGCCGCCAAGGCCGCCTCGGCAATGATCCCGCACCGCCCGCCCGTCTCGCCGCCGATCTATTCGGCGGCTTTGCGCCACGCCCGCCGCCAGCTGTGCGCCCGGCTGGCCCACGCGGCCAATTTGCCCGACGAGGGCTTCGCGCAGGCCTACGCCGCGCTGGTGGCCGAGGTCGAGTCGCACCTGCGGCACGAAGAAACCCTCATGGAAGCCTGCCGGGTCAAGCGGCTCGAGGAGCGGGTGCACGAGCAGCGCCAGGAAAACGCGGCCGTCCTCGCCGCCATGCACCACGTCTTGCCCCAGGTCGAGGACGGCGACCTCGATATCGCCCGCCAGCTGCTGGCGGCCCTCACGGACATCCTGTCCCTGCACCGCATCAGCGCCGACCTGGCCCTGCCGCAGCGCGCGCCGGTGCAGCCAGGCCCGCCGCGCATGCGTGGACGGGCCGCGCGCGGGCCGCATCCGCTTCCGCGCGCGGCCTCGCCTCGTGTGCGGCCGCATGCCGCGGCCACGCCGCTTCGCTTTTCCCTGCCCCTGGAGGTGCCGATGTCGCTGCAATCCATCCTGGTCCACGCCGACCTGTCGCGCCACGCCCCGGCTCGCATCCACGCCGCCGCCCTGCTCGCCCGCGAACACGGCGCCCACCTGACCGGCGCCGCCATGCTCGGCGTTTCGCGCGCCGTCTTCCCGAACGGTTACCAGATGCGCCCCGGCACCCTGGCCGCCCAATGCTTCGACCCGCTGGCGGACAAGGCACGCGAGGCGCTGCAGCGCTTCGAGGCCATCGCCAGCGAACAGGGCGTGCCGCACGACGCCCGCCTGATCATGGATGAAGCCGACGACGGCCTGGCGATGCTGTCGCGCTTCGCCGACCTGCTGGTGGTGAGCCAGGACGATCCGGCGGAATCGCTGTCGGACCACGTCCTGCGCCTGCCCGATTACGTGATCATGAACAGCGCACGCCCGGTACTGGTGATCCCGCGCGGGGACCAGGTCCCGGACGCCGGCTTCGCCCGCCGCGTACTGCTGGCCTGGGACGGCAGCCGCGAAGCCGCTGCCGCCATGGCCGCCTCGGTGCCGCTGCTGCGGCGCGCCGAGGCGGTGACGGTGGCGATGCTGTCCGGACCCGCGCTGGCGCCGGCCGAATGCCAGGCGCAGCGCGACGACCTGCTCGGCTTCCTCGGGCGGCACCGGGTGCGGGCGGAGGTGCTGGTGCGCGACGCCCTGCCCAGCCGCGCCGGCGACATCGGCCGCGCCTTGCTGTCAGTGGCCGACGAGCTGGGGGTTGGCCTGCTGGTGATGGGTTGCTATGGGCACAGCCGCATGCGCGAGCTTTGCCTGGGTGGGGCGAGCCGGACCGTGCTGGCTGAGGCGCGGATTCCGGCGTTGTTGGTGCATTGAGGATTGGTGTGGCCGGGAACGCTCGGGCAAAATCCATGTTCCCGACACGATTGGCGATAGGGCTGATCTCGGGTCAAGAGGTCCTGGAAAGCGCGGCCCGCACGCTCCCCCCACTGGCTTCCAACGCTAGCCTTGCCTCGACTGCCGTCACTGACTTCTTGATCATGATGATCGCTGTCTTGACGTGGAAATCACAGGCCTGCAATGCGCGGTGGGCGGTATCGTCGTCTACGCCGGCGGCTATTTTCGTAAGGGATACCGTTCGACGGATGAGCTTGGCATTCGTCGCACGCACGTCCACCATCAGGTTTCCATACACTTTGTGCAACATAACCATCAACATGCTCGAAAACGTGTTCAGGGCGACCTTTTGTGCGGTACCGGCCTTCAACCGAGTGCTACCGGAAATGATCTCGGACCCCGTATCGAGCGTAATACCGATCTCGGCGCTGGCGTTGATCGGCGAGTCCCGATTGTTCGCGAAACCGATTGTCAACGCACCGGCGGCGCGGGAACGTTCAATGGCGCCCAGCACGTAAGGCGTACTGCCGGACGCACTGATCATCAAGATGACGTCGTCCGGTCCCGCTGCGCAAGCGCTGATATCTTCGCCCCCTGCGGCGTGGTCATCTTCGGCATACTCGACGGCGCCAAACATCGCACCAGCTCCGCCAGCCATCAAGCCGATCGCACGTGCCGCGGGCCACGAAAACGTCGGGCTCAGCTCGACGCTGTCCAGCACACCCAGACGACCGGAAGTGCCGGCACCCACGTAGATCAGGCGTCCGCCCCGCGCAATCCGCGGCAGGGCAGCCTGTACAGCTTGTGCAATCCCCTTGTGTGCTGCCAGGACCGCATCGACGGCATTGGCCTGGTCGGCAATGAAGGCGCGCGCCATCGTCTCCGCGTCATATTGGTCCAGATCTCGGTGAAGCGAATTGGGGGTTTCAGTGTTTAGCATCGCAATCTCCTGGATCCTTAGCTAGGAAAAGAAATCTTGCCCATGAAGACAGACGGAATACCCTTCCTGTTCCCAAACGACGTTCCGTTGCCCGCAACGGTTTCATTGGCCAGTACCGCAAACAGAACGGCTTCCTTGGCGTCGCCAGCGACGCCAAGATCATCCGTGCGCATGAAGCGGCAAGGCAGTTGGTCCTGAAGTGTCTGCACCAGCAGCGGATTGTGCATGCCTCCGCCGGACATATAGATATCGAAGCTGGCCAGGCCGGCACCACGCGGGACTGTCTGGAGGATCGCTGCGGCGATAGTGTCGGCGCTGAAACGGGTAAGCGTTGCCAATACATCCTCCGGTCCAAGATCCGCCGTGTGGCTTTGTTCTTGCGCCGCGAGCACATATGCGACGTTGAACAGCTCCGGTCCGGTCGTCTTCGGGAATGACATGGAAAAGAAATCGTTCGCCTTGAGTGCAGCCAAAAGCGCTTCGTTGACGCGTCCTCTGCTGGCGATAGCGGCGTTTTCGTCGAAATCCTTGTTCGCCAGACGCCGGGCGAAGGCGTCCAGCAATGTATTCCCGGGGCCGGTATCCGTTACGAAGACTTCTTCCGCATTCGCACTCGCAGGCAAATAGGTGAAATTGGCAATGCCCCCCATATTCAGGAGGATGCGGTTTTCGCCCTTCTTGCTGAAGATGTAATAGTCGCCAAACACCGCCAATGGCGCGCCTTCGCCCCCGGCGGCTACGTGCTTTTGCCGGAAATCGGAAATGGTGGTGATCCCCGTGCGAACCGCGACGTGGTCGCCATCGCCAATCTGGAAGGTGGCATTTGAAAAGTCAGGCAGCATGTGCAAGCTTTTTGGGGAATGCATCACGGTCTGGCCATGCGACGCCACCAGGTCGATGGTAGACGCTGCGATGCCCCATTTCTCCAGCGCCCCGAGCACCATGTGTGCGTGCAGTTCGCCGATCCAGCCATTCAGCAGGACCAGATAGGGAAAGGGCACCACGTCCTTGGCGAACACTTCGCGAATGCGGCGTTTCACGTCCTCCGTATAAGGCACGGTGGTGAACTCGACCAGCGCTACCGAGGTGTCCGTGCCCGAGCCCGCCACCTCACATAACGCGATATCGAGTCCGTCCAGCGAGGTGCCGGACATCAGGCCGATGATGCGGCGCGCGGGTTTCGCGGCCAATTCATACAAGTTTGCAATGTTCTTGTTCATTGATCTTCCCTGTGCAAATCGATGTTGATCCAGACTACAGGTCGCGTCGCATTTCGGCGACGAAGTCGAAATACTCGCTGCGGCAATAAGACGTCGTGATTTCTACCGCGATACCGCTGGCCAGGTAGCCGACGCGGGTAATGAAGAATACGGCCAGCCCTTCCGGGATACCCAGCTTGGCAGCGACGTCGGCGTTCGCGTTGACTGCCTTGAAGCGTTGCAGTGCGCGCACCGGCATGTGGCCCCTGCGCGCCAATAGTTCGTACAGGGAGTTTTCGACTTCCCAGGGGTTGGGAACGAATTCTTCGGGAAGGACACAGATTTCATAGCTCATCGGTGCGCCTTCGTGAAGGCGCAAGCGCTCGAGGCGGGCGATCCGGGTGTTCGATGCCGACAATCCGAAGGTGAGCTGTTCGTCGGAATGGGCCTCGGTAATCGAACGGGAGATCCACTGCGAGCCAGGCTGGTAGCCACGCTTGGTCATGTCTTCCGAGAACCCACTCAGCTTTGTCAAGGGCACTTCAATGGGGGCGACATAGTTTCCCGACCCGCGCACCCGCACCACCTGGCCATTTGCCGAGAGATGGGCGAGTGCCTTGCGCGCCGTGACCCGAGAGATCCCCAGGTTCTCAGCCAGTGAGCGCTCGGCGGGCAAGGCGTCGTTGACCCTGAAATGCCCAGCGCTGACAGCATTGCTCAGCAAGCGTGCCACCTGCAGGTACAAAGGAGTTCCGTCGTCGGGGTTGGGACGAAAATCGAGGAATGGCCTGGCGGTCATGGCTGGGAGCTGGAAAGCGATTGGTTGGCGGTATGCTGCGGGGAAGAGATCGACCACAGCACCAGGAAGGACAAGGCCCCATTCAGCGCCAGGATCTCCAGGCCCATCTGGTAATCGCCGAACAGCGATCCCTGGTAGCGCTGCAGCAGGAAGCACAGGACCGGCGCGGCCAGCAGAACATAGGGAACCAGCTCGTCGCGTACCTGGCGACTGGTGAAGATGCCGAAGCTGAACAGCCCCAGCAAGGGGCCGTAGGTAATGGCCGCAAGTTCGAGGATCAGGACGACGATACTTCGGCTATCAAGCCATTTGAGCAGGGCCAGCAGAACAAAGACGATCAAAGCAAACCCCAGGTGGACCTTACGGCGAAACCTGGTGCGTTTTTCCGTGCTCCACGTGGCCTTGCGATGAAGTTCGACGATATCGATGCAGAAGCTGGAAGTCAGGGCGGTAAGCGCACCGTCGGCACTCGGGAACAGCGCTGAAATCAAGGCGATCACGAAGACGATCTGCAAGGCCTGCGGCATATGCGAAAACACGACGGCCGGGAAGATCCGGTCGCCGGTGGCTGTGATGCCGGCCAGCGGGGCGTACAAGTAAAGCAGTCCCCCAAGCACCAGGAACAGCAGCACCACCGCCATCATCGAAAACGCGAGCGTCAGTACGTTTTTCTGGGATCCCGTGAGAGTTCGCACCGAAATATTTTTTTGCATCATTTCCTGGTCCATTCCCGTCATGGCGACGGTGATCAGGATGCCTGCCACGACTTGCTTCAGCCAGAAATTGCGACTGTCGCCATCAAACGAGAAGATGCGTGTGAATCCATTCTCGTCCATTTTTTGCAGGCTCTCCAACAGCGACATGTCGAGCGCGCCCAGGAGGTATTTGGCGCTGATGACTAGCCCAGTCAACATGAGTGCGGTTTGCAGCATATCGGTCCAGACGATCGTCTTGACACCGCCCTGATAGGTGTACAGCAGCACCATCGCGATGGTTACCGCTGCGCTGATCCAGTACGAGACATGCAGGCCATCCAGTATCGTCTCCTGCAGCACAATAATGACCAGGTAAAGCCGGGCACTAGCGCCAATACAGCGCGACAGAATGAAGAACCAGGCGCCGGCCTTCCTCGACTTCGGCCCCAGGCGAATGCCCAGGTAATCGTATATCGATGTCAGGTTCAGCTTGTAGAAAATCGGCAGCAGGATAAACGCGATCACGAAATAACCGAGCAACTGTCCGAGCATGATCTGGAAATAGCTGAATGCGCTTTCACCGACCAGGCCCGGTACGCTGATGAAGGTCACGCCGCTCAGCGATGTTCCGATCATGCCGAAGGTAACGATCATCCAGTTACTGTTTTTATTCCCGCTGAAAAAAGACTCATTGGTGGCATTTCCCGACACGCGCCGTGCTACGAAGAACAACAGGGCGAAGTAGCAAGTAATAAAAAAGAACAAGGTGGTCGGATTCATTTTCCTCCGCTTGGCGCTGGCAGATAGACGGATCCGGTCCGTGCGCGGCGTGGGCGGCACGGACCAGGTTCGTGGCCCTCACGGGCCTGTGGAGATCCTCGCGATGCCGGTCAACGCTTATAGGTCAGGGACAAGCCGAATGTCCTGCCCAACACGTTGTAGGTTTCGGCGTAGGTGTTGAAGGTGCTGGCGTTGGTCGGCAACGGCGGACGCTTGTCGAACAGGTTGTCGATGCCGAAGTTGAGGGTCAGCCCTTCGATACCCGGACGGACCGAGAAATTCAGCTCGAAGTAATCTTGGGCGGCAATCGTTTCGCTGCTGCCGATGGTGCTGTCCTTCACCTTGCCGATGCGCTTCCAACCCAGCTGGGCCGTCGACTTCTCGCCCTCCCAGGTAATGCCTGCGCGGTGGCGATACGCAGGCGCCACCAGGGAGACCGCATCAGAGGAGCAGCGGAAGCCATAGCTGCCCCTGCAGTCGATCGGGTCGAGTACCGGGTTCTTCTGGATGCTGTACGAGGTCACCACGGCAGCCTGGTATTGCCAATTCAGGCGCTTGCCCGGCAACCCGAAGGGCACCGCCTGCTTGTAAACCAGATCGACGTCGACGCCATTCTGCTTGATGTAGGCGAGGTTACGGTCGACAGGGTAGGCATCCTTGATCCGGCCGGTGGCGGGGTCGCGGGTGACGGCCTGGCACAGCGGATTGTCGGCGCGCGGATCGGTAATGTAGCAGCTGGTAAGCGCATCGATCGGCTGTATCTGGCCGACGGCGTCCTTCAACTTGATGCTGTAGAAGTCGACGGTGACCGACAATCCCCTGGCAAAGACCGGGGTCAGCACCATACCCAAGGTATTCGTCTTGCCTTTTTCGGCGCCGATCTCGGGATTGCCGCCGTAGTAATAGCCGCCGGTGAGCAGCGTCGGGTTAAACGAGTCGTAGGAGCCGACCGGCGCCGCGTTGAAGCGCTTGCACTGCTCGGCGTTGCCGGTACCGAGCACGCACGGATCGCCGCCGTAGCGCGGCTTCAGGCGGGCGGTCGTCACCAGCGCGCTGAAGGGAAGCGAGAAGACCGGATTCGCGAATTCGCCCATATTCGGTTCGCGGATGACGGTCTGCCTGGTGGCGCGCAGCCGTACGTCATCGGTGATGGCCCACGAGGCGCCAAGCTTGTTGGTACTGTAGCTGTTGTCTGCGCCGATCGATTTCGAGTAATTCGACTTCCGGATTGCACCTTCGAGTGAAAGGTTGTGGATGAACGGGCGCTTGGCCAGCACCGGCACCAACACCTCGGCATAGAACTCCTTCGCTCGGAACGACGGTGGCGTGGCCGGCCCGACGAAGGTGGCTTGATTGAAGGACAACGACAGGTCAGGGTTATAGTTGAAGTCCCCTTTTTCGCGCCGGGTTTCGGCGCCGAGGGCGAAGCCGACCGGCCCCGCGGGCAGCTTGAACAGGTCGCTGCTGTCGCCGCTGATGGTGGCCGCCGCCACGAATTGTTCGCGCACCCGGCTGCCATAGTCGAAGTCGCGAGCAATCGCCGAAACATCCGCACCCGGCCCGAAGATATTGGTGTTGTTGACCAGTGCGGCCGCGCCCGACTTGAGCGCATCACCCTTGACGGTAATCTTTTCCGATGAGCGGCCGTTCTGCAGGTAGGCGTCCCAATTGATCGCGTTCGTCAACGGCCCACGCACGCCGACCTGGGCCTGGTAGGTGTCGCGATCGTTGTCGACGGTAATGACGCCCAGCTCGCCCAGTGAACGCTCGATCCGGACCTGGGCAACGCCGTTGACGAAGGTCAGCTGGTTGCGCACCGCCGCCGGAATGAAGGTATTGCTACTGTTGATCGCATACACGCCCGACAACGCAGCCGGGGCCTGGCCGGTAGTGGGGGCGCCGGTGGTCTTGACGTTCGAATACATCAGACGACCGTAAGCCTGGATGTCGCCGGTCAGATCATAGTTGAAGAAGGTCGATGCGTTGACGCGCTTGAGGGGCTGTACCAGCAGGTACTGGGGCGTGAAGTTGGTCGACTGCGGGGTAGACGCCAACTGGCCGGCATCGGTGAAGGAAAAAGTGCGTCCACTGGCGACGTCGGTGAAGTTGCCGCCCGCGCCGGGTCGCAGTGTCGGCTTCAGCTGCGCGAAATCGCGTTCGCCGGCGAGCAGCGAGGAGCGGTCGGTGTATTCCAGATAGCCGACGATGTTGCCGCGGCTGCCGAGGTCCATGCCGCCGGTCAGATTGACGCCTTTCTGGACCGCACCTCCCCGCGCGCTGCGGTAGTTGACGTTGGTCTGCAGGCCACGGAACCTGTCGTTGATGACGAAGTTCACGACGCCGGCGATCGCATCGGCGCCGTACACAGCCGCGGCGCCGCCGGTCAACACGTCGACGCGTTTCAGCAACGGCGCCGGAATGAAGTTGACATCGACAGCATTACGAAAACCGAAGGGCACGGCACGTGTGCCATTGATGAGTACCAGCGTCCGGCTCTGGCCAAGATTGCGCAAGTCTAGCGTTTGCGCGCCGAAAGCATCACTGCCTGCCGAGGTACCGTTCGCACCGCTCGCCAGTTGAGGGAGCTTCATGGAGAAATCTTCCACCGTGACAGCCCGCGTCAACGCAATTTCGGCATCACTGAACTGGCTAACCGGGCTGGTGGATGTGAGCCCGGCTGCGCGGATCCGGGTGCCGGTCACTGCCACTTGCTGCATCAGTGTGGCTTCGACAGGGACAGGTGCGGCAGACGGGGCGGCGGCAGAATCGGCCGACGCCGAGCTTTCCTGGCCGCATGCCACAGTGTTAATCAGCGCCAGGACTGCGAGCGAAATTGCATTGCGATGAGTCCGTGCCGGTGCTTTCGGTTTCATTGATCCCCCAATAAATATGTCGCGACTTGGATGTAACAGTCCAATCTGCGTGTCGGAGTTAAGGTGGTCTTTAAGCTCCCGCGATTGGACTGCTTTTGGTATTCTTTTCTTGTCAACGAAGCGAACATATCTGAAGGATTATGGATATGCAATGCATGTTTGTTGCATTCCGGCGAAAATTTGACGGAATACTGAAAATAAATTTTCAGGCTTAATACCAATTTTTCGACCTCCTTGGCGAGGACTAAAAACCGGTACAGGGGGGCGGTTCCGGGACGTGGAGAAAACGACTTTGGAAGTGGAGCGTTGCGTCATCGTGCCGGCGGTGCGCGCCGCCTTGGTAACGGCCAAATTCGCCATGCCGGATTAGCTGCGTGGAATCGGCGCCGTTACTTTGCGCATCACAACTCCCGTCGTTCCGCTCGGAGGGTCGACATCCCAATTCGCGCGAGCGCCAAACAGATGCTGATCGAGTACAGCGGCCTGGCGCTTCCGGAGCTCAGCTTCCATCCACTTCGATTACACGGCCGCGGAAATATCAGCCGCCCGAACCAGGCAAGCGCCGAACATTCGGAAATGCCTCGCTTAGCAGCCAGTGATTGAAACGCACTATCCGCCGCGTCGCATGGCGATCACCGAGGCGAGTAGCAAGCAGCCGCTTTATTCCATCCTCCGTAAAGCCGCGTAAACTTTTCCCGGGAACGACACCGTACTCGCCACCAAGTTGGCGTCGTTCACGCTCGGTGAGTGCCTGACCGAGGATTCCAGCCACATCGGACTCGGCTATCCAGATGGATTCATGAACGATGAAGAACCGGATGCGCTGCTCATCAAAGCTGTAGTACTTTCCCTGCATGGCGCCTCGCGCCGAGCGTTCGGAAAAGCCGATAAATCCCGAGACCATATCCACGAAGATCGGTGCGCAAAGCCGTGCCATCAATGGAGCGCACAGCAAGACAAGGATCACTGCGTAGGCAATCCCTGACTGCTTCAGGTACTGAAACGCAAGCACGAGAGCAGCTGCGAAAAGGAGAATACTCAGGTAACGCCGCATACTTGAATAATGAAGTGGAAAAGTGCTTGTCGACGTCCGGTTCTGGCCGGCTTGGTCACGCAAGTCATCAGTGTACGCCCGATGTTGACGCCAGAGCAACATCGATCCATTCAAGAAACATGGCCACTTGGTGCGCCGGCGTATGGCGGCTCCTTCATTTTCTTCATTGAGTTCAGGCCGGGACGACCCATATAGGGAGCACGAAACGCCCCAAGCCTTGGAGGAGAACGCCTTGAAACGCATCTTTGCACTCTGGCGCGTGGTCGCCGGCCAGGACCTGCGCCTGCTTTGGTTCGCTATCCGGCATGAGCGTCGTCCGGGGTGGTTGCTGCCCGGGCTGGCTGTCCTGACGCTGTTCGCTGTCGAGCCGGCAAATTTCGCGCTGCCGGTACTCGGCGCAGTCGACGAGCTCGTGCTCGTGCCGCTCATCCTGCACGGCATGGTAAAAATGCTGCCCACGCAGGTCGTCGAGGGTTTTGCGCGCGTTTACGCCGGCCGTCCGCGTCGCCGGGCTTGACTAGGACGGCGGCGCCAGATCCACACGTACAGAACCGCATTAATGACCAGTACGCCCATACCCAGCCCGATCTGCATCCCGCGCGTCAAGCCCGCCGGATAGATCAGCGGCACCAGGTAATGGTCGATGAAACCGCCCTGGTAGCCTGCGTCTCCGGCCAGCCGGCGAAAATACAGCTCGGCCCAGGTCAGCGGGCAGATCGCGCCCGTGGCCTCGATCAGCACGCCCCAGCCGGCCGCCGCCAGGTGCACGGGCAACCAGCGGCGCCGGCGCGCCACCAGCAGTGCGCCGAATACGACGAAGAGGATGAAGCCGAGGTGCAGCAGCAGGACAGCATCGGCGAGCAGGCGGTAAGGCATGAGCGCATGCTAGCGCAAGCCGCGCCGGCCCCGCAATTTGTTGACAGGAACTGTCCTTGAAGCCAAACACTTGGCCGACCTCAAGCGCAAGCGTGATTCATCCGAACACCGATTGGAAGGACCGCAAGCTTCGCGTACATTTGCAGTCTTCCTGAATGAGACGAGGCCGTCATGTACCCGACCAACTGGAATTCCTTCGGCGCCATCGGTGCCATGGCCCTGAAGCAGATGGACCGAAGCCGCCGGGCGCGTGGCCAGATGCTGGAGCGTGCCGGCTACGGCCCCAGGCCCACGCCATCCACCATCGTGCACGCCGAGCCGGGCCTCAAGCTGCGCCGCTACGGTCCGCTTGCGGCCGAGGCGCCGCCGGTGTTGCTGGTGCCGGCGCCGATCAAGCGTTCCTACATCTGGGACCTCGCGCCGGAGGTCAGCGTCGTGAAGCGCTGGCTGGAGCGCGGCTACCGGGTCTACCTGGCCGACTGGCTTCCTCTCGACGACGACGCCGGGGAGCAGGACTACGGCCTGGCCGACTACGCCGACCGCCTGCTGGGCGCCTGCCGCCAGGCGATCGCCGCCGACGGTGCCGATGGGAAACCCGTGATCGCCGGCCACTCCCTCGGCGGTATCCTGGCGGCCATCCACAGCGGCCTGTATCCGGACCAGTTGCGCGCCACCGTCCTGCTGGAGTCGCCGCTGCATTTCCAGCCGGCTTTCTGCTGCTTCAACAAGCTCGTGCAGGCCACGCCGGACGCGCGCCAGATCGCCGAGACCTTCGGCCACGTCCCCGGGGTGTTCCTGAACACGATGAGCGCCATGGCCGAGCCCCAGGCCTTCCAGTGGGAGCGCTTGCTGGATCGCTGGCTGTCGATGGCCGACCCGAAGGCCCTCACCACCCATATGCAGGTGGAGCGCTGGACCCACGACGAGTTCGCGCTGCCGGGCAGGCTGTTCGCCGAACTGGTCGAATCGCTCTACCGGCGGGATGCCCTGGCACAGGGCGAGCTGGACATCGGCGGCCGCCGCATTGGTCCGCGCGAGCTCACCGCGCCGCTGCTGTGCGTGATCGACCCGCGCAGCAAGCTGATTCCGCCGGCCGCGGTGCTGCCCTTCCACGAAGCGGCGGCCAGCCCGCGCAAGCAGGTGCTGCACTATGAAGGCGATATCGGGGTCAACCTGCAGCACGTCGGCGTGCTGGTCGGCCGCAGCGCCCATGCGCGGATCTGGCCGGCGATCTTCGACTGGCTGGACCCGGACCTTACAAGGGCCGCAGGAACAGCCCGACCGTGAGGGCGACGCCGATGCAGACGATGGCGATGCGCAGCGCCTTTTCGTTCACCCGCTGCAGTGCCCAGGTGCCGGCCAATCCGCCGAGGATGGCACCGAGCGCCAGCACGCCCGCCTGCAGCCAGTGCAGCTCCGGCGAGGTCAGGAACAGTGCCACCGCCGACGCATTCATCACGCCCGCCAGCACGTTCTTGGTGCCCCCGGCATTGCGGGCCGAGAGTCCCGCCATGGTCAGCGCCGCCATCATGAGGATGCCGATGCCGCCGCCGAAATAGCCGCCGTAGACCGCGATCAGGAATTGCGCGGCGCCGGTGGCGATGGGGCCCAGGTGCGCCGCCTTCTCGGCGGAGGCCTTGCGAAAGAAGCTGCCCCAGGTGAAGACGGCGGTGGCGAACAGCACCAGCCAGGGCACCAGGCGCGCGAACACCTTCGGCGAGGTGTGCAGCAACAGCAAGCCGCCCACCGCGCCGCCGAGGATGCTCAGCACGAACAGCGTCCGGAAGCGCAGCCCGGCCGCCCCGCTCACCAGCCTGCGGCCGGCATAGCCCGCCGTGATCTGACCGGGGAACAGGGCGACCGTGGAGGTGATGTTGGCGGCCAGCGGCGACATCCCGGACAGGATCAGCGCCGGCAAGGTGACGAAGGAGCCGCCGCCGGCCAGGGTGTTCTGGACGCCGGCCCAGAGTCCCGCGAAAAAGACCAGGAGCAGCAGCATGGCGGCGCCTCCCGTCTATGCAGCCAGCAGGTGAGGCCCGATCTCGCGCACGCTCTTCACCCCGGTCAGGACCATATTCGTCCGCAAGTCCTTCTCCATGATCGCCAGCAGGCGCTCGACCCCGGCCTGGCCCTGGGTCGCCAGCGCGTAGATGAAGGCACGGCCGATCAGCACGCCGTCCGCGCCCAGCGCCAGCATGCGGAACACGTCGGTGCCGGTGCGCACACCGCCGTCGGCGAAGATGGTCATCTTGTCCTTCACCGCCTCGGCGATCGCCGGCAGCACGCTGGCGGACGATGGCGCGCCGTCGAGCTGGCGGCCGCCGTGATTCGAGACCACGATCCCGTCGGCACCGAAGGCCAAGGCGTCGCGCGCGTCCTCGACGTCCAGGATGCCCTTCAGGACCAGTTGCCCCTTCCACTCGTCGCGGATCCACTGCAGGTCCTGCCAGCTGATGCCGGGGTCGAAGTTCGATCCGAGCCAGCCGATATAGTCTTCGAGCCCGGTCGCATGGCCGCGGTAGGCCGAGATGTTCCCGAGGTCGTGCGGGCGGCCGAACAGGCCGACGTCCCAGGCCCAGCGCGGATGCAGCATCGCCTGCCACATGCGGCGGCGCGGGCCGGCGTCGCCGCTCATGCCGCTGTGGAGGTCGCGGTAGCGGTTACCCGGTACCGGCATGTCGACGGTGAAGATCAGCGTCGTCGCGCCAAGCTCGCTGGCGCGGCGCATCACGTCGCGCATGAAGCCGCGGTCCTTCAGTACGTACAGCTGGAACCAGATCGGCTTCGGGGCCTTGGCCGCCACCTCCGCCAGCGGGCAGACCGACACCGTCGACTGGATGAAGGGGATGTTGAAGCGGCCGGCCGCCTGCGCCGCCTGGACTTCGCCGCGGCGCGCATACATGCCGGCCAGGCCGACCGGCGCCAGCGCGATCGGCAGCGCGTGGTCCTGGCCGAACCAGTGGGTCGTCAGGTCGAGCTGCTCGGAACCGCGCAGCACGCGCTGGCGCAGCTTCACGCGTTGCAGGTCGTCGACGTTGGCGCGCAGGGTTTGCTCGGCGCCGGCGCCGCCGTCGAGGTAGTGGAACAGGAAGGGCGGCAACTTGCGCCGCGCGGCTTCGCGGAAGTCGGTTGCGGATGAGATGATCATGGATCGCGAAAGGCTGGTGGGTGCTTGTTCTTGTCGTATTGTCCAGTGTACGACGAAATCATCCTGCATGGGCGGGCCAGGCGCTTGATTTCCCGGCTGCGATACTATAACGTTCCGCCCCTTTCACTGAACAGTAAAGACAACCCGATGTTCCCGGCAGTTTCCCTCGACGTGGCGGCGGCCCTGAAAACGCTCGTGCTGACCCTCGACCTCATCGGCACCTTCGTGTTCGCCCTGAGCGGCGCCACCGCCGGCGTCAAGCGCAGGCTCGACATCTTCGGGGTGCTGGTGCTGTCTTTCGTGGCCGCCAACTCGGGTGGCATCGTGCGCGACGTGCTGATCGGCGCGACGCCGCCGGCCGCCTTCAGCGACTGGCGCTACCTGGTGGTGTCGGTGCTGGCCGGCCTGCTGATCTTCTTCTGGTATCCAAAGCTGCGTCACCTGAAAAGCCCGGTGATGGTGTTCGACGGCGCCGGCCTGGCCCTGTTCTGCGTCGCCGGCGCCCAGAAGGCGCTGGTGTTCGGCCTCGAACCGATGATGGCGGCCTTGCTCGGCATGCTGACCGGCGTCGGCGGCGGGGTGGCGCGCGACGTCCTGCTGTCCGAGGTGCCGGCCGTGCTGCGCGCCGAGGTGTACGCGGTGGCCGCCCTGGCCGGCGCCAGCGTGGTGGTGATCGGCCATGTGCTCGGACTGCCGTCGGCGCCGATGGCCTGCGCCGGCGCGGCCCTGTGCTTCGGCCTGCGGATGGCGGCCATTCGCTACGACTGGCATTTGCCGGTAGCGCGCACGCCCGAAGATTGATCCAGCTCAGTTGCCCCGGAACATCGTTGACGCATGCTGAAAGCTTGTGTCAATACCGGGAGCGGCTGACATGAAACCGGAAACCATCGTTGCAGATCCATCCGCCGCCAGGCGGTCGCCGGCGAACCTGGCTTTCGCCGCCCTGCTGTTTTCCTTCCTCGGCTGGGCCATCCTGGAGCGCTGGAGTTTCGGTGCCCGCACCGGCCCCCTGCCCCACCTGATCAATACCCTGGCCTGCGCGCCGGTGCTGGCCTGCTCGCTGCGGCGCTTCCGCGCGGCCTGCCCGCGTCACGTGCGGGCGCGGCCCCGTCGCCGTGGTTGGATCAAGGCCGGCGGCCTGGCGCTGGCCGCCTTGTTCGCGCTCGGCGCCGTCTGCGGAATGGTCGCCGGCAGCGGTTCGATGACCCTGCTGGCCCTGCCGGCCGCGCTGTGCTGCTGCACGCCCTGGACCCGGCTGCGCGCCCACCAGCTGCACCTCTGCCTGTCCTTCCTGGCGGTGGCGGCCGGCTCCACGCTGGCGCAGGGCCTGGCCGGCCGGCCGCTGCAGCTGATGTCCGCCCTGCCCGCGGCCTGGTGCCAGCTGGCGGCGGCCGCCCTGCTGTGCATCGGCCTGTGCGGCGAAGAGCTGCTCAGGAAGAAAGGCACGCACCTTTAATACTCTGTTCATTGTCCGATCGGTAAGCTGGGCATCGATGCTATTCATGCCCAGCTACGATGGCCCAACGATTCGCTTCAACCATTCTTTGCCTGGCCCTGGCCGGCTGTGCGGCCTACCGGCCCTTGCCCCTCGGACCGGTCCCGGAACTGCCCGGGAATCCGGGCCTGATCCAGGTCGACACGCGCAGCCTGCCGTTTACAGCGCTGGCGGGGCACCCCTTCGACCCGCGCGACGGCCTCGACGAGATCGAAGTGGCCACGCTCGCGGTGGCCAACAATCCCGACCTGAAACTGGCGCGAGCCGATCTTGCGGTGTCGCGCGCACAAGCCTTCTCCGCCGGCCTGCTGCCCGATCCGCAACTGGCGCTGGGCGGCGACCTGTCCAGCAGTGCCGGCGGTCCCGGCGCCACGCGTGCCTTCAATTTCGGCCTGAGCTATGACGTCGGGGCCTTGATCAGCCATGCCGCCGGCCGGCGCGCCGCCCAGGCCGAGGTCCGGAAGACCGACCTGGCCCTGCTGTGGCAGGAATGGCAGGTCGTATCGACCGCGCGCCTGGCCTTCGTTCGCCTGAGCCATGGCCGGCGCCTGCTGGCCGTGCTGGAGGAAAACCGCAAGCTGTTCGCCGACCGTGCCGCCCGTACCGGACAGGCGCAGCAACGCGGCCTGCTCACCAGCGACGCGGTACTGCCCAACCTCACCGCACTGCAGGACATCGACAAGCAGATCTTCGACCTGCAGCGCCAGCTGAACCAGACCGCCCGCGAGTTGAATACCTTGCTGGGCCTGGACGCCCGCTACGAGCTGCGCCTGCAGGACGGGGCACCTGGCGCCTTCGCGGACGAGAATGCTGCGCAGGCCGCGCTGGCCGAGCTGCCGCAGCGCCGTCCCGACCTGCGCGCCCTGGAGGCGGGCTACGCGGCACAGGACCAGCGTTACCGCGCCGCGCTGCTGGCCCAGTTCCCTGCGCTGAACGTCGGCCTGACCCGCTCGCGCGACAACAGCAACGTGTATTCGAACAGCCTCGGCATCACGCTCAGCTTGCCGCTCCTGAACCGCAACCGCGGCAATATCGCCATCGAACAGGCCACGCGCCAGAAGCTGCAGGACGAGTACGAGGTGCGTGTCCAGGCGGCGCGCAACGAGATCCGCGCCATCCTCGACCAGCAGCGCCTGGACCGCCGGCAGCTCGAATCCGTCGACACCGCGCTGGCCCGGCTGGAACCGGTCATCCGGAACAGCGGGCTGGCGGGACGCGCCGGCCTGGTCGATGCGCTCGCCTACGCGAATGCGCGTGCGGCGCTGCTCGCCAAGGAGGCCGAGCGGATCGCCCTGCGGCAACAGATCGCCGAACAGCGCGTCGCGCTGCAAACCCTGCTCGGGATCGCCCCCGATGCATCTTCGCCAGGACACCAACAACAATGAAGACTTCGACTCTCGTCATCGGCGCCCTCGCCCTGGCGCTGGGCGCGGGGGCCGCCTGGCACTGGCATCCCGGCGCCGCCGCGGCCGATGCCGCGCCGGAAAAGGCGCCCGCCCCCAGCGTGCTGGTACACACGCAGCCGGTGGCCAGGCGGGCCCTGGCCAGGACCCTCGCCGCCTTCGGCGAAATCGCCAGCGCCAAGCCGGAGACGCTCAGCTTTCCGCAAGCCGGCCAGCTGCTGCGCCTGCCCCTTGTGCTGGGCCAGCGCGTACGACGCGGCGATACGCTCGCCGTAATCGGTACCGATCCGAATGCGCTAGCCGCCTATGCGCAGGCGGGCAATGCGGTCGGCTTCGCCCAGCGCGAACTGAAGCGCCAGCAGGAACTGGCAGGCTTGCAGCTTGCGACGCAATCCCAGGTCGACGCGGCCCGCAAGCAACTGGAGGATAGCCAGGCCGCGCTGGCAGCGCAGGCAAAGCTGGGCGGCGCCCACCCGAGCCTGGATTTGACTGCGCCCTTCGACGCCGTCGTCACGGCACTGCCGGCTGCCCAGGGCGACCGGCTCGCCGCCGGGGCAGCGGTCGTCCAGCTCGGCCCGACGGGCCACCCGCGCGCGCTGCTGGCGATCGAACCGGCGCGCAGCGCGGCCGTGAAGCCCGGCATGGCGGTGAACATCAAGCCGCTGCTGGACGGCGCCGTCCCGATCGCGGCGCGCATCGCCACGGTCGACGGTATCGTCGATCCGAAGACCCAGATGGTGACCGCGAACGTCGAGCTGCCGGCCAGCCAGGCCGCGGGCCTGGCGATCGGCACGCGCGTGGAGGCGGCGATCACGCTCGGCGAGGACAATGCCTGGAGCGTCCCGCGCCAGGCGGTGCTGAGCGACGACCAGGGCAGTTATCTGTTCCAGGTCGCGAACGGCCGTGCGCGCCGCGTCGCCGTGACGGTCGCGGGCGAACATGGCGCCAGCTATGGCGTCGCCGGCGAGCTCGATCCGCAACTGCCGGTGGTCGTGCTCGGCAATTATGAGCTGCAGGACGGCATGCCGGTACGCGAGGGCGCACGATGACGGTGGCCCGCTGGACCCAGGCGCATCGGCGCTCGATCCTGTTCCTGCTCGCGATGCTGGCGCTGGCCGGCCTGGTCGCGGCGTTCCGGCTGCCGGTATCGCTGTTCCCGACCGTGGACTTCCCGCGCGTGGTGGTCTCGATCGATGCCGGCGACCAGCCCGCCGGGCAGATGGAAATGCTGGTCACGCGTCCGGTCGAGGAAGCGGTGCGCCGGGTGCCCGGGGTGCGCAATGTGCGTTCCACCACCAGCCGTGGCGCGGCCGAGGTGTCGATCAATTTCGACTGGGGCCTCGACATGGCGGCCGCGGCGCTGCAGGTCAACGCCGCCATCGCCCAGGTCCAGGGCAGCTTGCCGCCGTCGGCCCAGGTGCTGGTGCGGCGCATGGACCCGACCGTGTTCCCGATCATCGCCTACAGCCTGGTCTCGCGCACGCTGTCGGCGGTCGCCCTGCACGACCTGGCGGAATTCCAGCTGCGTCCCGCGCTGTCGAGCGTGGACGGCGTCGCCCGCGTGCAGGTGCAGGGCGGCGCGGTCGAGGAGTACCGGGTGACGGTGGATCCGGCGCGCCTGGCGGCGGTCGGCCTGGCGCTGGACGACGTCGCCAAGGCCGTATCGAGCGCCAACGTGATCAGCGCGGTGGGCCGCCTGGAAGACCACTACAAACTCTACCTCGCGGTGTCGGACACCCGCCTCGACTCGCTGGCGCGGCTGCGCGCGCTGGTGCTGCGCAATCCCGCCGGCGCCCTGGTGCGCCTCACCGACGTCGCCAGCGTCGATGTCGCCACGGCCCCGAACTGGACCCGCGTCACCGCCGACGGCCGCGACGCCGTGCTGTTCTCGGTCTACCAGCAGCCCGGCAGCAACAGCGTGCAGATCGCGAAGGACATCAAGTCCCGGCTGGACGGCTTGCGCGCCCAGCTGCCGAAAGGGGTGCAGATCGCCAGCTGGTACGACCAGAGCGAGCTGGTGACGGCGTCGGCAGCCAGCGTGCGCGATGCCGTCCTGATCGGCATCGGCCTGTCGGCCGCCGTGCTGCTGCTATTCCTGCGCAACCTGAAGGTGACGCTGATCGCGATCGTCGTCGTGCCTGCCGTGCTGGCCAGTACCGTGGTGCTGCTGTACGTGCTCGGCATGAGCTTCAACATCATGACCCTGGGCGGCATGGCGGCGGCCGTCGGCCTGATCATCGACGATGCGATCGTGATGATCGAGCACATCATGCGGCGCCTGCAGGGCAGCGACGGCGAGGTGCACAAGCGTGTGATGGCCGCCGCGCTCGAGTTCCTGCGCCCCTTGGCCGGCTCCAGCGCCTCGACCCTGGTGATCTTCCTGCCGCTGGCTTTCCTGAGCGGCGTGACCGGCGCCTTCTTCAAGGCCCTGTCGCTGACGATGGCGGCGGCGCTGTTCATCTCCTTCCTCGTCAGCTGGCTGGCGGTGCCGCTGCTGGCCGACCACTTCCTGGACGCGCGCGACGCCGAACACGCGCCCGATTCGCGCCTGGTGCGCTGGCTGCACGAGCGTTACCGGCGCATCCTCGAGGCCCTGCTGGCGCGACCCTGGCTGGTGCTGGTGGGCGTGGCGCCGCTGCTGCTGGCCGGTTTCTTCGCCTACCGCGCGATCGGCTCCGGCTTCATGCCGGCAATGGATGAAGGCGGCTTCGTGCTCGACTACCGCACCGCGCCCGGCACCGCACTCACCGAAACCGACCGCCTGCTGCGCCAGGTCGAAGGCATCGTGCGCGCCACGCCCGATGTCGCCAGCTATTCGCGCCGCACCGGCGCCGGCCTGGGCGGCAGCATCAACGAGGCCAACGAGGGCGACTTCTTCATCCGCCTCAAGCCGTCGGGACGGCGCCCGGTCGACCAGGTGATGGACGACATCCGCGGCCGCATCGAGCGGCAGGTACCCGGCATCGATGTCGAGATGGCCCAGCTGATGGAAGACCTGATCGGCGACCTGACCGCCGTACCGCAGCCGGTCGAGATCAAGATCTTCGGCGACCGTCCGGAGGTGCTGGCCGCGAGTGCGCGCGCGGTGGCGGAGCGTCTCGGCAAGATCGACGGCGTGGTCGACGTCAAGAACGGCATCAACCCGGCCGGCGACGCCATGGACATCCGCGTCGACCCGGCCAGGGCCGCGCTGGAAGGCATGGATGCCGATGCGATCACCCGCTACGTCGGCAGCGTGATGAGCGGCACGGTCGCGACCCGGGTGCCGGGCGGGGTCAAGATGGTGGATGTGCGGGTCTGGGTGCCGCCGAACCAGCGCGCCACCGAGACCGACCTGCGCCAGCTGCGCGTGGTGGCGCCGAATGGTCACGTGTTCCCGCTGCAGCGCGTGGCCGGGATCCATGCGCTCACCGGCCAGGCCCAGATCACGCGCGAAAACCTCAAGCGCATGGTGGCCGTCACGGCCCGCATCAGCGGACGCGACCTCGGCTCCGTGATCGCCGACGTCCGCACGATGATGGCCAGGCCGGGCACGCTGCCATCCGACAGCTATTACCAGCTGGGCGGGCTGTACGAGCAGCAGCAGATCGCCTTCCACGGCCTGATGGCGGTGTTTGCCGCTGCCAGCGCGCTGGTCTTCCTGCTGCTGTTGTTCATGTACGAGAGCTTCCGCCTGGCCTTGTCGATCCTCGTTACGGCTTTGCTGGCGGTATCGGCGGTGTTCATCGGCCTGTGGCTGACCAGGATCGAGCTGAACATCTCGGCCATGATGGGCATGACCATGATCATCGGCATGGCCACCGAAGTGGCGATCTTCTACTACTCGGAGCAGCAGGAACTCGCCGCTGACCGCCCGCGCGAACAGGCCTTGCTGGAAGCGGGGCTGAACCGCATGCGGCCGATCGCGATGACGACCCTGGCCGCCATCCTGACCCTGCTGCCGCTGGCCTTTGCGCTCGGGCGCGGCTCCGAGATGCAGCAGCCGCTCGCGATCGCCATCATTTCCGGCCTGGTCGTGCAGCTGCCGCTGGTGCTGCTGTTGATGCCGGTCCTGTTCAACGTTGTCCATCCAAAGGAGAAACCGTGAAAACCGTCCTGACCAAGCCCTTCCTCGCCGCCGCCGTGCTGGCCTGCCTGCCGTCGGCCGCCCCGCTCGCCGCCGCCGCCGAACCCGTCCACTACGCCGTGCAGCAGCGCTGGGACCTCGGTCCCGCCACGCGCTGGGACTACCTCGCCCTCGACCCAGAGCGCCAGCGCCTGTTCGTCACGCGCGGCGACCACGTCCAGGTGCTCGACGCCGGCACCGGCAAGCCGGTCGGCGAGATCGCGGGCACGGCCGGCGTGCACGGCGTGGCCTTCGCGCCGGACCTGAAACTCGGCTTCACCAGCAACGGCCGCGCCAACAGCGTCACCGTGTTCGACCTCGACACCCTGCAGGTGAAGCGCGAGCTCCCGGTGAAGGGTGCGAACCCGGACGCCATCCTCTACGATCCCGCCACGCGCAAGCTGTACACCTTCAACGGCAAGAGCCAGGACGTGAGCGTGTTCGACGCCGCCAGCGGCAAGCCGCTTGCCACGATTGCGGTCGGCGGCAAGCCGGAGTTCGCGGCCACCGACGGCAAACGCGTCTACGTGAACATCGAAGACAGGAACGAGATCGTGGCCATCGACGCCGCCACCGACCGCGTGCTGGCCCACTGGCCGCTGGCCGGCTGCGAGGAACCGAGCGGGCTGGCGCTGGATACCGCCCACGCACGCCTGTTCTCGGTGTGCGCCAACCGTGCGATGATGGTCACCGACAGCGCCAGCGGCAAGGTCGTGACGCGCATCGCGATCGGCGATCATCCGGACGCCGCCTACTACGATGCCGGCAGCGCCACCGTGTTTTCGTCGAACGGCGCAGGCACGCTGAGCGTGGTGCGCCAGCTTGACGCCGACCATTATGCGGCGGCGGTCGAAGTGCCGACCCTGAAAGGCGCGCGCACGATGGCCTTCGATCCGGCAAACCACAAGGCATTCCTGCCGACGGCGGTCGACAAGACATTCACGATGGTCGTGGTCGGCCCGTGAGGGCGCGGTTTGCGGTAAGCTGGCGGCGCGATTTTCAACGTCTCTAGAGAAGGAGATTCCATGCGCCTGCTGCTGGTCGAGGACGACCCGATGATCGGCGACAGCATCGCCGAAGGCCTGCGCGGCGAACGCTACGCACTCGACTGGGTACAGGACAGCCAGGCCGCGCTGCTGGCGCTCGTGACGGACGTCTACGACCTGCTGCTGCTCGATCTCGGTCTCCCGGGCCGCGACGGTCTCGAAGTGCTGCGCCAGTACCGCGGCCGTGGCGGCCAGGCGCCGGTACTGATCATCACCGCGCGCGACAGCACCGCCGACCGCGTACAGGGGCTGGACGGCGGCGCCGACGACTACCTGGTCAAGCCCTTCGACCTGGAAGAGCTGTTCGCCAGGGTGCGCGCCCTGCTCCGGCGCGGCGCCGGCCGCGCGCAGCCCGACATCGTGCATCGCGGCGTGACCCTGCGCATCACGGCCCACGAAGCCCTGCTCGACGGGCAGCCGCTGCCGCTGTCGGCACGCGAATTCGCCCTCCTCGCGGCGCTGCTCGACCCGCCCGGGCGCGTGATGTCCAAGGCGCTGCTCGAACAGAAGCTCTACGGCTGGAACGAGGAAGTCGAAAGCAATACCGTGGACGTCTACGTGCACCGCCTGCGCAAGAAGCTCGGCGCGGACTTCATCAAGAACGTGCGCGGCGTCGGCTACCTGGCGCCGCTGGCCGCATGAGGACCGCATGAGGACCATTCGCAGCCAACTGCTGTTCGGCCTGGTGGGCGGGACCCTGGCCTGCACCGTCCTTGCCGGCGGCGCCATCTACGTCAAGGTCCTGGAAGAGTCCAACGAGCTGTTCGACTATCAGCTGCGCCAGATGGCGACGACCTTGCCGACCACGCAGGCGGCGTCGCCGGCGCGGCGCCAGCACGGCGACCCCGAGGAGGAAGTCGTGATCCAGGTCTGGGACCGCAACGGCCGGCTCAAATACATTTCCACCGCCGAGCATGGGCTGCCGGCGGCCGCGCGGCCCGGCTATTCGACCCTGGCCGGCGGCGACGACAGATGGCGGGTGTACCTGGCCGAACGGGACGGCGACCGGGTACAGGTGGCGCAGTCCGTCTCGGCGCGCGAGGAGCTGGCGGCGCGCCTGGCCTTGCGCTCGCTGCTCCCCTTCCTCGCCATGCTGCCGATCCTCGGGGTGCTGATCTATGCCGTGGTCGGACGCAGCCTGACGCCCCTGACCCGGCTCGCGCAGGCGCTGGGACGCCGTTCGCCGAGCGACCTCCAGCCGCTTGCCGAGCGGGACCAGCCGCCCGAACTGAAGCCCGTGGTCGCCGCGATGGACGACCTCCTGCTGCGGCTCGACCATGCATTGCACAGCCAGCGCGCCTTCGTGGCCGACGCGGCGCATGAGCTGCGTTCGCCGCTGACCGCCCTGCAGCTGCAGCTGCAACTGGCGGAGCGCGCCACCGACGGCGCACAGCGCACGGTCGCCTTCAGCAAGCTGCACCAGCGCCTCGATCGTGCGATCCGCCTGGTCCAGCAGTTGCTCACCGCGGCCCGGCAGGAAGGCGGCACGGCGGACGCGGCCGCGGCGCCGGTCGACCTGCTCGAACTGGCCCGCGCCTGCATCGGGGAACGTTACGACCAGGCCAGCGCAAGGGGTATCGACCTCGGCATCGTCGAGGGCGAAGCGGACCTCGACGGTCCACGCCTGGACGGTGACGCCGACAGCCTGCGTATCCTGATCGGCAACCTGCTCGACAATGCCTTGCGCTATACGCCCGCCGGTGGCCGGGTCGACGTCAGCGTCGCCCATGCCGGCAAGGAGGTGGTGTTGCAGGTTGCCGACGACGGCATCGGCATCCCGCCGGCCGAGCGCGAAAGGGTATTCGACCGTTTCTACCGGGGCGCGGGTCACGCCGAATGGGGGAGCGGACTGGGTTTGTCGATCGTGCGCAGCGTGGCCACTGCGCACGCCGCCACCGTCACGCTCGGCGACGGGCCGTCCGGGCGGGGGCTGCTGGTGACCGTGCGCTTCGGGAGCTCAGGCACGCTCGTTCGCTGAGCGCAGGTCCGCATACTGGTCGCCGAACACGGCGCCCGCATCCAGCTCCAGCATCTCGCGCACCAGCTGGGCCAGCGAACCGGCCCCCATCTTCTCCATCGCCCGCGCCCGGTGCACCTTGATCGTCTTTTCCGCGATGCCGAGGTCGGAGGCAATCTGCTTGTTCAGGCGTCCGGCCACCACATGCCGCAGCACCTGGCGCTCGCGCCGCGTCAGCGAGTCGAGCCGGGCGCGAATGCGCGCCAGTTCGCGGCGTACCGCGCGCTCGCGTGTGTCCCTGTCCAGTGCACGCCGGACCGCGCCGACCAGCTCCCCGGCTTCGCAGGGCTTGGTCAGGAAATCGACGGCGCCCGCCTTCATCGCGCGCACGCCCTGGCCGACGTCGCCGCGGCCGCTGACGAAGACCACCGCGCGTTCCAACGCCAGCCCGTCCAGGCCGGGCAGGCCGATGTCCACGACCACGCAGCCGGCCGCCTGCGGATCGTGGGCGCCCAGGAAGGCGGCGGCGGATGCGAACTCAAGCGGCGCCAGGCCGGCGGCGCGCAGCAGGCGCCCCATGGCTTGCATGTCAACCGGACTCGGGTCGACGATGTAGATGAGCGGATCAGGAGTTTCCATATTCCCTCCTACACAGGCGTGCACGAACATGCACGCAAGCAATCCGATGCGCTGCATGCGGTTCTTCTCGCGTTCATGATAGCCACAGATGGCCGAAAGTCCAATTGCGCGGCAGCGCGCGATGGCCTTAGGCTGCTGCATATTCCGGGCATGCTTTGCGAGGTCATCATGTTCAAGTCAGTCACGGCAGGAACGGCACTCACACTCGCGTTGACGGCATTCGGCCTGGCCGGCTGCGCTTCGCACGCGACCAGGGGCGAGACCGAAGAGCGCGTCGACGCCGCCCGCACCACCCTCTCCAACTTCATGCGCGATCCCGACCTGACCTGGTTCCGCGACCACGTGGGCGAGGCCAGGGCGGTCATGATCAGTCCGCGCATACTGCAGGCCGGCCTCATCGTCGGCGGCTCGGGCGGCGCGGCGCTGGTGATCGCCCATGACCGCAGCGGCACGGGCTGGAATGGCCCCGCCTTCTACCGGATGGCGACGGGCAGCTTCGGCCTGCAGGCCGGCGCCCAGGAGTCCGAAATGGTGGCACTGATCATGACGGACAAGGCGCTGAATTCCCTGCTCTCGACCTCGTTCAAGATCGGCGGGGACGTCAGCGTCGCCGCCGGGCCGATCGGGGTCGGCGCCGCCGCGCCGGTCACCGCGGACATGATCGTCTACACGCGCTCGAAAGGCCTGTACGGCGGCGTCAACATGGACGGCACCGTCATCACCGTCGACCAGGGACGCAACGAAGCCTACTACGGCCGGGCCGCGACGCCGGTCGACATCCTGGTCACGCACAGCGTCAGCAATCCCTACGGCGCCTCGCTGGCGCGGATGGTGTCGCACGCGGTCGCGGAGGGGCGCTGAGGGCGCTGAATCAGCGGAGCGCATGCCGCAGCAGGATGCCGACGCGTTCGAGTTTCCCGACCCGCACCGGCTCGCGCGGGCGGTCCCAGCCGCGCGCCAGCAGCCGCGCCAGCAGCGCCTGGTAGATGGCGCCCATCAGGCGCGGCGCCCGCGAACAGGCGCCGGGATGGCGCCGCAGCACCTGCCGGGCGGCGCCGTAATGCCCGCAGGCCTGGGCCGCCAGCCCGGTGCAGGCCGCCGACAATCCCGGATGCGCGGCGATCGCCCGGGCGCCCCAGGCGCAGGTGATGTCGCCGACGCCGGCGTCTTCCAGCAGCTCGCGCGGCAGGTAGGCGCGGCCGATGGCGGCATCCTCGTCGATGTCGCGCAGGATGTTGGTGAGCTGCAGCGCGCGGCCGAGGTGATGGGCCAGCAGCATGCCGTCCGCGGGCGGCAGGCCGAACACCCGCACCGACAGCCGTCCGACGGCACTGGCGACGCGGTCGCAATACAGGTCGAGGATGGCGGCCGGCGGCGCGCAGATCGGAACGGGCTGGGCATCCATCAGCATGCCGTCGATGACGGCATGAAAATCCTCGCGCGCCAGGCCGTAGCGCCGGATGTGGCGCGTCAACGACGCCAGCGGCGCCGGCCCGGTGCCCAGGAAACAGGCGTCGACATCCTCGCGCCAGCGCTCCAGCGCCGCGCATTTGTCCTGTGGCGCCCCATCGCCGTCGGCGACGTCGTCCACGGCGCGGCAGAAACCGTAGATGTCGCGCATGGCGGCGCGTTGCGGGGCCGGCAGGATCCGCATCGCCATCGAGAAGGAGCTGGTGGCCGGCTGGACCGGCGGGCTGGCCGCGGCGGCATCGGGGAGCATGGCGGTTTGCCTCAGTTGGCGTTCACCACGAGCCGCGATTCCGTGATGCCGAAACGCTGCCGGATCGCAGCGGCGATGCCGCCGGCGTCCAGTCCCACGGCCGCCAGCAGCCTGGCCGGGTCGCCATGCTCGATGAAGACGTCGGGCAGGCCGAGGATCAACAGGGGCTTGGCGATGCCAGCCGCGGCCAGCGCCTCCGCCACCGCCACCGCCGATCCGGCCCCGCCCATGGCCGCGCCCTCTTCCACCGTCACCAGCTGTTCGTGCTCGCACGCCAGGCGCAGCAGCAGGCCGACGTCGAGCGGCTTCACGAAGCGCATGTTCGCCACCGTCGCACCGAGCTCGGCGCCGGCAGCCAGGCTGGGCGCCAGCATCGAGCCGAAGGCCAGGATGGCGGTAGCGCGTCCGCGTCGCCTGAGTTCGCCCTGGCCGATCGGGATCTCGTCCGGTTTCGCACCTGCACCGGCGCCGGTGCCGCTGCCGCGCGGGTAGCGCACCGCGGCCGGTCCGGGATGGCGATAGGCCGTGGTCAGCATGCGCCGGCATTCGCCTTCGTCCGAGGCGGCCATCAGCACCATGTTCGGGATACAGCGCAGGAAGGCGATGTCGTAGTTGCCGGCATGGGTGGCGCCGTCGGCACCAACCAGGCCGGCGCGGTCGATGGCGAAGGTCACGTCCAGGTTCTGCAGCGCGACGTCGTGGATCAACTGGTCGTAGGCACGCTGCAGAAACGTGGAGTAGATCGCGACCACCGGCTTCATTCCCTCGGCGGCAAGGCCGGCGGCAAAGGTGACGGCATGCTGTTCGGCGATGCCGACATCCACATAGCGCTCCGGGAACAGCTGTTCGAAGCGCACCATGCCGGAACCCTCGCGCATCGCCGGCGTGATGCCGACCAGGCGCGGATCGAGCGCCGCCATGTCGCACAGCCAGTCGCCGAACACCTCGGTATAGGTCGGCTTGGCGCGCACCGGCGCGGGCAGCCCCAGTCCCGGATCGAACTTGCCGGTGCCGTGGTAGAGAGTGGGCGCGGCCTCGGCCGGCGCATAGCCCTTGCCCTTGCGGGTCAGCACGTGCAGGAATTGCGGTCCCTTGCGCAGTTTGGCGGCTTCGAGAGCGGGGATCAGGGCATCGAGGTCGTGGCCGTCCACCGGCCCGGCGTATTCGAAGCCGAAATCCTCGAACAGGGCCGGCCGCGACCGTGCCGGTTCCAGGGCGCGGCGCAAGCCGCCTACCGTGGGCGAGATCGACATGCCGTTGTCGTTCAGGATCACCAGCAGGCGCAGGCCGGGGTCGCGGCCGGCGTTGTTCAGGGCCTCATAGGCCATGCCGGCGCTCATGGCGCCGTCGCCGCAGACGGCCACCGTGAGCCAGTCCGCGCCGGCCAGCTTCGCGGCCTCGGCCATGCCGAGGGCGGCCGAGATCGCCGTCGACGAATGGGCGGTGCCGAAGCTGTCGTAGACGCTTTCACAGCGGCGGGGGAAGCCGGAGATGCCGCCGAACTGGCGCAGTGTGTGCATGCGGGCGCGGCGACCGGTGAGCACCTTGTGGCCGTAGCACTGGTGGCCGACGTCCCACACCAGGCGGTCGCGCGGGGTGTCGAACACATAGTGGAGCGCGATCGTCAGTTCGACCGAGCCCAGGTTGGACGACAGGTGGCCGCCGGTGCGCGACACCGAGTCGAGCAGGAACTGGCGCAATTGGCGGGCCAGGGGCGCGAGCCGGGCGCGCGGCAGCCTGCGCAGCTCGGCCGGATCATTGATGGCATCAAGCAGGTTCATGCGTCATCCTCCATATCGGCGGACACCGGCAGGCAGTCCATTCTAGAACATCCAGCACTTCCGTTCAGGAGCTCGCGGCAAGCGTGCGCTGGCCCCGGTTGAAGAAATGGCTCTTGTGAAAGTGTAGAATCCGCTTTTTGCCTTGCCCGCGCCCATGAACACACGACCGCCGCTGCACGCCGCCACGCACTCCCATCCCGCCCCCGACCTGGTCCTCGGACTCGAAGACAAGCCCCGCGCCATGGTCGGCATCCTCGCCGCCCTCCAGCACCTGCTGGCGATCATCGTCCCCATCGTCACCCCCGGCCTCCTGATCTGCCAGTCGCTGGGCGTATCGGCGCGCGACACCAACCTGATCGTCTCGATGTCGCTGGTGGTGTCCGGGATCGCCACCTTCGTCCAATGCCGCCGCTTCGGTCCCTTCGGCGCCGGACTCCTGATCGTGCAGGGCACCAGCTTCAACTTCGTCGGCCCGCTGATCGCCGGTGGCACCCTGATGGTCAAGCAGGGCACGCCGGTCGAAGCCGTGATGGCGGCGATCTTCGGCGTGGTGGTGGCCGGCTCCTTCATCGAAATGGGCGTGTCGCGCATCCTGCCCTTCATCCGGCGCATGATCACGCCGCTGGTCACCGGCATCGTGGTGCTGATGATCGGCCTGACCCTGATCAAGGTTGGCCTGATCAGCATGGGCGGCGGCTTCGCGGCGATGTCGAATGGGACCTTCGCCAACGGCGAGAACCTGCTGCTGTCCGGCGTGGTCCTGGCCATCATCGTGGTCCTCAACCGCATTCCGGTGGTGTGGATGCGCAGCGGCGCCATCATCATCGCGCTGGCGGTCGGCTATCTGCTGGCCGGCTCGCTGGGCCGCCTCGACTTCACCGGCATGCACGAAGCGGCCTGGTTCCAGGTGCCGCGCCCGCTGCACTTCGGCCTGAGCTTCTCGTGGTCGCTGTTCATCCCGATGATCGTGATCTACCTGGTGACCTCGCTCGAAGCGATCGGCGACGTCACCGCCACCAGCAAGGTGTCGCGCGAACCGGTCGAAGGCGAGACCTGGATGCGGCGCATCAAGGGCGGCGTGCTGGTGAACGGCGCCAACTCCCTGCTGGCGGGCCTGCTGAACACCTTCCCCAGCTCGATCTTCGCCCAGAACAACGGCGTGATCCAGCTGACCGGCATCGCCAGCCGCCACGTCGGCATGTGGATCGCCCTCTTCCTCGTGGTGCTCGGGCTGTTCCCCAGCGTGGCCGGCGTGATCCAGGCGGTGCCGGAACCGGTGCTGGGCGGCGCGGCGATGGTGATGTTCGGCGCGGTGGCCGCGGCCGGCATCAACATCCTGGCCAGCGTGCACCTGGACCGCCGCGCCCTCCTGATCATTGCCGTGTCGCTGGCGCTGGGCCTGGGCGTGTCCCAGGTGCCGGAATTCCTGGCCCACATGCCGTCGGCCCTGCGCCACGTGCTGGAGTCGGGCGTGGCCACCGGCGGCATCTGCGCGGTGCTGATGAACTGGTTCCTGCCTGCCGCTCACGTCGAGCGCGACAGCCTCACCAGCTGACGGCGCCCATGCGGCGGCCCGGTATCCAGGTGTAGTACAGGCCGACCGAGTCGTAGCGCTGCTGCCGCTCCGCCACGTTCGGGAAGGAGAACTTGCGGCGCGTGGTCAGGTACTTGAGCGTGACCGCATGCGGTCCCGAGATGCGGTAGGTCAGCGCAGCGTCGCCGCGCAGCACGCGGTCGCTGCCGCCCTTGTCAGGGCTGGTGATCTTGCCGTCGACGAAGGCGCTCGAACTCAGGTCCAGCGAGAAGCGGTCGCCGCCGATCAGGCGCAGGCCCAGATTGGTCTGGGGTGCGACGCCGTAGTGGTACTGGCCGCTGGAGTTGGCGCGGGTGGTGCCGGTGGCGGTGTAGCCGACGCCGGCCGAGAAGTGGCCCTGCAGCGCCAGGCCGTCGGTCAGCCACAGCTGGGCGTTGCTGCCCAAGGTGACGCCGGTGCTGGCGATCCGGAACAGCTGCGGCGACAGGTAATCGTAGCTGCCGTAGATCCCGGCCACGCCGCGCAGGATGGATCCGGACGCATACGGCGCGCCGAACAGCAGGCCGCGCGAGCTCAGGCTTTCGACGCCGTTCACGTTCGACACGCGGGCCCGGAACAGGAAGTAGTCGAAGGGCTTGTGATAAGTATAGCCATCCTTGCCGGGCAGGCCGTATTCGAGCGCGAAGTCGGCCGCCACTTCCCGGCGCTTGGTCGCCAGCGAGGGGCCGACGTTGCTGCTGGTCGGGCTGCTTGCGCCCAGCTGCAGGCGGCCGTAGGTGGCCGGGACGGCACCGGCCCACAACGCCGCGGCGCGCCGTGCACGCCCGCTCTGGCGGTTGTAGCCCAGCGCCGGCGACACCACGGCGGCGCCGGTCTCGCGCAGCAGCGGCGCCGAGCCGTCGCCGCGGTCCAGCACCAGGTTCGCCATCCGGTACAGGGCTTCGCCGAGGAAGCTGCCGCCGAAACTGGTCGTGATCTGGTCGTTGCGGGACGGCTGCGTGGTCTCGCCGGCGATCTCCCACACGGCGCTGCCGCCAAAGGCATAGCCGAGCGACTCCCAGAAAGTCAGGCCGTTGCTGCGCGCGATGTTGAAGTAGACCGAACCCTGGTAGGGGTGGCCCAACTGGTTGATCTCGAAGGGATCGCGGTCCTCGACCCAGCTGCTGTGCAGGTTGCGGCGGATCGAGCCGACGCTGACGCCGTAGTCGTCCGGCTTCACGAAGGCATGGTCGATGCGGTTCAGGGCGACCTGGAAGGCGAGGATTTCCAGCGCCGCCGCGCCATAGCTCTTGTAGGGGCGCGGGTCGACTTCCGGAGGGTGCTGGATGGTGGCCGGCTTCGGCACCGCGAGCGGGTCGGCGGCCGGTTCGGCCGGCGCGACGAGCTGGGCCTGGGCACTGCCGGCAGCGAGTGCCAGCAGCAGTGCACGGGCGCGGCCACGCGCGCGGCAGGATGTGGCGGATGCGTTCATTTCCCTCCAAATTCGGTACGATGCAAATATTGGTATAAATATAACGATTGCAGGCGGACCGTGTCGCACGCGCCGTCCGTGATACAACAGCCGGGCCGGCACTGGCCGGGTGATCGATGGGAGAAAACATGCTGAAGCTGGAGAATATGGATGGCGAGCGCGTCGAGCGCCTCGGGACACTGGCCGCACACGTGGTCGAACAGGCGCTGGCGTCGGGACTGAGCTGGGACGAGGCCGTCCTCGCCTTCGGGATCGCGGCCAAGGCGATCGCCGCCAAGGCCGCCGACCAGGGAGGCGGCAGCATGGAACAATGCGCGGCCCTGGCCGAACGCCGGCTGAAATCCGGCATGGACCAGAGCGCCGACGTGCTGCGGGCCTGGCTGCGTTGAGCGCGCCCTCTCCCCTGCTGTGCGCGCGCGGCCTGCGCTCGCACTCCGGCGGCCCCTTCGACTTCGAGGTCCGGGCCGGCGAATGCGTGGCCATCCAGGGGCCGTCCGGGGCCGGCAAGAGCGTCCTGCTGCGCATGCTGGCCGATCTCGATCCGCACGAAGGCGAGGTCCTGCTCGACGGCCGCGCCGGCAGCGCGATGCCGGCGCCCGCATGGCGCTCCCAGGTGGTCTACCAGGCCGCCGAACCGGCGTGGTGGGAAGCCAGCGCCGGCGAACATTTCGCGCCTGCACAGCGCGGCTTCGTCGAGGAAGCGATGGCGGCGCTACACCTCTCCACGGGCCTGCTCGACACCGAGATCGAGCGCCTGTCCACCGGCGAGCGCCAGCGCCTGGCCCTGGTCCGTTCGTTGGCCACGCAACCGCGCGTACTGCTGCTGGACGAGCCGACCGCGGCCCTCGATCCGGACTCGGTGGCGCGCGCCGAAAGCCTGCTGGCCGCGCGCCTGGAAGATGGCATGGCGATCCTGATCGTGACCCACTCGGCCGAACAGGCGCAGCGTATGGCGCACCGCAGCTTCCGCCTCGAACAAGGAAAGCTGAGGACCGCATGAATGCCATCCACCTGGGCGCCTGGGACCTGCTGGCGGCCGCCCTCCTGATCCTGCTCGACGCCGCACTGTCGCTGGCGCTGCGCCTGGGCGTGCACCGCCAGATCGTGGTCGCGGCGGTGCGGATGGTGGCGCAATTGGCCATCGTCGGCCTGGTGCTGCGCAGCGTGTTCGCCAGCGCCTCCCCGGCCGCAACCGCCGCCGTGATCCTGTTCATGATCGGCGCCGCCGCGCGCGAAGTGGCGACCCGTCCCAAGCAGCGCCTGAAGCGCCACATGAACTACCAGATCAGCGCGGCGGTGGTCGCCTGCGCCGGCTTCGCGACCGTGCTGCTGGCCCTGACCACGGCGGTGCGGCCCGAGCCCTGGTATGCGCCGCGCTATGCGATTCCGCTGATGGGCATCGTGCTGGGGAGCGTGCTGAATGCGGCCTCGCTGGCCCTCGACGGCATCCTCGACGGCGTGGTGCGCGAACGCGGCCGCATCGAGGCGCGGCTGGCGCTGGGCACGCCCTTCCGCGAGGCGATCGGGCCGCTGGTGCGCAACGCCACGCGGCGCGGCATGATCCCGGTGGCGAACCAGATGTCGGCCGCCGGCATCATCACCCTGCCCGGCATCATGACCGGCCAGCTGCTGGCGGGGATGGATCCGATGGAAGCGGTCAAGTACCAGATCCTGCTGATGTTCCTGCTGGCCGGGGCCAGCGGCCTGGCTTCGGCGGGGGCGGCGCTACTGGCGGTGCGGGCCTTGAGCGACGAGCGCCAGCGGCTGCGGCTGGACCGGCTGCGCTAGCGCCGGCCGCGCCGCGCCAGGTCCCGCAGCACCTCGCGCGCCGCATTGTGGCCCGGCGCCCCGGTGACGCCGCCGCCCGGATGCGTTCCGGCGCCGCAGGTGTAGAGCCCCTTCAGCGGTCCGCGGTAGTCCGCATGGCCCAGCATCGGCCGCGCCGCGAACAGCTGGTCGAGCCCCAGCGCGCCGTGGAAGATGTCGCCGCCCACCAGGCCGAAGGTGCGCTCGAGGTCGAGGGGGCTCATGATCTGGCGGCCCAGCACCGAGCGCTTGAAGTTGGGCGCGTAGCGGTCGACGGTGGCGATCATCAGGTCGGCCACCTGTTCGCGGTGCTGGTCCCAGCTGGCGCCATCGGGCAGCTGGGGCGCCACGTGCTGGCAGAACAGGCTGGCCACGTGCAGGCCGGGCGGCGCCAGGCTCGTGTCGAGGGTCGACGGGATCAGGAGTTCGACGATGGGTTCGCGCGCCCAGCCGAGGGCGCGGGCGTCGTGGTAGGCGCGTTCCATGTAGTGCAAGGTCGGCGCGATGACGATGCCGCTGGCGTGGTGTTCGGCCATCTGCCGGCCGGGCAGGCAGCTGAAGTCGGGCAGCTCGGACAGCGCCACGTTCATGCGGAAGGTGCCGGAGCCGCAGCGCCAGGCCTGCATGCGCCGTAAAAAATCGCCCGGCAGCGCGGCGGGATCGACCAGCCGGGTGTAGAGCAGGCGCGGATTCAGGTTCGACACGACCACGCGCGCATCGAGGCGCTCGCCGGCCGCGGTGACGACACCGGTGGCGCGGCCCTTGTCCAGCAGGATCTCGCGCACGGCGCAGCCGGTACGGATCTCGACGCCGCGCGCCCGCGCCGACTTCGCCATCGCCTGGGTGATGGCGCCCATGCCGCCGATCGCATGGCCCCAGGCGCCCTTCTTGCCGTTCACTTCGCCGAACACGTGGTGCAGCAGCACGTAGGCGGATCCCGGCGTGTAGGGACTGGCATAGTTGCCGACCACGCTGTCGAAGCCGTAGGCGGCCTTGATCGGCGCGCTCTCGAACCAGCCGTCCAGCACGTCGCCGGCCGATTTGGTGAACAGG
Source organism: Massilia sp. 01N417 (assembly GCF_056399645.1). NCBI lineage: Bacteria > Pseudomonadati > Pseudomonadota > Betaproteobacteria > Burkholderiales > Oxalobacteraceae > Massilia > Massilia sp. 01N417. Next base: position 37,865 of record NZ_JBFTRS010000012.1, on the reverse strand, counting down.
TCGAGCAGTTCGCGCTGGGTGTCCACAGGCAGCCGGGCCAGGCGCTTACCCAGCGTGCCGGCCTTCAGCAGTTCCGGCAGCACGTTCATCCAGCCGCCCTGCACCCGGTTGGGCGGCGTCTGCAGCACCAGTTCGCGCAGCAGATCGGCGGCGGCGTCGAGGTGCCGCGCGTAGGCGTCGAGGCGTTCGGCGTCGCGCGGCGAGAATTTCGCCACCTCGGCCGCCGTCCTGCCGGCGCCGACCTTCAGGTAGCGCGACTCGTCCAGCGGCAGGAAATTCGAGAGCGGGCGCTCGACCACGCGCAGGCCATGGCCGCCCAGGTCCATCTCGCGGATCACCTTCGGGTTCAGCAGGGAGACGGTGTAGGACGCGACCGAGTTGCGGAAGCCCGGATGGAATTCCTCGGTCACCGCGGCGCCGCCGACCACGCCGCGCTGCTCCAGCACCGTCACCTTCAGCCCGGCGCGGGCCAGGTAAAAGGCGCACACCAGGCCATTGTGGCCGCCTCCGACTACGATCGCATCGCGCATTCTCGCCTCCGTGGCACGCGGGGTCTTGAAAATCCGGCAATGTGGGCTAATATACAGGCTGCTCAGCAGATGGCAAACCACCTACCCGGCCAACATGACCCGACGTCACACCTTTTCCTCTTCGAGCGGCCTGTCCTTCCAGACGCCGCGTCACCTCGCCCGGCTTCATTAAGCTCGGCAAGGGCCTCTTGCGCCGCTTGCCGAGCTCCAGACAATCAAACGTTTTTTGCCGCCCGATTCATGGGGCGGCTGTCGACTATCGTCCCACGGGACCGGATGGAGGTAAGCACATGAAGAGTTTTAGAAAAATACGGCATATCGGCGAGCGCATGCCGTCGATGCGGCGGCCACTGGGATACCGCTCCCTGAACGACCTGCTGGCGCGCCGGCGCCGGGTGCGCAAGCGCATCGGCGTGGCAGTGGCCATGTTCCTGTCGATCGGGCTGTTCCTGGTCGAATTCTAATCACGGCGCGAATCACGGCGCACAGTCGAGGAGCACGAGATGAACCCGAACATCACGATGTCGAAGACCGATTTCAACCGCATCGACCTGATGCTGGAAAACCTGGCCCCGCTACGCATGCCGGGCAAGGATGCGCTGTCGAACGAGCTGCTGCGGGCCAGGATCGTCGAACCATGGGAGGTGCCGCCGATGGTGGTGACCATGTATTCGACGGTCCGCTTCCGCATCGACGGCCGCGGTCCGGCCCTGTGCAGGAGCCTGGTCTATCCCCAGGATTCCGGACGGCGCGCCGATACCCTGTCGGTATTGTCGCCGATCGGCAGTGCGCTGCTCGGCCAGTCGGAAGGCGACCGCTTCGCATGGGTGCAGGCGGATGGCGCCGAGCTCGCGGTGGAGGTGCTGGAGGTGGTGTACCAGCCCGAGCGGGCCGGGGACTACCACCTGTAGTCACGGGGACGGGGACGCTCAGCCCGGTGGCAGGTCGTCCCTGCGCGTCCCGTACATCCGGCATTCGGCGGCCAGCGCCAGCAGGTTCGGATCGCGCTCGCGCGAGCGCGACAGCAGCAGGGTGATGGTCTGGCGCGAGCCGTAGCGGGCGTCCAGCGGGATCAGGTCGATGCGGCTGCTGAAGCCGGCCACGCGGCCGGGCAGCAGGCTGTAGCCCATGCCGCCGCCGACCAGGTTAATCAGCGAGAAGATGTCGCCGACCCGCATGATGGTCTCGGGCACGTAGCCGGCCTGCTGGAAAGCGTGGTCGAAGCTGTCCGAGGTGACGAAACCGCCGCCCAGGGTGATGAATTTTTCGCCGCGCAGCTCGCGCAGGTCGACGTAGTCGCGGCCGGCGTAGGGCGACTCGCGTGGCGCCGCCAGGTGGACGTCATCGTCGAACAGGGGCACCGCCAGCAGTTGCGGATCCTCGACCGGGGCCTGCAGGCCGATCACGATCGCATCCAGCTTCCCTTCCGTCAGGCTGCGCAGCAGTTCCTGGTTCGAGCCCAGGGTCAGGTCGATCTGCAATTCCGGACGCCGCATCTTCAGGCCCATCAGCAGTTGCGGCACGCAGCGCAGGGTCAGCGAATACAGCGAGCCGATCTTCATCCGGCTGCCCGCCACCCCGGCCAGTTCGCGCGCCTTGCGAATGCCCTCCTCGGTTTCCTCGACCGCGCGCTGGGCGTGGCGGGCGAAGACGAAGGCGGCCGGCAGCGGCGCCAGGTTGCGGCCCTCGCGGCCGAACAGCGGGCAGTGCAGTCCCTCCTCCAGCGAATGCAGGGCGCGGTGCACGCTGACCGTGCTCTGGCCCAGCTCTTCCGCCACCTTGGCCAGGCTGTGCAGGCGCATGAAGGCCAGGAAGACCTCGAGCTTCTTGAGGGTGATTTCGTCGTCGATCATGGCGCAAGCTTAGCGCAAATCATTAACTTGAGAGTAAACGTTCGTTATGCATGTTGATTGAAACGCCAGGCAGCCCTGCCTATGCTGGGACCAGACTCTCATATTCCAATGTAAGGAGACAGCATGGGAAGCATAGCCCCTCAGCCGCGGCAGTGGGACACGCGGCGCCAGGAAAAGCAGCGCCGGATCGCCAGGGTGGCCCACCTGGCCGACGGCCCGGTGCTGCAGAGCGGCCGCCTGGTCGAGGCGCTGGAACAGCTGGTCGTCAGCGGCGACCGCGTGGTCCTCGAAGGGAATAACCAGAAACAGGCCGATTTCCTGGCCCGCAGCCTGGTGCAGGTCGACCCCGAGCGGGTCGGCAAGCTGCACATGATCATGCCCAGCGTGAGCCTGCCGGAACACCTCGACCTGTTCGAGCGCGGCATCGCCAACAAGCTCGATTTCGCCTTTGCCGGTCCGCAGAGCCTGCGCATCTCGCAGTTCCTGCAGGAGGGCACGCTGCAGGTGGGCGCCCTGCACACCTACGTCGAACTCTACGCCCGTCTTTACGTCGACCTGGCGCCGAACGTCGTGATGGTGGCCGGCTACAAGGCCGACCGCGCCGGCAATCTGTACACCGGCCCCAGCACCGAGGACACGCCGGCGCTGGTCGAAGCGGCCGCCTTCCGCGACGGCATCGTGATCGCCCAGGTGAACGAAATCGTCGACGATCCGAAGGACCTGCCGCGGGTCGACATCCCCGGCTCCTGGATCGACTTCGTGGTCCAGTCGGACAAGCCCTTCTACATCGAGCCGCTGTTCACGCGCGACCCGCGCCTCATCAAGCCGGTCCACATCCTGATGGCGATGATGGCGATCCGCGGCGTCTACGAACGCCACCAGGTGCAGTCGCTGAACCACGGGATCGGCTTCAACACGGCGGCGATCGAACTGCTGCTGCCGACCTATGGCGAACAGCTCGGCCTGAAGGGCAAGATCTGCCGCAACTGGACCCTGAACCCGCACCCGACCCTGATCCCGGCCATCGAATCCGGCTGGGTCGAGAGCGTGCACTGCTTCGGCGCCGAGCTGGGCATGGAAGCCTACACGGCGGCCCGCCCCGACATCTTCTTCACCGGCCGCGACGGTTCGATGCGCTCGAACCGCGCCTTCTGCCAGCTGGCCGGCCAGTACGCGGTCGACCTCTTCATCGGCTCGACCCTGCAGATGGACGGCCTCGGCAACTCCTCGACCGTCACCCACGGCCGCCTGACCGGCTTCGGCGGCGCGCCGAACATGGGCCACGACCCGCACGGCCGCCGCCATGCGACCCCGGCCTGGCTCGACCTGGTCGAAACCGACGATCCCCTCGCCCGCGGCAGGAAACTGGTCGTGCAGATGGTCGAGACCTTCCAGGACGGCAGCGCGCCCACCATCGTCGAGTCGCTGGATGCGGTCGATGTCGGCAAGGACTCCGGCATGCCGCTGGCGCCGGTGATGATCTACGGCGACGACGTCACCCACGTGCTGACCGAGGAAGGCATCGCCTACCTGTACAAGGCGCGCTCGCTGGAAGAGCGCAAGGCGATGCTGGCGGCGGTGGCCGGCGTCACGCCGATCGGCCTGCGCCACGATCCGAAGCAGACCGCCCGCATGCGCGAGCAGGGCCTGATCGCCCTGCCCGAGGACATGGGCGTGCAGCGCGGCCAGGCCACCCGCTCGCTGCTGGCGGCCAAGAGCATCGCCGAACTGGTCGACTGGTCCGGCGGCCTGTACGATCCGCCGGCCAAGTTCAGGAGCTGGTAATGACGGCGCTGAATCCATTACGGCAGCATGGCGCGGCCGGCCTTGCGGACGGGTTGACCACACGCCTGGCCGAGCTGGCCGTCGACGCCCTGGTCGACGAAGCCATGCTGACCCCGAAACCGGGCCTGGTCGACATGCGCGGCAGCGGCGCCCACAGCGACCTCACCTGGCTGCTGATGTGCCGCTCCGCCCACGCGCTGCGGCCGGCCTTCCTGCGGATGGCGCAGGCCGGCGTCTCGATCCAGGATGCGACGGCGGTGCGCCGCGAGATCGGCGCCATCGGCCGCGAGGCGGAAGGACTGATGATGGCAGCCACCGGCGGCGTGAACACCCACCGCGGCGCGATCTGGGCACTGGGCCTGCTGGTCACCGCCGCCGCGCGCCACCCGGGCAAGGCGGACGCCGCGGCGATCGCCGGCGGCGCCGGCCTGCTGGCCCGCATCGAGGATCCCGATGCGCCGGCCAGCACCGGCAACAAGGGCGAACTGGCCTGCCGCGAACACGGCGTCGGCGGCGCCCGCGGCCAGGCGAAAGCCGGCTTCCCGGCCGTGGTACGGCTGGCGCTGCCGATGCTGCGGCTGTCGCGCGCACGCGGCGACAGCGAAGCCCAGGCGCGCGTGAACGCCCTGCTGGCCGTGATGGCCCGACTGGACGACACCTGCCTGCTGGCGCGCGGCCGCCGCAAGGCCCTCGACGCCACCCAGGCCGGCGCGCGGCGCGTGCTGGCGCTGGGCGGCATCGGCACGCCGAACGGCCGCAAGGCCCTGCGCGCCCTGGAGACGCGCATGCGCCTGCTGCACGTGTCGCCGGGCGGCGCCGCGGACCTGCTGGCGGCGGCGCTGCTGCTGGACGCCATTGAACAAGGCAGCGAAACAGAACAGTCGCAAGGAGACGAGTAAATCATGGAAAGACTGCAATTCGAATTCGGCGCCGGCCAGCCGCTCGGCGGCCGCACGGTGGCCGGGGTCGTGGCCTCGGGCGACCTCGAGGTCCTGCTCGAGCCGGGCGATGCGGGCCGCACCACGGTGGCGGTGCAGACCTCGGTGGACGGCTACGGCGGCACCTGGAAGGCGCTGCTGGAACGGGTACTGGGGCCCGGCAGCCTGCCGGCCGCACGCATCGAGATCAACGACAACGGCGCGACGCCGGGCGTGGTGCGGATGCGCATCGAGCAAGCTTTCGAAGAGGTGACGCAAGGAGGAACCACGCCATGAGCACCGGCATCGATCAATTCCTGAAGCGCGACAGCTTCATCGAGCGCGGCGCCCGCAGCCGCGCCCAGGCCCTGCTCGATCCGGGCAGCATGCGCGAACTGGCCGGTCCTTTCGAGCGCCTGCACTCGCCCTGGCTGGCGATGCAGAAGCTGGTGACCCAGGCCGACGACGGCGTGGTGGTCGCCAAGGGCAGGCTGGACGGCCACCCGACCGTGGTGCTGGCCATCGAAGGCGCCTACCAGGGCGGCAGCATGGGCGAGATCGCCGCCGCCAAGATTGCAGGCGCGCTGGAACTGGCGGCGCGCGACAACCTGCGCGGCATCCCGACCCGGGCCGTGATCCTGTTCGAGACCGGCGGCGTGCGCCTGCAGGAAGCCAACCTGGGCCTGGCCGGCATCGCCGAGATCCAGTCGGCCATCGTCGACCTGCGCCGCTACCAGCCGGTGATCGGCGTCAGCACGGGCACGGTGGGCTGCTATGGCGGCATGTCGATCGCCGCCGGGCTGTGCTCTTACCTGGTTCTCACGCGCGAAGCGCGGCTCGGCCTGAACGGGCCGCAGGTGATCGAGCAGGAAGCCGGCGTCGCCGAGTTCGACGCGAAAAAGCGCGCCCTGATCTGGGGCCTGACCGGCGGCGAGCAGCGCGTCGCCACCGGACTGGCCGACGCCTGCGTGGCCGACGACACCCATGACATCCGCGCCACCGTGCTGCGCCTGTTCGCCCAGGGCGTGCCGGCCGAGCACCGCAGCGAACGCGCCGACCACTACCTGGCCTGCCTGCGGCGTGTCGACACGCGCGAACAGGCGACGCCGGACGACGTGCGCGCAATCTACAACCCGAGCCAGGGAGACGCATGATGGAACAACAGAAGCCCACCCGCGGCGCCATGTGGCTGCGCCTGCTCACCGGCGGCGCCCGCCCCGTGCATGACTGGGCCGCCGTCCAGGTCTGCGATGCCGTGCTGGCCGGCCAGCCGGCGCGCTATATCGCCGTGGTACCCGATCCGGACAACCGCTTTCCGCGCGCCCGCAACGGCGAGGTCGGCCTGGTCGAAGGCTGGCAGCTGGCCAAGGCGGTGCAGGAAGTGGTCGCCATGGACCGCGAGGCATCCGTAAAACGTCCGATCGTCGCCGTGATCGACGTGCCGAGCCAGGCCTATGGCCGGCGCGAGGAAGCCTTCGGCATCCACCAGGCCCTGGCCGGCGCCGCCGGCGCCTATGCCCAGGCGCGCCAGGCCGGCCATCCGGTGATCGGCCTGGTCGTCGGGCTGGCGATGTCGGGCGCCTTCCTGGCCCACGGCTACCAGGCCAACCGCCTGATCGCGCTGGACGACCCGGCCGTGATGGTGCATGCGATGGGCAAGGCCTCGGCGGCGCGCGTGACCCTGCGCTCGGTCGAGGCGCTGGAAAAGCTGGCCGCCACCGTACCGCCGATGGCCTACGACATCCGGAGCTTCGCCTCGCTGGGCATCCTGTGGAAGGTGCTGCAGCTGAACGACCTGGCGCTGCCCGAAGAGCGCGACATCACCCTCGTCCACGCCACCCTCGAAGCGGCGCTGGCCGACATCCTGGAAGACCGCGAACGCGACCTTTCCGGCCGGCTGAACGGACAGCACCGCCAGGCTTCGCGCCGCGTGCGCGAACTGCTGCAAGCGCAGTGGGAGGATGCCGACTGAGGACCGCCGCGTGAACCCCGCGGGACGCCACCAATAACAAGATCCGGCGCCCGCCCCATTTTCTTGGACGAAGTACAGGAGACAGACATGATTATCTATGGAACCGCATTGCTGGCCGTATGCCACCTGCTCGGCATCTTCCTGGGCGACCTGCTCGGGACGCTGCTGGGCGTCAAAACCAACGTCGGTGGGGTCGGCATCGCCATGATCCTGCTGATCTGCGCGCGGCTCTGGCTGCACAAGCGCGGACTGATGCCGCAGACCACCGAGATGGGCGTGGGCTTCTGGGGCGCGATGTACATCCCGGTGGTGGTGGCGATGGCCGCGACCCAGAACGTGGTCGCGGCCCTGCGCGGCGGCCCGGTGGCCCTGCTGGCCGCCGCCGGCAGCGTGCTGGTATGCGCCTGCTTCGTCTCGCTGATCAACCGTACCGAACGCAACGTGCCCGAGGCGCAAGCCAAGGCACATGCCGCGCCGCATCGCGCCTGAGGAGACGATCATGTTGGAACTGCTCGAAAAAACCGCAAAACACAATGGCCTCGTGCTGGCTTTCGCCCTGGTCGGCGTGGTGATGATCGTCTCCATGCAGCTGTCGAAGCGTCTCACCTTCGGCCGCGTGCACGGCTCGGCCATCGCCATCCTGATCGGCCTGATCCTGGCCTACTGGGGCGGCATCCAGACCGGCGGCCAGAAAGGCCTGGCCGACGTTTCGCTGTTCGCCGGCGTCGGCCTGATGGGCGGCGCCATGCTGCGCGACTTCGCCATCACCGCCACCGCCTTCGAAGTGCAGGTGGTCGAGGCGCGCAAGGCCGGCCTGGTCGGCGTCGCCGCACTGCTGCTGGGCACCGTGCTGCCCTTCATCGTCGGCGCCTGCGTGGCCTGGAGCTTCGGCTACCGCGACGCCGTCAGCATCACCACCATCGGCGCCGGCGCCGTCACCTACATCGTCGGCCCGGTAACCGGCGCGGCAATCGGCGCGCCGTCCGACATCATGGCGCTGTCGATCGCCACCGGCCTGGTGAAGTCGATCATGGTGATGGTCGGCACGCCGGCGGCGGCACGCTTCCTGCGCCTGCGCACGCCGCGCTCGGCGATGGTGTTCGGCGGCCTGGCCGGCACCGTCAGCGGCGTCTCGGCGGGCCTGGCGGCCACCGACCGCGCCCTGGTACCCTACGGCGCCCTGGTCGCGACCTTCCACACCGGCCTCGGTTGCCTGCTTGGCCCCTCGCTGCTGTTCTTCGCGACCCGTTCGCTGGTGGGCTGAAGATGAACATGCCCGGGTTTCGGCCCCAGGCGCACGACCTGCTGTTCCTGCGCCATCCCGACACCTTCGAAGCCTGCGCCTGCGACACCCGGCCCGGCTGGCTGGACGCGGTCTGGCTGCAGGAAGCGCCGGTGGTGGTGCGGCGCGCGGCGGCCGGGCCGGACCGGGTGGCGGTCGGCGCGCGCGGCCTGCAGCGCAGCGAGCGCTGCGCCGGCCACATCTCCCTGGCCGGCATCGCACGCAGGATCACGCCGCGACAATTGGCGCAGGACCTGCTGAATGAGCCGGGCCGCGTCGAGGGCTGCGCGGATACCCTTCCCTGCATCGCCGCCCTGCTTGCGCTGGCGCCGCGCCTGCGGGACCTGGACCTGGAGTGGGGACCGGCCGGCGGCACCGGCTTCTGGCTGGCCAGCGGCCTGCCGGTCTTGCGGCCGACCAGCGACCTGGACCTCGTGGTGCGGTCGCCGCAGCCCCTGCCGCCCGCCTTGACGGCCGAGTTATGCGCCATGCATGACCACATCGGCTGCCGCATCGACCTCCAGATCGACACCGGCGCCGGCGGCTTCGCGCTGGCGGAATACGCGCGCGGCGGCAAGACCATGCTGAAGACCGACCACGGCCCGCGGCTGGTGGACGACCCCTGGGAGCCGCAGCCGGCGGCGAGCGAGGCGGCATGAGCGTCCTGTTCACCTTCCCCGGCCAGGGCGCGCAAAAGCCCGGGATGCTGCACACGCTCCCGGATCATCCGGAAATCGCGCGCACGCTGGCCGAGGCCTCCGCCGCCCTGTCGCGGGACGTGCTGGCGCTGGACGGCGAAGACGCGCTGCGCTCCACGGTGGCGGTCCAGCTTTGCCTGCTGGTGGCCGGCGTCGCCATGGCGCGCCTGCTGGCGGCGCACGAGGCGGGGCCGAAGATGGTGGCCGGCCTCTCGATCGGTGCCTGGCCGGCGGCGGTGGCGGCCGGCGTCCTGGCTTTCGGCGACGCGGTCCGCCTGGTCGAGCTGCGCGGACGCCTGATGGAAGACGCCTGGCCGCACGGCTACGGCATGACGGCGATCGGCGGCCTGACCCGCCAGCAGCTCGAGCCGCTGGTAGCCAAGGTCCATGGCCCCGGCAGCGAAGTCTACCTGGCCAACCTGAATGCGCCGCGCCAGATCGTGATCGCCGGCGCCGACGCGGCCCTCGATGCGGTGGCCGCGCTCGCACTCGGCCAGGGCGCCCAGCGCGCCGAACGCCTGGCGGTGCCGGTGCCCTCGCACTGCGAACTGCTGGACGAGCAGGCACGCACCCTGGCCTGCGCCATGGACCAGGTGGCGCTGGAACGTCCGCGCATCGCCTCGATCAGCAGCAGCCTGGCGCGCGCCCTGTTCGACGGCCGCCGCATCGGCGCCGACCTGGCCGCCAACATGGCGCGGCCGGTCCTGTGGGCGGATACGGTGCGCCACGCCTGGGAGCGCGGTGCGCGCCTGGCGGTGGAAATGCCCAGCGGTTCGGTGCTGACCAAACTGACCGCGCCGGAGTTTCCGGACGGGGTGGCGATCAGCTGCGAAGGCACGCGGCTCGACAGCCTGGTCGCGGCCATACGGCAGGCAAGAAACGCCTGAGACCGGGAAGTTCGGGCGGCGCCCAAACCGGCGCGCCAAGTGCTAGAGTTGGAAGATGGATGCCGACTCGATAGCTGTGTTCGCGAACGCGGTCCGCCCGCCATATGGGGGGCCGCGATGAAGGATGGCGGCCCGGCTTGCGCGCCGGCGGCGCGGGTGTGGGTGCTGGCCAACAGCATCCTGGCGTCCGGCATGGTGTTCATCGACGGCACCGTCGTCAACGTGGCCCTGCCGGCCCTGCAAAAGGAGTTCAACGCCGGGGTGGCGCAGGCCCAGTGGGTGATCGAATCCTATACCCTGCTGCTGACCGCCCTGCTGCTGCTCGGCGGCAGCCTGGGCGACCGCTACGGGCGGCGCCGGGTATTCGCCGTCGGCGTGCTCATCTTCGGCGCCGCCTCCGCCGTGTGCGGGCTGGTGAGCGGCATCCAGCAACTGATCTGGGCCAGGGCGCTGCAGGGCGTCGGCGGCGCCCTGCTGGTGCCGGGCAGCCTGGCGCTGATCAGCGCCTCCTTTCCGGAGAACATACGCGGCCGCGCGATCGGCACCTGGTCCGGCTACAGCGCCATCACCGCCGCCCTCGGCCCGGTCCTGGGCGGCTTCCTGATCGAACACGTATCCTGGCGCCTGGCCTTCTGGATAAACCTGCCGCTGGTGGCGATCGTGCTCTTCCTCACGTTCCGGCATGTGCCCGAAAGCCGCAGCCCGGAGGCGCCGCGGCGCCCGGACTGGCTGGGCGCCCTGCTCGTCAGCGCGGCCCTCGGCTGCCTCGTATTCGGCCTGATCGAGTCGTCCACGCGCGGCTGGGGCGATGCCGCCGTGATCGCGGCCCTGCTGCTGGCGCCGCCAGCGTTCGGCGCCTTCGTCCTGGTCGAGCTGCGGCATCCGGCGCCGATGCTGCCGCTGGGCCTGTTCCGCTCGCGCGATTTCAGCGGCGCCAACCTGCTGACCCTGCTGCTGTATGCGGCGCTGGGCGGCCTGATGTTCTTCCTGCCGCTGAACCTGATCCAGGTGCAGGGCTATTCAGCCACCGCGGCCGGCGCCGCCCTGATGCCCTTCGTCCTGCTGATGTTCTCGCTGTCGCGCTGGGCGGGCGGCCTGGTCGACCGCTTCGGCGCCCGCGGTCCGCTGGTGGTCGGACCGGCCATCGCGGCCGCCGGCTTCGCCCTGTTCGCCCTGCCCGGCATCGGCGGCAGTTACTGGCGCACCTGGTTGCCGGCCGTGCTGGTGCTGGGCTTCGGCATGACGGTCACGGTGGCGCCGCTGACGACCACGGTCATGAACACCCTCGATGCGGGCCGCGCCGGCCTGGCCTCCGGCGTCAACAATGCGGTGTCGCGCGCGGCCGGCCTGCTGGCGATCGCCCTGCTGGGCATCGTGATGAGCCAGGCCTTCGACCGCGCCCTGGCGCAGCGCTTGAACGAGCTGACGCTGCCGGCCCCGCTGCGGGTGGAGGTCGAGGCCCAGCGCGGCAAGCTGGCGGCGATCCGCCTGCCCGCCGCGACGCCGGCGGGGGCAAGGCAGGCCGTCGAACGCGCCGTTGCCGAGTCCTTCGTCGCCGGCTTCCGCCGGGTGATGGCGCTGTCGGCGCTGCTGGCGCTGGCGTCGTCGCTGGGCGCCTGGCTCATGATCGGCGGGAAGCGGCGCTCTTAATCCAGGCTACGGTTGCGGGATTCGACGTCCACGCACAGCACCGCGACCGCGCCGGCCGCCAGGAAGGCCGCCAGCATCACCAGCGACAGCGTGAATCGCGTCGCCATCACCGGCGCCACGATCGCCGGCGCGAACAGGCCGCCGAAGCGCGCCAGGGCGCCCGCCGTGCCCATGGCGCTGGCGCGCAGGCCGGTCGGATACACTTCGGGCGTGAAGGCATACAGCGCGCCCCAGGTGCCCAGCAGCGCAAAGCTCATCAGCAAAGTCGATCCGACCACCACCAGGGTGGCGCTGCCGAAGCTGTAGAACATGCAGCCGGCGGCGCTCAGCAGGAGGAAGCCCACCAGGGTCGGCTTGCGCCCCCAGCGTTCGACGCCATAGGCCGACAGCGCAAAGCCGGGCAACTGCACGAGCGCCAGCAGGATCAGGAATTCCTGGCCGCGCATGAAACCGAAGCCCTGGGCGCTCAGCCGCACCGGCAGGTAGACGAACACGCCGTAGTACGCGATCGAGATCAGGGCCCACGCGAGGAACAGGCAGATGCTCCTGCGGCGCAGGCCGGCGGAAAACAGCGCCAGCAGCGAGGTCCGCGCCGGCGGTTCCGGACGCAGCTCGGGAATCGCGCCCTCTCGTCCATTCACCCTGGCGACCCGCTCCAGCACCGTGCGCGCCTTGTCCGGCATGCCGTTGCGGTTCAGGTACATCGGCGATTCCGGCACGTAGAGCCGCAGGACGACGCCGACCAGCGCGGGAATGCCGGTGACGAAGAAGATCACGCGCCAGGCGTCGTCGCCCCAGCGCAGCGCCAGCAGGGCCAGCACCGCCAGCAGCAGGGTGCCGACCGCCCAGAAGGATTCGAGCAGCACCAGCCAGCGGCCGCGCCGGTCGCTGGGCAGGAATTCGGCCATCATCGTGTAGTCGACCGGCAGGGTGCCGCCGACGCCGATGCCGGTCAGGAAGCGCAGCGCCAGCAGCCAGCTGAAGTCGGGCGCGAAGCTCGACGCCACGCCGAAGCAGGCATCGATGACGACCGCGCCCATCAGCACCGGACGGCGCCCGATCCGGTCCGCCAGGCGCCCGAACACGAAGGCGCCGACCAGCATGCCGATGAAGAACAAGGTCCCGGTCTCGAGCGCCTTCGGCATGGCGATGCCGAAGGTCCGCGCGATCGAGGGCGCGCTGAAGCCGATCGACAGCACCTGCATGGCGTCGGCCATCCAGACCAGGCCGAAGATGACGAACAGCCGGTACTGGAAGCGGCCGACGCCGGCGGCCTGTATGCCCTGCTCGACGGTCGCGGGTATGGTGGACATCTGCTGGCTCTCCAAGGTGCGCGATTGCGCGATGGTTCTTGAAGCCTGCCGAAGCAGGCTTTTCGATGTCCCGGCGGACCGGCGGATCAGCGACTGGCCGTCTGCGTCGCCGCGCCCGCCGGTGCGGCGTTCTTCACGTACTTGTCGAACCAGCGCAGCATCTCGTAGACCAGCTGTTCGTTCGACTCGCGCGCCGCGTACCAGTGCGGCTCGTGCGGCAGCATCACCAGGCGGGTCACGCCGCCGTTGCCGCGGATCGCTTCATACAGCTTGACCGACTGCAGCGGCGTGGTGCCCGGATTGGCGTCGTCGGCGCCGTGCACCAGCAGCAGCGGGGTCTTCAGCTTGTCCGCGTAATAGAAGGTCGAGGCCTTGGTGTAGACGTCCGGCGCTTCCCACACAGAGCGGCGCTCGTTCTGGAAGCCGAACGGGGTCAGCGACTTGTTGTAGGAGCCGCTGGTGGCCACGCCGGCCTTGAACAGGGTCGAATGCGCCAGCAGGTTGGCGGTCATCAGCGCGCCGTGGCTGTGGCCGGTCACGCCGATGCGGTCCGGATCGGTCACGCCCAGGCGCACGGCTTCGTCGACGGCCGCCTTGGCATTCGCCACCAGCTGCTCGGTATAGGTGTCGTAGGCCTTGCGCGGATCGCCGACGATCGGGAAGGCGGCGCTGTCGATGATGGCATAGCCCGACAGCAGCAGCAGGCGGTACTGGCGCAGGCGGGTGAAGGTGGCTTGCGAGCCGGTGGTCTGGCCGGCCTTGGACGCGTCGGCGTAGTCGAGCGGATAGGCGTTCAGGATGGTCGGCAGGCGCGTGCCTTCCTTGTAGCCCGGCGGGGTGTACAGGGTGAAGGACAGCTCGATGCCGTCGGCGCGCTTGTACTTGACCAGGCGCTTCTTGATCTCGCGGACCTGCGGGGTCGGATCAAGCAGATGGGTCAGCGCCGCGCTCGACGAGGCATAGCCAGGCTCGCCGGCGGCGGCCGGGGTGGCGGCGCCCAGGGTGCGCACGAAGGCGTTCGGGGTTTCGGTGGCCGACTGGTACCAGGTCAGCAGGCGGCCGGTGTCGTTGCCGGCAAAGCCGATGAACTGCTCGTATGAAGTCTTACTGCTGCGGAACAGGCGCTCGGCCTGCTGGGTCTTCAGGTTGAATTTGTCGAGGAAAGGACGGTCGCCGTCCGGCGACGAACCCGTGCCCGACAGGAAGATGCTGTCGCCGTCGACGCGGATCACCGGGAAGCCGTTGGCCAGCTGGCGGCGCACCGGGCGGCCCGGATCGGCGTACTTCTCGTCGCTCGACATGTCCCAGATCAGGCGGCGCGAGTTCTGTGCATCGTCGACGTTGATCTGCCAGGTGCGGACCCATTTGCGGTTGACGTCGTAGTCGCTCAGCAGGGCCACGCCCGGCTGCTCGCTCCAGGCCAGGCCGCCAAAGCGCTGCTGGGTGCGGGTGATCTCGCTTGGCGCGCCATTGAACGGCGCCTTCAGCATCATCAGCTTGTCGCGCTCGGCCGCCTGCACGTTCGGATTGCCGCCGTCCAGCGCCTCGGCCCAGACCAGGGTCGCCGGTTCAAGCGGACGCCAGCTGAAGTTGCGCGGACCGGTCGGCACGCCGCGGTTCGGCACGCGGTCGGCCAGCGGCAGCGCGGCGATCTCGCGCACCACCGGATTGGCGCCCTTCGCCGTACGCTGGCCCAGGTCCCAGATATCGATCTGTTTCGGGAAGCGGTCGAAGGTGGTGACGTAGGAATACGGGGTGCGGATCTCGACCACGACGGCGTGGCGGCCGTCCGGCGCCACATCGAGTTCCTCGTACATGCCCGGCTTGCCGACCGGCGTGAGCTTGCCGCTGGCGGCGTCCACCAGCGCCAACTGGGACGTGCCGTAGTAGTTGAACAGCTCTTCGTCGTAGCGGTTGCGCAGGGTGTCGCGGTTTTCGTAAGTGCTGCTCTGGCCGGTTGCGCCGATCGATTCCTGGATGCCGGGGCCGGCGGCGCCCGGCGCTTCCGGCGGTGGCGCCTTGCGGGCCGGCACCAGCTTGACCAGCAGGGTCTTCTGGTCGGGCATCCACTGCACCTGGTCGCCGAACATCTGGTTCAGGCGCACGCCCGGCAGGCGGCGTACCGCGCCGGTCTTGGCGTCGCCGACCCACAGCTCGGCCGCTTCATTGGTGATGTTCTCGAAGGCGAAACGCTGGCCGTCCGCGCTCCACACCGGGCGGCGCGGGCAGGCGCCGGCCGGCAGCTTGACCTTCACCTGCCTGCCGTCGGCAACCTGCACCAGGTCGATCGCGCTCACGCAGGGCGGGATGCCATAGCCGCCCGGGGTGTCGTGCTGGCTGTGGTTGCCCGGTTCGATACGCACCCCGGCCAGGCGCAGGAAGGGCGTGCCCACCTTGGCGATCGACGGGTATTCCTCCATGGTGATCAGCATCAGCTTGTCGCGGGTCGGGCTGAGCGAGGGCGACGGCGGCGGCGGCGCGCGCATGACGTCGAGGATTTCCTTCGGCGGCTGGTTGTAGGCGCTGGCGGCGGCCGCGCTGGCCGGGGACTGGGCCGTATTGGCCGGCGCCGCGATCGCGGCCGTCGTCATGCCGATCGCGAGCGTCGTGCTCGCGAGGGCGTACGAGAGATGTTTTCCCTGCATGGCGATTCTCCGTCTTATCAATTCATGAATACACGGAAAAGCTTGCCATCCGCGCACGTGAAATCGCACATTGCCATAAAAATATCTCTCGGGCAAGGCTGGGCAAGGCCGGCAACTTTATTGATAATAGGAAAGTTCTTTACTTTGCCGTGTGCCATGGCCACCGTTTCTCCCAACCTGCTTCCGCCCCTACGCGTCGATGGCGGCCGCTTCCGCGAACTCGAAGTCCTCGAGCGCCTGCGCGACCACCTGCCCGCCGGCTTCGACGTCTTCCACAACATCGCCCTGCATACGCTGAGCGGCGGACGGGACTGCTATGGCGAGATCGACATCGCGGTGCTGTCGCCGGCGGGCGCGCTGCTGCTGCTGGAGGTGAAGGCCGGCGCGGTGGTGCTGCGCGACGGCGGGATCTTCAAGCTCTACGGCAACGGCGAATCCGACGTCGCCCGCCAGGGCCGCCTGCAGCGCGTCGCCATGCAGAGGCGCCTGCAGGAAGCGGGGCTCGACGCCACCGTGATGAGCTGCCTGGTCCTGCCCGACTACGAGCTCGGCGATGGCCAGCTGATCTCGATGCCGCGCGAACGCATCATCGACGCCGCCCGCTACGGCCAGATGGTGTCGACGGTGCGCGGCTGGCTGGACGAGGCCAGCCGCGGCGCCGACCGCGACGCCTTGCGCCGCCTGCTGCTGAACCAGTTCCGCGTCACACCCGACCTGGCGGCGATGCGCGACCAGCTGCAGGGCGCGGTGCGGCGGCTGTCGGACGGCCTGGCGACCTGGGTGCCGCGCATCGAGGCGCCGTCCGGGGTCTACCGCATCCAGGCCACCGCCGGCTCGGGCAAGACCCAGCTCGCCATGCAACTGCTCGAAGACGCGGCCGGCGCCGGCCTGCGGGCCAGCTACGTCTGCTTCAACCGGAGCCTGGCCGACCACGTGCGGCGGCTGGCCTCGCCGAAAGTCGAGGTCGTCAACTTCCACGAACTCTGCGTCGACCATTTCCGCCGCGTGCACGGCGAGCCGGATTTCTCGCCCCGCGGCTTCGAGCGCACCACCGCGGCCTACCTGGAGGCCAGCCCGGGCTTCGCGCCCTCCCTCGACCTGCTGGTCATCGACGAAGCCCAGGACTTCGACGCCGCCTGGGTGGCAAGCCTGTGCGGCCGCCTGCGCCCCGGCGGCAAGCTCTACGTGCTGGAGGACGAATCCCAGCGCCTGTACCAGCACGAAGGCTTCGAGCTGGCCGAGGCGGTCACGATCCGCTGCAGCGACAACTTCCGCAGCCCGCGCGCGATCTGCGACACCATCAACGCCTTCGGCCTGGTCGATCCGCCGGTCCGCAGCCTGAATCCCTACCCCGGCGAGCTGCCGGGCATCCGCAGCTACGGTTCCGACGAGGCCTTGCTGGCCCAGACCGAGGCCGCCGTCGCCGCGCTGCTGGCGCGCGGCTTCGCGCTGGCCGACATCGCGGTCGTCTCCGGACGTGGGCGCGAGCGCTCCGCCCTGCTCAACCGGGCCGGCATCGGCCCGTGGCGCACCCGCCGCTTCACCGGCGAATACGACCGCAACGGCGAGCCGCGCTGGAGCGAGGGCGAGCTGCTGGTCGAATCGGTCTACCGCTACAAGGGCCAGAGCGCGCCGGCGGTCGTGGTCACCGAATTCGACTTCGCTATGCTCGACGACGCCGCGCGCCGGCGCCTGTTCGTGGCCCTGACGCGGGCGCAGATGGCGGTGGAGCTGGTGCTGTCGGCGGCGGCGGAACGCTGCCTGGCGGCCGCGATGGGCTAGACGCCGGGGCCTAGGCGGCGACGGCTTCCGGATTGGCGGCATAGGCCGCCGCCATCCGCTGCGCGATCCCGGCCAGTTCCTCGCGCAGGCCGGCCGGCTCCTGGATCACGACGCCGTCGCCGAAGCCGAGCAGCCACCACACCAGTTCGCGGGTATGCGGCACCGTGGCCGTCAGCTGCAGCCGGCCATCGCCATCGGCGGTGAGCACCTGGTCGGCGCTGAGCGGCGTCTCGAACAGGTGCTCGCCGGCGGTGCGCGTGAAGAGCGCCCGCAGCCTGACCGGCGCGCCGGCGATGACGCCGAACTGGCCGGAAGCGATATAGTCATCGATGTCGAAACCGGGATTCCGGCGCGCCGGTTCGTACAGCACCTCGGCCTGCTGCACCCGGTGCAGCGCGAGGGTGCGCACGTCGTCATAGCCGGCGAACATGCAGACCAGGTAGACCAGGCCGCCGCGCTGCACCACGGCCAGCGGATGCACGGACGGGTAGATGGTGGCGGCCTCGGCGTCGCGCTTGCGGTAATGCAGCTTGAGCTGGCGGTCCTGCATCAGCGCCAGGTAGATGCCGCGCTGGCAGTCGTCGTCCAGGCGCGGCGGCAGCAGCGGCTGCTGGGGCGGCACGCTGCGGACCTTGTCCAGCCAGGCACGCGAGGGGGTGTTGTCGTCCACCGTCGACAGGGTGCGGGCGGCGGACTGGAAATGCGGGCGCAAGGCATCGACCGCGCTGGGCGGCAGGTGGTGGCGCAGGTGCTGCTCGACCAGGGTCAGGGTCAGGGCTTCCGGCAGGGTCAGGCCGGGCAGGTCGAAGCTCGAGGCGTCGCGCAGCCAGCTCCAGCCATAGGGCTTGTCGCGGTTGTCGACGGCGATCGGGAACACGTTCGACAATTCCTTCAGGTCGCGCTCGACGGTCCGCTTGGTGACGTTGAAATCGGCCGCGCACAGCCGTTCGCACAAGTCCTTGGCCGAGACCTTGGCGGGCGCGCGCGGCACCATGCGCAGCATATGCCACTGGCGCAGGAGGGATTGCTGGTTGGTCGGCATCGGAAATCCATGCTTGGTTCAAAATCCCATGTTACCAAAAATATTGCCAACCGGAAATCCCGTGCGCTCAGGATGGGGCGCCATACACGACCGTCCGCGGGGCCGCCGGATCCTGTTCGCGCACCAGTTGCGCGATCGCGGCAGCGATCTTCGCGCCGCCCTGCGCCGAGGGCTCGATCGGCGAGACCGGCGAATAGTCGCCGGCTTCGCCGCAGACCAGGCGCAGGTCGAGTACCGGCAGCCCGTGCACGGCCGCCTCGCGCAGGATCACGTCGTTGAAGGGCGCCAGCGCGGTGCGCAATCCCGGATCGAGGCCGGGTACGCCATCGTAGATCGTGGCCACGGCCACCGGCTTCCGCCTGGACAGCACGACGTTCAGCATGCGCCGGTAGTCGCGCCGGAAGCCGGCCTGCCAGTCGGCCAGCAGGCTCGCCGCCTCGATCACCGAGCCGACCCTGGACTGCATCGCGCCCACCAGGTCGAGCACGTCGTTGCCGCCGCAGCTCACCAGCAGCCAGTCGGCCGCCTGCGGCAGCGAAGCCAGGCGCGCCACCTGCCCCACCATGTCGGCCAGCACCGCGCCGTCGCGGGCCAGCAGCGAGACGCGGTGGCTGCCTGCCACCAGCGACTCCAGCTGCGCCTGGACTTCGGTCCCGGCGGGCACGTAGGGGGCGTTATCGAAGATCGAATCCCCCAGCAGGACGATATGCGCCATCTCCGGCTCCTTCACCGTTGTATGGCCTGCGACAGCACCTGCCGCACCAGTTCGCCGATCCCCGGCGCCGACGATTCGCGCTTGCCGGCCACGTTCAGGACCTTCACGCCATGCCGCGCCAGGAAGCGCGCGACGTATTTCGGATGGACGCCGGGACGTACTTGCAGCCAGGGCTTGCCCAGGCTGTCCGCGAAGGCGGCGGTGCGTTTCGAACCGCCGTCGAGCCGGTCGTCGAGCGTGAAGATCAGGGTGGCGTCGCTGTCGCGCACATTCCATTCGGTGCGCTGCAGGTAGGCGCTGGCCGGGGTCTCCTTCAGCCGGTAGCGTTCCGGCAGCACGCCGTCCTCGGTCTTGCGGCCGCGCGGGCACCAGCCGCCGTGCGGGATGCCCTGTTCGATCGCCCAGTCGAGCGCCGCGCGGTCGGCGCCGGTCTGTCCGCCGGCAACCACCATGAAGCCGTCGCCGGCCACGTAAACCTCATCCATGCCTGTTCCTTTCTATTCGACGAGCCGACAGTCTGGGGCTGGCCGCGACAGGCGGCGTCGCATGCGCGCTGCGACACCGCCTGTCGCCGCCGGCCCTACATTGGCCGGACCCCGCCCCCACCAGGAGAAACGATGAGCAGACAAACCCTGACCGATGCCCGCTACCACACCATCGGCTACATCGACACCGCCGCCGACGGCAAACAGACCGCGAGGGACGCGCGCCACCACGTCGTCGGCTATTATGATCCGCGCAGCGACACCACGCGCGACGCGCGCCACCACCTGGTCGGCCATGGCAACCTGCTGGCATCGCTGATCGCCGGCCGCTGAAGGAGAACACCGATGACCCGAGGACTGGTCCATTTCATGCACGGGAAGGAAAGCGGCCCGGCCGGCAGCAAGATCGTCGCCCTTGCCGCCGTGGCGCAGCAGCACGGCTGGGACACCGCCTCCCTCGACTACTCGCACACCACCGATCCGGCGGCCCGGCTGGCGCAATTGATGGACGCCTGCGCCGGCGTGCGCGGTCCGCTGCTGCTGGTCGGGTCGAGCATGGGCGGCTGGGTCGCGGCCGAAGCTTCCATGCGGCTCGGCGCGCGTGGCGTCTTCCTGCTGGCGCCGGCCCTCGGCATCCACGCCTACCCGAGCCAGGAACCGGCAGTGCCGGCCGCGCGCACCGAGATCGTGCACGGCTGGGACGACGAGGTCATCCCCTGCGGGAACGCGATCCATTTTGCGCGGCTGCGCGGCTGCACCCTGCACCTGGTGCAGGGCGACCACCGCCTGAACGCCCGCATTCCCCTGCTGCGCGAGCTGTTCGGCGCCTTCCTAGCACGCTGCGGCGCGCCCGCCTGAGGCCTGGTCCGCCAGCGGATGCAGGATGAAGGCCTGGCCTTCGTCCAGTTCGAAGAAGACTTCGCCCTCCGGATGCGGCGCCGCCAGCGGGGTCCAGAGCGTGACCCTGGCCGCGGCGCTCTCCACCACCTCGGCCAGCAGCGGCTCGCGCGCCATCGCCGCGCGCAGTTCCTCCCGGCTCAGGCCCGGCACGAACAGCGGCGCCAGCGCCAGCTTGCGTTCGAGCGGCGCCTCCGCCCAGCCATCCTTGCGCAAGGCGCCCAGCACGGCCTGCTGCACCTTCTCGACATCCGGGTGGTAACGCGCATCCTTGACGCCGATCTGCAGCAGGCACGGGCTGCCCACCAGCTCCAGCCGGCAGGCCACGTAGTCTTCGCGCCTGGTCTCGCCCTGGCTCGCACCCTCGAGCGCCAGGGCCGGCGTCGGGCTCGCACACACGCAGTGGCGGCGCGACGGCATGCCGTCCGGGCGCGTGAATTCCCAGATGTTGTCGACCACGAAGGGCACGTTGGATGGCAGGCGGCGGCCGGCGCGGCGCGTGAACGGGACACCGGTCCTGAGGGTGCTGCGCGCTTCGGCGCGATAGAGGGTAAGTTGCGACATGGGCGCTCCTGTGCTTGAAGAAGGCGGCCAGCATAACCCGGCGCCGGCGCCGCGCACATCCCGATGCGCATCCGCTGCGACATGGCCTGTCGCAGCGCGCTGGAGAATGGCGGCATCAAAGGAGGAAATGCATGACCTCATATCGCCGCCGTACCGCCCCTGCCGCCCCGCGCACCCTGGTGCCCCTCACCCGCCTGTGGATCCTGCGCATGATGGTCCCGCTGGCCGGCCACCGCGAGCTGGTGGGCGCCCGTTCCTTCATGGACGACGCCCTGGCCCTGGCCCTGGGCCTGGAAGAATGGATCGACCCCGAGGACCGCGACTTCGACCCGGCGGCCGTGCGCACCCGCCTGCGCGAGCTGCACCGCCAGGCCGAGCGCGCCAAGGACCACGGCCTGCCGGCGATCCTCGAGACGAATATCGCGCGGCTGGCCGAACTGGTGGGCCTCGACGCCGCCGAACGCGCCATCCTCAGCTTCGCCACCATGCTGCACCACGAGCCCGCCCTCGACCGCGCCGCCGACAAGCTCGGCCGCCTGTCCTCGGTGGCCGTGGTCGACGTGCTGGCCCTGCTGCTCGGCCTTCCCGCCGACCAGGTACGCGCCGCGCTGGCCGCCCAGGGCATCCTGGCGCGCTCGGGCCTGCTGAGCGTCGACCACGCCAGCACCGGCACACTCACCTCCAAGCTCGACCTGCTGTCCAAGCAGTTCGCCGAATCGATCGTCGGATCCGAGACCGATCCGATCGCGCTGTTGCGCGACACCGTGGCGCCGAGCGCGCCGGCGCGCCTGACGCTGGACGACTTCCCCCACCTCGGCGAGGCGCTGGCGATCCTGCGTCCCTACCTGACCCAGGCCCTGGCTGCCAGCCGCGAGGGCGTGAACATCTTCGTGCACGGCGCCCCCGGCACCGGCAAGAGCGAACTGGCGCGCGCCCTCGCGGCGGCCCTCGGCTGCGAGCTGTTCGAAGTCGCCAGCGAAGACGAGGACGGCGAGCCGGTCAACGGCGAACGCCGCCTGCGCGCCTACCGCGCCGCCCAGAGCTTCTTCGACCGCCGCCGCGCCCTGCTGCTGTTCGACGAGGTGGAGGACGTGTTCAGCGATGGTGGCACTCCGCTCGGCGGGCGCGGCCTGGCGCAGCGGCGCAAGGCCTGGCTGAACCGCGCGCTGGAACAGAACCGCGTACCGACCTTGTGGCTGTCGAACGAGATCGACGGCATCGATCCGGCCTTCATGCGCCGCTTCGACGTGCTGGTCGAGGTGCCGGTCCCGCCGCGCGCCCAGCGCGAACGCATCCTGCAGGCCGCATGCGGCGACCTGGCGGATGCGCCGACACTGGCGCGCCTGGCCCAGGCCGAGGCGCTGGCCCCGGCCGTGGTCGACCGCGCGGCCTCGGTGGTGCGGGCGATCCGCGGCGGTTTCGACGCCGCCGGCAGCGCGCGCGCCCTCGAATGGCTGACCAGCCGCACCCTCGAAGCCCAGGGCCATCCGGGACTGGAAGCCGACGCCGCCGTACAGCTGCCGGCGCACTACGACCCGGCGATCCTGAATGCCGACGCCGACCTGGCCGCGCTGGCGGAAGGTCTCGCGAGCAGCCGCAGCGCCCGCCTCTGCCTCTACGGTCCGCCCGGCACCGGCAAGAGCGCCTTCGGACGCTGGCTGGCCGGGCGCCTCGGCATGCCGCTGCTGCTGAAAAGCGCCGCCGAGCTGATTTCGAAATGGGTCGGCGACAGCGAGAAGGCGATCGCCGCCGCCTTCCGCCAGGCCGAGCGCGAAGGCGCCCTCCTGATGATCGACGAGGTCGACAGCTTCCTGCGCGAGCGCGAGGGCGCGCGCCACTCCTGGGAAGTCACCCGGGTCAACGAGATGCTGACCCGCATGGAGCGCTTCGGCGGCGTCTTCATCGCCTCGACCAACCTGATGGACGACATCGACCCGGCGGCGCTGCGCCGCTTCGACATCAAGATCCGCCTCGATTATCTCGGCGCCGGACAGGCCGCGCTGATGCTGGCACGCCAGTGCGCGGCGCTGGGCCTGGACGCGCCGCTGCCCGCGGACCTCGAGCGGGTGCGCGGGCTCGAGCGCCTGACGCCCGGCGACTTCGCCGCCCTCGCGCGCCGCCACCGCTTCGCGCCCTTCGCAGACGGCGCCCGGCTGGTGACAGCCCTCGAACAGGAGTGCGCGCTCAAGGGGACCAGGCGGGCGCCGATCGGCTTCCTGGCGCAATGAAAACCCATGAAATTTTATTTCATTTTGGCAACAAAAATGCAATAATCGGTCAACCAATCCAAGCTACCAGATCATGCCCATCCGCCTGTCGAAATCGAAACTGCTGGCCTTCCGTCAATGCGAGCGCCGTCTCTGGCTCGAACTCCACCGTCCCCGACTGCGCCAGGACGACGGCGCCAGCCAGGCCGCCTTCGCGGTCGGCCACCAGGTTGGCGACCTGGCGCGCAGCCTGTACGACCCCGGCGGCCAGGGCGTGCTGCTCGACCCGCAAACCGAGGGCTTCGATGCGGCGCTTGCGCGCAGCCGGGAACTGCTCGCCACCGCGCAACCGGTGTTCGAGGCCGGCTTCGCGGCGGCCGGCGCCCTCGCCTTCGCCGACATCCTGCTGCCCGTCGACCCCGAGGCGCGGCGCTGGCGCATGGTCGAGGTGAAGTCCTCGACCTCGGTCAAGGACTACCACCGCGAAGATGCCGCGATCCAGGCCTACGTGGCGCGTGCGGCCGGCGTGCAGCTCGAGGGCATCGCGCTGGCCCGCATCGACAGCCGCTGGACCTATCCGGGCAAGGGCGATTATCGCGGCCTGCTGGTGGAAGAGGATCTGAGCGCCGAGGCCTTCGCACGCGGCGCCGAGGTCGCGTCCTGGATCGCCCGCGCCCAGGCCGTCGCCGCCCAGGAAGATGAGCCGTCAATCCAGCCCGGGGAGCATTGCGACACGCCCTACGCCTGCGGCTTCGCGGCCCACTGCGGCGGCGGCGCCCCGGCGGCCGAATACCCGGTGCACTGGCTGCCGCGGATTGCCAGCCGCGCCCTGAAGGAGCGCATCGCCGGCGGCGCCGCCGACATGCGCGATCTGCCGGACGAGCTCCTCGACGACAAGCAGCGCCGCGTCAAGTCGCACACGCTGTCGGGCGAGGTGTATTTCGATGCCGCGGGCGCCGCCGCCGACCTCGCGCCGCATCCGCTGCCGGCCTGCTTCATCGACTTCGAGACCATCAGATTCGCGGTCCCGATCTGGCAGGGCACCCGTCCCTTCCAGATGATTCCCTTCCAGTTCAGCGTGCACCGGCTCGACGATGCGGGCGGGCTGGAGCACCGCGCCTTCCTCGACCTGTCCGGCGACGATCCTTCGCGCGGCTTCGCCGAAGCCCTGCTCGGCGCCTGCGCCGGCGAGGGTCCGGTGTTCGTCTACAACGCCGGATTCGAAACCGCCCGCATCGGCGAGCTGGCGGCGCGCTTTGCCGACCTGGCGCCTGGCCTGCTGGCGCTCAATGCCCGCGTGGTCGACCTGCTGCCTGTGGCGCGCGAACGCTACTACCACCCCGGACAGCAGGGCAGCTGGAGCATCAAGGAAGTGCTGCCGGCGGTGGCGCCCGACCTGCGCTACGACCAGCTGGACGGCGTACGGGACGGCGGCGCCGCAATGCATGCCTTCATGGAAGCCATCGATCCCGCCACCGACGCCGCGCGCAGGCAGGAGATCGAAGCCCAGCTGCTCGCCTACTGCCACCTCGATACCCTGGCGATGGTAAGGCTGTGGGACGTCTTTTCGGGGAGGCCGAAGTGAAGGATTTCGAGCAGCGCCTGCTGCAGAACGAGGACCTGGTCCGGCGCATCCTGGAATCCGCCGAAGAGATGAGCGAGCCGATGACGGCCGAAGAGTTCATCGCCTGGCTGCACCAGTTCGCGGACGACACCGCGCCGCGCCACTGAGGCATGCCGCGGGGCCGGCACCGCATGCGACGCCGCTTGTCGTCCCGCCTCCTATCATGACCTGCATCGTCGTGAAAGGAACAGCATGAATACCGAGACCTCCAGCAGCGGCATCGGCGCCGCCGATCCGCTGCTGTCCCAGGCCTGCGCCTGGATCGCCCAGCTCCACGCAGCCGGAGAGCAAGTCCTCCCCTATCCCGTATCGCGCCTGCAGCATCGCTTCAGGCTCGGCTACAGCCGCGCCTGGGCGCTGGCCGAAGCGCTGGAGCAGCGCGCCGAATGGACCATCGCCCTGGACGCGGACGGCGCCCGCCATGCGCGCCTGCATCCCGGGAGGGCGGCATGAACGCGGCCCTGCGTCACGATCCGCGGCCGGCAGCGGAGGACCACGCCGCCATCGAACGCGCCGCCGCACTGGTGGCTGAGGCCGATGCGCTGGTCATCGCCGCCGGCGCCGGCATGGGCGTCGATTCCGGCCTGCCCGATTTTCGCGGTAATGCCGGCTTCTGGAAGGCCTACCCGGCCCTGGCCGCCGAAGGCACGGGCTTCATGGACATCGCCACGCCGGCCGCCTTCCACGCCGACCCGCGCCGCGCCTGGGGCTTCTACGGCCACCGGCTCGCCATGTACCGCCGCGCCGCGCCGCACGCGGGCTACGAACTGCTGCGCAAATGGGGAGAAAGGCGCCGTTACGGCTACTTCGTCTTCACCAGCAATGTCGACGGCCACTTCCAGAAAGCCGGCTTCGATCCGCTGCGTATCGACGAATGCCACGGTTCGATCCACCGGCTGCAGTGCCTCGGACCGTGCTCGCCCGGGCTGTGGCCGGCCGCCGGCTTCGAGCCGGCGGTCGACGCCGGCCGCTGCGAACTGCTGGGCCCACTGCCGTCCTGTCCGCACTGCGGCGGCCCGGCGCGCCCGAACATCCTCATGTTCGACGACCACGGCTGGATCGGCGAGCGGCGCGACCTGCAGGCGATGCGCTGCCGGAACTGGCTCGAACAGGTACGCCGCCCGCTGGTGATCGAGATCGGCGCCGGCCTGAACATCCCGACCGTCCGCCAGTTCTCCCAGCGGGTCGTGCTCCGGCACGGCGGCTCGCTGCTGAGGATCAATCCGCGCGAACCCGAGGTCGGCAAGCTGCCGGGCGTCGCGCTGGCGGGCGGCGCGCTGGAGGTCCTCGGCGCGATCGACGGCCTGCTCGGCGCGCAGGGAGCCTGAACGGATGACGAACATCATTCGGGACCGGCTCGAAGCCGGCGGCGTCGACTACGAGATCGACGTCTTTCCGCTCGACGCCCTGCTTGCCGCCTTCCCGGACCGGCCGCGCGAAGCGCCGACGCTGTGGCGCCAGAACGGCTACGTGGCCGACTGGGCCATCGTCGACGGGGTGCTGGTACTCACCAGGGTCAGCAGGGAATCGATCGCGCGCCTGTTCGCCGAGGTGGGTTTGCCGGTGGGCGCGCGCTGGTTCAGCGGCTACCTCCGCGCGTGGCGCGGCGAGCGGCGCCGTACCGGGTATCCGCCACGGACCTTCTTCGACGACGAGCTCGTGTTCGAGATCGAGGCCGGCAGGGTCACGCGCTCATGGACGCTCGACCTGCGCGGCGTTCGCGGGCAGACCGCGGAGGAAGTGCGGCTGTCCCTGCCCAGCTTCCTGTGGCCGAAAACCGCAGACTAGATCCCGGCGTACCATTCATAGCCGAGGTCTTCCCAATACCCGCCCTTGCCACCGCGGATGGGCTCGAGCCGCGCCACCACCTCGATCCGCATCAGGTACTTGGCCTGCTTGTAGCCGAGCTGGCGCTCGACCCGCAGCCGCAGCGGCGCGCCGTTCTTCACCGGCAGCGCCTCGTCGTTGAGGGCATAGGCCAGGATGGTCTGGGGATGCACGGCCTCGACCAGGTCGATGCTTTCGTAATATGTCGATCCGGGCGCCTGCAGGTCCGAGCCGTCCATCGGATCGGCGCAATGAAACACGACATAGCGCGCCGCCGGCAGCGGCCCCGCCCGCGACAGCAGGTGGCGCAGCGGCACGCCGGTCCACTTGCCGATCACGCTCCAGCCCTCGACGCAGTCGTGGCGCGTGATCTGGGTGCGCGAAGGCAGGGCCTGCAGCTCGGCCAGGCTGTACTGCGCCGGCCGCGCGACCAGGCCGCCGAGCTGCAGCCGCCAGTCGCGGAACCGGCCGGCGAGGAGACTGCGGTACAGGCGGCTGTCCGGCAGCGCCGTGCCATTGCTGCGGAACTCGTCGGCGATATCCTCTTCGCCGAATTCCTGGGCCATGGCATCGCGTCCCGTCAGCAGCGCCTGTGCGCGCCGGCTGAGGAACTGGGCGCTGCGCAGCGTGCCGTTGAAGGCTTCGCTGTCCGCCAGGCGATCGCAGCCGGCCAGCGCGCCCGGCAGGGCCGAGCCGGCAGCCAGGCGCAGGAAGCGCCTGCGGCTCAGCATGTTCATGGCGTCCTCTCCCCGCGCGCCTCGCTTCCTTGTTCGGGCAGGCGGTAGTAGCCGGTGATCATCGACCGCAGATTGTTCCACAACCCGGCGACGATCACCTCGAACACATGCACGGCAACGAAAGCCAGCAGCAGGCAGGCCGCCGCGAAGTGCAAGGTGCGCGCGGACTGGCGCCCGCCGAGGATGCCGACCCAGCCGCCGAACAGGGCGTCCAGCCGCGGCGACATGCCGAGCCCCGCCACCACGATCAGCGGGAGCAGGACGAAGATCACGACGAGGTAGCTGATGTTCTGCAGCACGTTGTAGCGCTTGGCGGCTTCGCCGGCGGGATGGCGGAGCAGCAGGTGGTCCCTGAGCGAGCGGCCGATGCCGCGCAGTTCGGACCTGCGCGGCACCAGGTCGCGCCGCAGGTGGCCGCCGAGCACCGTATAGGCCACGTAGGCCAGGCCGTTGAGCACGAAGATCCAGGCGAAGAACAGGTGCCAGTTGCGCGCGGTGGCCAGGTATTGGCGGCCCGGGATCGTCGCCCACGACGGGAAGGCGCGCTCCGTCTTGCGCGCTGCGCCGCCGACGCGCGAGGCGCCCAGCACGCCATCGGTATCGAACACATGGCGGCCGACCTGGGTGATGCCCCGCGGCTCGCCGTCGGCACCGGGACGGGCCGTGATCGACAGCAGCGGCGCGTCGAAATCGGAATCCACGCCCCAGTAGAGGTGGGGATGGGCGTTGAAGATGCCGAGCCCGCTCATCAGCATCAGGAAGAAGCTGAGGACGTTAATCCAGTGCAGGATGCGGACCGGCAGGCGGTGCCGGTAGAACAGCCGGGACATCCCGGGCTCACAGGAAAGTCTTGGCCTGGCTGAGGACGGCATCGCAGACCCGTTTTGCGATTTGCGCCTTCAGCGCGCCGCTGCCCAGGTCCATCGACTCGCCGTTACTGCCGTGCAGCAGGCCCTTCATGCCGTCGCTGTAGCCGGGGTCCCGGCTCTGGCCACCGCCGGGCAGCTTGCCGAGGAGCTTGTCCTTGATTGCGGCCGGGTCGTCGCCGCCCAGGTAATTATTGGTGATGCAGTATTGCAGCAGGCCCGCCACATTCCCGACGCTGCCGGACGTCATCGGCATGTCCGTCATGCCGGCCAGCCCCTTCAGGGCGTCGGTTTGATTGCCCTTGCCCAGCACGCCCTCGAGCTGGGCGTTCACGCTCATCACCGGCAACGCGGCCGCCAGCGCCAGCGCCAGCGCGGCGAGCCGCCGAATCGGACGTTTCATCATCCACCTCCGCATGTTCTCGAGGCCATGCTCAGGCTAAATTCCGGAAAGCGCAATGGGACTTTGGCCCTATGAGTCTGGCCCTGTCAGTCGGCCGACTCCGCCTGCGCACCGTGCTTGGCTTCGAACTCGACGAAGGCCTCGCGCACGGCCTCCGTGAGCTCTTCCTCGATCCAGGGCTTGGTGAGGAACTTGAAGATCGAACCGCGGTTCACGGCGTCCGTCACCGATTGCAGATCCGTGTAGCCGGAAAGCACCATCCGCACCGCGTTCGGATACATCTGCTTCACCCGCGACAGGAATTCCGTCCCGCTCATGCCGCGCATGCGCTGGTCGCACAGGAGGACGCCGACCTCGGTGGTGGCGAGGATCTCGAAGGCTTCGTCGGCGCTGCCCGCCACCAGCACCCGGTAACCGCTATGGCGCATCGCGCGCCGTACCGCGGCCAGCAGATGGGCCTCGTCGTCCACATACAGCAGCGTGCGCGCATAGGGCTGGGGCTGCAGCTTGTCGAGCGCCAGCGATTTCTCGTCGCGCAGCATGCGCGCGCAGTCGGCGGCGGGCGCCGGCCGGCCGAACAGGTAACCCTGGATCGCGTCGCAGCCGTTCTGCGCCAGCAGCGCCAGCTGGCCCTCGGTCTCCACCCCTTCCGCGATCACCTCGAGCCGCAGCCCGTGGGCCAGGGCGATCACGGCACGCGAGATCGACAGGTCGTCCGGATCCGAGATCAGGTCGCGCACGAAGGACTGGTCGAGCTTGAGCCTGTCGACGGGGAAGCGCTTGAGGTAGTTCAGGTTCGAGTAACCGGTGCCGAAATCGTCGATGGCCAGCAGCACCCCCGTGTCCTTCAGCTTGCACAGGATCTCGTAGGTCTTCTGCGGATCGTCCATCGACGCGCTCTCGGTCAGTTCCAGTTCCAGCAGCCCGGGCTCGAGCCCGGTGTCCTCGAGGATTCGTGCGACCGTATCGGCGATGCGTTCCGAGAACTGGCGCGCCGACAGGTTGACCGATACCGGTACCGCGCGCAGGCCTTCGCGCTGCCAGGCGCGGCTCTGCTGGCATGCGAGCCGCAGCACCCGCTCGCCGATCGGCAGGATCAGTCCGGTCTCCTCCGCCAGGGCGATGAAGCGGCCCGGCGCGATCAGGCCCAGCTCGGGATGCTGCCAGCGGAGCAGCGCTTCGAAGCCGATGATGGCGCCCGTCGACAGGCTGACCTGGGGCTGGTAATACACGATCAGTTCGTCGCGCTCGAGTGCGCGGCGCAATGCGCTCTCGACGCGGAAGCGCTCGTACATGCCCTCGTTGAGTTCGGGCCGGTAGAAGGCGTAGCGTTCGTCCTTGCTGGCCAGGGCCCGCTGCAACGCCACCTCGGCGCCCTGGGCGATGCTGTCGTAATCGTGGCCGTCGTTCGGGAACAGCGCGACGCCGATGCTGGGGTCGAGGTGGACCTCCTCGCCCTGGTAGTCGAATGCCCTGCCCATCAGCTCCTGTACCTGGCGTACCAGCAGGCCCACCTCGCCTTCGTTGGCGCGCAACGCCGCGATGGCGAAGGTACGCTCGCCGGTGCGCGCCACCGTGAAATCGCCTTCGTCCAGGCCCTGCAGCCGCGCCGCCGCCTGGCGCAGCAGCTCCTGCTCGGCCTCCAGCCCGACGCTCGCCTTGATCACCTCCAGGCGCGCGGCCTTGATCGACAGGTAGCCGAGCACCTGCTTCCCCTCGATCACCCGGCTCGTCATCTGGCGCACGCGGTCGCGCAGCAGCACCTGGTTCGGCAGGCCCGTCTCCTGGTCAAAATTGCTCAGGTAGCGCAGCCGTTCCTCGGTGACGCGCAGCTCGGTCACGTCCAGCGCGGTGGTGACCACGTACTCCAGCTGTCCGTCCGCCCGCCGCAGCCAGGTGGACGACCAGATGATCTTGCGCACGCTGCCGTCGCGGGCGACCCATTCGCCGCTCTGCTGCACCGGCGGCATGCCGGGTGGCGGCGGGTTGAACTCGACCGGGCCGTTGTCGGCCCGGCGGAAGAAGGTGCGGAAGTCGCGGCCCAGCACTTCGTCCGCGCGCCAGCCCGAGCTCTTCTCGAAGGCCGGATTGAACAGGCGGACCAGGCCTTCGCCGTCGAGCACGCAGACCAGCGCCCCGCTGGTGTTCACCACGGTCGCCAGCAGCGCGCGTTCCGACTCCAGCGCCGCGGTGCGTTCGTCCACCAGGCATTCCAGGTGGCCGTACAGGTGGGCGCGCTCGATGGCGACCGCGATCTGGCTGCCGACCGTCTCGAGCACCTGGCGTTCGTCGCTGGCGACTTGCTCGTCCATGAGGCTCAGGCACATCATCCCGCGGGTGCCGGCGCCGGTCGCCAGCGGCACGCGAAGGCTGGGCCGGCCGCGGCAGCTGCAGCCGCGGTCCCCGTCCGCGCGGCCGGCCGCCGCATCGCAGGCGCAGGGATCGACCGCGGCGCCGGTGACGTCGCGCGCGGCGGCGAACCCCGGATTGCCCTCCCTGTCGAGCAGCGTGATCGAGGCCTCCGCCACGCCCGGCAGGTCCAGCACGCGATCGAGCGCCAGTTCCGCCACGGCCTGCTCCGAAAGCACCGGATTGAGCGCCTCGGCCACCCGGTACAGCCCTTCCAGCGACTGGTAGGAACGGGCGATGCGTTCCTGCTGGGCGCGCAGCTGCTCCGTCATGTGGATCGCCTCTTCGTAGGTCGAGATCAGGAGGTCGAAGATCTGCTGGCGCTCGGCGGTGATGAAATGGGTCTGCCCGCCGAGGTTGACCTGCATCCCGAGCTGCACCCTTTCGTTGGTGCGCAGGGCGCGGTTGGCCAGGATGAAGCGGATCCGCCCCAGCAGGTAGGCGCCCTCGTAGGGCTTGCGGATGAAGTTGTCGGCGCCGCAGTCGAGGCCGCGGATCACGTCGTAAAGGCTGCTCAGGGAGGTCAGCAGGATGACGGGAATATCGCGCAACCCCGCATCCTTCTTGATCTCCTTGCACATCTCGAAGCCGTCCATGTTCGGCATGGCGATGTCGGCCACGATCAGGGTCGGGGCCTGGCGCCGCGCCTCTTCCAGTCCGGCCCTCCCGTCGACGGCGATCCGGACCCGGTAGCCGCCTTCGCCGCGCAGCAATTGCGCCAGCTGGCGGGCCTGGGTCGCGCTGTCCTCGACCACCAGGATCTCGATCTCTTGTTGGTAAGCTTGTTGGGTGGTCATGATGGTTCTTATCAGTTCGGGAAAACGGACGAAGGAAAGGGCTCGGACGGCAGCCGCGCCAGCAGCTTGCCGATCTCGGACGGATCGAGCACCAGCATCGCCGCGTCCAGCCGCAGGGCTTCGCCGGGCATGCCGTACACCACGGAGCTGGCCCGGTCCTGGGCGATCGTGATGGCGCCCTGTTCGCGCAGCTGCTTCATTTCGGCGGCGCCGTCCTTGCCCATGCCGGTCAGCAGCACCGCGGCGGTGGCCGGCCGCAGTTCGGGATCGATGGCGCGGAACAGATGGGAGACCGAGGGGCACATCCCATGCTCGGCCGGCGCCGCCAGCAGGCGGCAGACCAGGCCGGGGCCCACCGCCGCCTGCCTGCCGTCCGGGACCAGGTAGGCCTTCCCGCCCAGCAGCTGGGCGCCGTCCTGCGCCACTTCGACCGGGTAGGCGCTGGCGCCGGCCAGCCAGTCCACGAATCCGCGCGCAAAGCCGGGCACGAGGTGCTGGACGATCACCACCGGCAGCGGATAGCCGGCCGGCAGTTCGGCCAGGATGTCGCGCAGCACGGTCGGTCCGCCCGTCGAGGCGCCGATCGCCACCAGGCGCCGCTGCGCGCCCTGCACGCGCGGGGCGGAAGCGCGCGCGCCGGCCCAGCGCCGCACCACCCGCACCTCGGCCATGGCGCTGACCGTGCGCACCAGCGCCTTCGCGGTCTCGGCATGGGCCGGATTGCCGATGCCGTAGGGCCGCCTGACCAGCACCAGCGCCCCCGCTTCGATCGCGCGGAAGCTGGCATTGACTTCGTCGCGGTCTTCGCTGCCGCTGACGACGACGATGCGGGTCGGGCACTCCTGCATGATGCGGCGGATCGCTTCGTAGCCGTCCATGCGCGGCATGTGCAGGTCCATCGTGATGACGTCGGGCGCCAGTTCGCGCGCCAGGCGCAGCGCCTCCTCGCCGTCGGCGGCGCTGCCGACCACCTCGAGGCCGGGCGCTGCGCCGAGGATGTGCGCCAGCAGTTCGCGTACCGAGTTCGAATCGTCCACCACCAGTACCCTGATCATCGCGCCTCCATGCCGACGATGCGGCGCACCGTGGCCAGGAGCCGGTCCTGGTCGAAGGCGCCCTTGGTGAAATAGGCATCCGCGCCGGCGCTGAGCCCGGCCTCGCGCTGCTGCGGGGTCTGCAGCGAAGTCACCAAGATCACCGGCAGCTCGGCGGTGCGTGGATTGGCGCGGATGGCGGCGGTCAGCGCCAGGCCATCCATGTTCGGCATCTCGACGTCGCTCACCACGCCGTCGTAGCGCGCCCCGCGCAGCCTGGACAGCGCGTCGAGCCCGTCGACGGCGGTGTCGACGATGCAGCCGGCGCCTTCGAGGATATGCTTGAGCAGCAGGCGGGAGGTGACGGAATCCTCGACCACCAGCACCCGCTTGGCGCCGGCGCCGGCGGCCTTGGCGGCGGGCGCCGCGCCCACGTCCACCAGGCCGCGATGGGCGATGTCGTCGAGCGCGATCACCGGCGCCAGGGTGCCGTCGCCCAGTTGCGCGGCGCCGCTGAAGTAGCGCACGCGGCGCAGCAAAGGACCGAGGCGCTTGGGCAGCACGTCCTGCTCGGCGACGATGGCGTCGGCCAGCATGGCGAAGGCCTGGGCGCCGCTGCGCGCCATGATCACCACGCCCAGGTCGCCGCCCTGCTCTGCCTGGTCGATGCCGAACAGTGCCGCCAGCCGCAGCAGCGGCAACACCTGTCCGCCCACCAGCACGGTCTCGCGGCCCTCGACCGTGCGGATCGCGGCCTGGGCCGCACCGCGTACCGATTCCAGGCCGGCCAGCGGCAGGGCGAAGCGCGCGCCGCCAAGTTCGATCACGAGCGCGCGCAGGCTGGCGATCCCGACCGGCAGCAGCAGCTCGAAGCTGGTCCCGGCGCCCGGCGTGGTGGCGACCACGACCTGGCCGCCGGCCTCAAGCACCTTGTCGGCGACGATCGCCAGCCCGATGCCGCGCCCGGACACCGGCGTCACCTCGGACCTGGTCGAGACGCCGGCGCGCAGCACCAGCTGCAGGCGCTGCTGCTCGCTCATCTGCGCCAGCGCGGCATCGTCCAGGCCGAGGCGGCGGGCGGCCGCCTGCGCGACCGCATCGGCATCGATGCCCGCGCCGTCGTCGCCGACCCGCACCGATACCGTCCGCGCGTCGCGCTGCGTGACGGCGATCTCGATGTGGCCGACCGGGTCCTTGCCGGCCTCGCCGCGCAGCGCCGGCGATTCGATGCCGTGGTCGACGGCGTTGGTCACCAGGTGGATCAGGGCTTCGCGGACCACGCCCAGAACCCGGCGGTCGATCTCCACGCCGGTGCCGCGGGTCTCCAGCCGGACCTGCTTGCCGCGTCCGCGCGCCAGGTTGCGCACCAGTGCGGGCAGCTCGTCGAGGGCGGCGTCGAAGGGCACCAGCGCGGTTTCCAGCGCCGCCTCGAACAGGCGCGCGCGCACCGCATGCATCTCCTCGCCGGTGCGTTCCAGGCCGGCGGCGAGGCGGGCGCAGGCGAGCTCGAAGCGCGCGCTGTCCTGCCCCTCGGCGCCGGCCTCCCCTTCGCGCCGCGCCGCGGCCATGTCGGCAGCGAGTGCCTGCAGCTGCCCGACGTGATGGCGCAGCTTCAGCTCGACCGGCAGCAAGGCCTCGGCCTGCGCGCGGATCGCATCGATGCTGCGGCCATGGACGCGGATGCGCCGGCTTGCGTCGCCATCCGCATCCTCGTCCCCGGCCGCCTCCGGCGGCGCGGCGGCCCCGGTCTCGCCCGTGTCCGGCACCGGCACCGGAACGGCGGCGGCCGGCGCCGCCCCCACCGGCTGCGCAGCCAGCTCGCGCTCGATGGTTTCGAGCTGCGCCGCCAGCATGGTCGCCACCTTGCTGCTGCGCGGGCCGGGCGCATCGACGATCCGGCGCGCCGCGGCCGCCGCCTGGTGCAGGCGGTCGAACTGTTCCGCGGAAGGGTGCCGGCGGCCCTCGCGCACCGCCGCCAGCACGCTTTCCAGCGCATGGCACAGGCGTTCCAGGGCGAGTTCGTCGACGGAGCGTG
This sequence comes from Massilia sp. 01N417, assembly GCF_056399645.1. NCBI lineage: Bacteria > Pseudomonadati > Pseudomonadota > Betaproteobacteria > Burkholderiales > Oxalobacteraceae > Massilia > Massilia sp. 01N417. The sequence goes on along the minus strand of NZ_JBFTRS010000012.1, from coordinate 2,909 downwards.
CCGCCCCCTTGAGCGTATGCAGCGCCTTGAAGATCCGTTCGATCGAGGCGCCGCGCTGCTGTTCGGGCTGTTGCCCTCCCTCTTGCTCGAGCGCGACCAGTCCGGCCTCGATCTGGGCCAGATGCTCGCGCGCCTCTTCGTTGAAGATCGCGCGCAATCGCTGCCTGAACTGCTCGTCGGTCATCGGCGTATCAGATCTGGAAACGCCCGACCGTCTGGCGCAGCGACTGCCCGAGGGCGTGCAGGTTCTGCGCCGACACCTCGGCCTGGCGCGACCCCGCCGCGCTCTCGGTACTGGCCTGCTGGATGTTCTCCATCGCCAGCGCCACCTGGTCCATGCCGGCCAGCTGCTGCTGGCTCGACACCGCGATCTGCATCGCCGCCTGGGCCGCCTCCGCCATATTGTCGGCCAGATCGCGGATCGCCTGGCCGGCGTGGGTGGTCTGTTCGACGCCATGGGCCACCGTCCTGGCGCCCTGTTCGGTGATCATCACCGCCGCGCCCACGCTCTTCTGGATCTCGCCGAGGATTTCGCGTACCTGCCGGGTTGCCTGGCGCGACTGCTCTGCCAGGCTCTTGACCTCCTGCGCCACCACCGCGAAGCCCTTGCCGTGCTCGCCGGCCTTGGCGGCCTCGATGGCGGCGTTCACCGCCAGCAGGTTCGACTGCTCGGCCAGGCCGGCGACAGTCGCGGTGATCTCGCCGATCGCGTGACTGCGTTCGCTCAGGCGCACGATGGTGCCGGCGATCTCCGCCATTTTTTCCTGGATGGTCTGCATGCCCTGCATGCTTTCGTCCAGCGCACGGCGTCCCTCGGCGGCGGTACGCGCCGCCTGCTGCGCCGAATCCGACACCGCGCGCGACTTCTCGCTCGACAGCATCGAGGTCTGCTTGACCTCTTCCACGGTGGCGGTGGTCTCGCTCACCGCGGCCGCCGTCTCGGCGGAACTGGCGGCCCCCTGCGCGGTGCTGGCCAGGATTTCGCCGGCGGCCGCGCTCAGCGTGGCGATGCCGCGGTTGGTCTCGGCGGCCAGCGTGCGCCAGGATTCCACCATCCCGCCGAGCGCCCCCAGCAATTGGCCGACCTCGTCACGGCCCCTGGCTGGCGGCACGCTGACCCGCAGGTCGCCGGTGGCGATCTGCTTGGCGAACGCGGTCGCCTGGCGCAACGGCGAGGCGATGGCGCGGCTGAGCCAGTAGCCGAGGCCGCAGGCCGCCAGGAAGGCGGCCAGGTTGATCCCGGCCAGCTTGGCGACGGCTTGATCGACCAGCTGGTCGCTATCGCGCATGCGCTGCTCCGCCTGTTCCAGCTGCTGGGTCCCGATCTGGTCGGCGATCCCCTTGAAGACGTCGAACCTGCCCTGGAGCTGGCGGATCGCCGCGCTGGTGGCGGCGGCGCGCTTGCCGGCCTTGAACGGGCCGAGCACCTCGTCGTCGCGCACTGCGGCATAGTCGCGGTGCGCCGTCACCAGGCGCGCATAGCTGCTCGCATAGGCGGTGTCGTCCTTCGTGTAGCGCTTCAAGTCGTCGAGCAGCGAGCGGATGATCGCACTCTCGTTGTCGAGCTGGCGGTTGAAGGTGGCCTGGCCGGCATCCTCGGCCACCAGCACCGACAACAGCGCCACCCTCTCGCGATTGATGGCGTTGCGCAGTTCCACGGCCTTCAGGGCGATTGCCAGGTCGTCGTCGAACAAACCGCGTTGCGCCGTCCGCTGCTTCGCCAGGCTCTGGTAGGACATGACGCTGGTCAATGCCATCGTCACGACCAGCAGGCCGAAGCTCAGCATCAGCTTCGCGCGGGTGGATAAATCGGCCAAGGTAGCCATCGGGTCTCTCCTGTTTCAGTGGTCGGCGTTGACGACCAGGGTGGAATCGGTAAGCAGGCGCCGCGCGTCGAGCAGCGCGGTGCGGTCGGCGGCGACGCCGAGCAGGTAGCTCTGGTCCAGGTCGGCCAGCATCGGCAGGCAATGCCCCAGGCCTTCGGGCGCAAAGCGCCGCGTGCCGTCGATCGCGTCGGCCAGCACGGCGAAGCAGTTGCCCTCGCCGCGCAGGAGGATCAGCGTGCCGGCTTCGGCCAGCGCCGTCACCGGCAAGCCGAGCAGCAGGCGCAGGTCGATCACGGCCACCACCTCGCCCTCGTGAATGACGATACCGGCGTGGAAGGCGGGCAGCCCGGGGATCGCGGTCAGCGGCAGCAGGGGCAGTACGCGAGCGACCCAGGGCGCTTCGAAGGCATAGCGCTCGCCACCGCACCGGAAGGCCAGCACCTCGGCGCCGTCCGCCGGCCGCTCCGCCTGGGGGGCCGCGGCCAGCGCCAGCGCCGCGGCGCGCTCCCTGAGCAGGCGCTCCTGCCGGGACGGATCGTCGCGGTCCAGCCCGGCGAGCGCGGCGGCGCTGGCCTCGAGCCGGCGCGACAGCGCTTCCCAATCGAAGCCGGTCGTTTGCTTGCGGGTTTCCGTCATCGCATGCGCTCCAGCCAGGCGTCGACCGCGCCGCGCAGTTCCTCGCCGGCGCCGTCCGCGGCCGCCAGGCGGCGGCAGTCCTGCAAGAGACGGCGGGCCTGGGCCGCCCTGCCGTCGGCATCCTCCAGCATGGCGGCCAGGTAATGGCCGACGGCGCTCTCGGGCTCCAGGTAGAGCAGCCGCCTGACGCCCTGGCGGGCCATGGCGCGGTCGCCGTGTTCGAGCGCGAACAAGGCGGCGTCCTGCTGCAGCGGTACCGACAGCGGGGCCGCCTCGGCGGCGCGGCGCAGGCACTGGAGCGCATCCGCCGCCGCGCCCGCGCCGACCAGCATGCGCACGCGCGCCATGATGTCGTCCTGCACCCGCACCGCAGCCGCGGGCGGCGGGCGCGGCGGCGCCGGACGAGGGCCCTGCGCGCCGCGCCGTGGCAGCGGCGCAGCGGCGGCG
>NZ_JBFTRS010000011.1:0-179751 GCF_056399645.1 Massilia sp. 01N417 | reverse complement strand
AGCAGGCATTGCAGGTAAGACAGCCAGCATGCCTTCTTGCGCAGGCGCGCGAGCGGCGTGCCCGTCAACGCGTTATGGCTGCGCCGGCAGCCGAGGCAGCGAAAACGCTGCAGGCCGCTCGCCTGGCCGCAGCGGTGTTTGCGGGGACAGCCACAATGCGGACACGGCCGTCCGGCTGCGGCTTGTTCGATCAGAGCGATGCAGGCGCCAGGGTGCGCGATGCGCGCGATCCATTCCCGCAGCCGTGCCACGTCCGAGGTAGCCAGGCTTGCCGCCGTCAGCAAGCCGAACAGTTGATCGAAGGTCGGGCTCGGCATCGTCACTCCACATGAGTTAACTCGACAATGCGTATGACCTGCACAACCCGTTTCAGTTCACATAATTAACGCGCACACAGCCTTTTTTTTGTCTTTCAATTCGCGCCGCCTGCCTGCATTTCGCGCCGCACTGCCGCACTTCGTCGCAAGCCGCCGCGGCCGGGCGCCGGATTGCCTAGAGTGCCCCCATCGACAACGACAACCAGGGAGCACAGCATGCACATCGCGATCCGCGGCACCATCCTCACCCTCATCCTCGCACCTATCCTTTGCACCGCCGGCGCCCAGGCCGCCGACCTCACGATCCGCATCGACAACGTCGAGAACAACGACGGCCAGCTGATGGTCGCGCTGTACGACGGCGCCGCCGGCTACCTGAAGCAGCCGGTCCGCAAGACTTCGGTGGATGCCGTCGCCGGCAGCACCACGGTGGTGTTCAAGGACCTGGCGCCGGGCGACTACGCCTTCTCGGTCCTGCACGACGCGAACGGCAACGGCCGCATGGACACCAACCGCATGGGCCGGCCGACCGAGGCGGTCGCCTTCAGCAAGGACGCCCAGGGCTTCATGGGCCCGCCCTCCTTCGAGGCCGCCAGGTTCACGGTGCCGGCCGACGGCGCTTCCGTCAGCGCCAGCCTGCGTTAAGGCCTATGGCTTGTGGTAATTTCTCGGTTGCTCAACAAGGAGAAACGATGCCGACCCACCCCGTCCGTGCCAATCACCCGCTGGACATGTTCGCCCTGTTCCGGCGCTGGCCCGCGTCGACGCGGCGCAACCTGGTCTATACGGCCCTGTGGAGCAGCCTGATCGGCATCGCATTGACGGTCCTGTTCGCGCTCACGGGCACGCGCAGTGCCGTGCCCACCCCGAAACTGCTGGGCATGACGCTGCTGACCTCGAACACGATCGGCTTCCTGATCCACGGCGCCCTGGCCGCCCTGCGCCGGATCGCCCCGCAAGCCGCCGCGCGCCGATCCTGGGCGATGCGCACCTGCCAGGTGCTGCTGATCGAATGCTGCGCCGTGCTCGGCTTCACCGTGCCGGACGCCCTGCTGCATGGCGTCGATCCCTACACCGCCCTGGTGCGCGACGGCGCTCTGGCGCCCATGTTGCCGATGGGCCTGATCGTCACCGCCATCACGATGGCGATCCTGGCCACCAACGAGCGCCGGCTGGCGCGCGAGACCGCCGCCGCCCAGCAGCAGCAACAGATCGCCGAGGCCGGCCAGCTGCTGGCCGAAGCCCGCCTGCGCACCTTGCAGGCCCAGATCGAACCGCACTTCCTGTACAACACCCTGGCCAACGTGGTCAGCCTGATCGGCAGCGAGCCCGATCGCGCCAGGCACATGCTGGAACGCCTGATCGACTTCCTGCGCGCCAGCCTGGCCGCCAGCCGCGCCGACCAGGCGACCCTGGGCGCCGAGCTCGACCTGGCCGCCGCCTACCTCGACCTGCTGGCGGTGCGCTTGGGCCCGCGCCTGCGCTGGCGCATCGAGGCCGACGCAGGCTGCCGCGGCGTGAACATCGCGCCGATGCTGATCCAGCCGCTGGTCGAGAACGCGGTCATGCACGGCATCGAGCCGAAGATGGAAGGTGGCGAGATCCTGGTGTGCGCCGCCTGTGCGGCGGGTGTCCTGTCCGTCGAAGTCAGCGACGACGGCATGGGACTGGGCGCCGCGCCGCCACGGCCCGGCGGCGGCGTCGGCCTGTCGAACCTGCGCGAGCGCCTGCGCAGCCTGCATGGCTCCAAGGCTCAGCTACAATTATTGGAAAACCAGGCCAGCGGCGTGACTTCGCGCCTGCTGTTGCCACTGCCACCGCCATCGCCACTACCACTGGACCAAGCGTGACCACCGCCCTGCTCGCCGACGACGAACCCCATCTGCTCTCCTATCTCGAGGAGCAGCTCGCCCTGGCCTGGCCCGACCTGAAGGTGGTCGGCCGCGCGCCCAACGGCGTGGAGGCCCTGCGCCTGATCGACGAGCTGGCGCCCGACGTCGTCTTCCTCGACATCCAGATGCCCGGCCTGAATGGGCTGCAGCTGGCCAGCCGCCTGAGCGCCGGCGGCGCGTCCCCGCGCGTGGTCTTCACCACCGCCCACGAACAGTACGCGCTGCAGGCCTTCGACAGCGAAGCCTTCGACTACCTGCTCAAGCCGATCCGCCTGGAGCGCCTGCAGCGCACCGTGGGCCGCCTGAAGGAGACGCTGGCGCAGCCGCCTGAACGCTCCGCACCGGCGCCCGCGCCGGAAACCGCCGCCCAGCTGGCCGCGATGCTGCGCCAGCTCGGCGTGCCCGTCCCCAACGCACCGGCAGCGGCGGCCCCCTCGGCACCGCTGCAATGGATCCGCGCGGCGCAAGGCCAGGAGACGCGCCTGATCGCGGTCGACGAAGTCATCTACTTCCAGAGCAACGACAAATACACCAGCGTCTTCATCGCCGACGGCGAACACCTGATCCGCACCCCGCTGCGCCAGCTGCGCGAACAGCTCGACGAGCAGAAGTTCTGGCAGATCCACCGCGGCGTCATCGTCGCCGCCCGTCACGTGGCCGGCACCCGCACCGACTTCCGCGGGCGGCTGCTGGTCAAGCTCAAGGGACGGCCGGAAGAGCTGGTGGTGAGCCGCAATTACGCCGACCTGTTCAGGCAGATGTAGCGCCCGGCCGGCGCATCCTTCACGTGGCCTCGAAAGGCCCCAGGTAATCCAGCTTGCCGATCTTGACGCCCTGGTTGCGCAGGATGTCGTAGGCGGTCACGACGTGGAAATAAAAGTTCGGCAGCGCGAAGCTCAGCAGGTAGCTCTCGCCGCTGAAGGTGGCGCCGAAGCTGCCGAATTTCAGGCTGACTTCGCGGTCCTCGCCGGCATCGACCTGGGCAAGGTCCACGCCCTGAAGATAATCGATCGTATTCGCGATGCGCTGCTGCAGCTGCGCGAAGCTGGTCTCGTCGTCGGCGAACTTCGGGGCGTCGCCGCCGCTGAGGCGCTGCACCGCGAACTTCGACGCATCGCTGGCGCGCTGGACCTGGGCGGACAGCGGCAGCATGTCCTCGGCCAGACGTGCGCCCAGCAGCGCTTCGGGCGCGATGCCGGCCTGGGCGGCGTGCTCCTCGCCTTTCTTCAGCAGGTCGGACAGGACGTTCAAGCCGCGCACGAAGGCCGGCACGGATGCTTTGGACAGGGACAGGGCCATCATTTCTCCTCGTTATGGTGAAAATAGTTTAGCTGGTTTCGGGCGCAAGGGTGCGGGCGTACTGCCGAGAGATTCGGCTGGCGCCCCGCTTTCCGGCATCTAGAATGAATTTACGTCACGCATGCAGTGGCGAGGAGAATGCCATGCTTCAAAAATATCTGGCCGAATTCATCGGCACCTTCTGGCTGGTGCTCGGCGGTTGCGGCAGCGCCGTGCTGTCCGCAAAATTTCCCGAGGTCGGCATCGGCCTGGCCGGGGTCGCGCTGGCCTTCGGGCTGACCGTGCTGACGGGCGCCTATGCGCTCGGACCGATCTCGGGCGGCCACTTCAATCCTGCGGTGACGGTCGGGCTGTGGGCCGGCGGCCGCTTTCCTGCGCGCCAGATCGCGCCCTACATCGTGGTCCAGGTTGCGGGCGGCATCGTGGCCGCCGCCGTGCTGTACGCGATCGCCAGCGGCAAGCCCGGCTTCGATGCAACGGCCGGCTTTGCCGCCAACGGCTATGGCGAGCACTCGCCCGGCAACTACTCGCTCGGCTCGGCCCTGATCACCGAAGTCGTGATGACCTTCATGTTCGTGCTGGTCATCCTCGGCGCCACCCATACCCGCGCCCCGGTCGGCTTTGCCGGCCTGGCGATCGGCCTGGCGCTGACCCTGGTCCACCTGATCAGCATCCCGGTCACCAACACCTCGGTCAACCCGGCACGCAGCACCGGACCGGCCCTGTTCGCCGGCGCCTGGGCGCTGTCGCAGCTATGGCTGTTCTGGCTGGCGCCGCTGCTGGGCGGCGTCCTGGCCGGCGTACTGTACCGAGGCGTGCTGGAACGCGAGGTGCCGGAACCGGACGTGGCGGGCCGTCCGGAAGGCGGATGGCGGCCGGTCCACCATTAGCGCGGCGCCACGAAGCGGAAGGTCGGCTCGATATTCATCGCGTGCAGGCGGCGCACGATGTCTTCGAGCGTGGCGTCTTTCAGCAGCGGGCCGTCCGGTGCGGCGGCCTTTGACCGTACCGGAGCAGGTGCGCCCGGCGGTGCCTGCAGCACGAAGGCTTCGGCGGCCAGCGCATCGCTTGCCGCCGTCGATACCGGTTCGGCGGGTGCCGGTGCGGGGGCAGCCGCGGGCGCCTGGCGCTTTTCGAGCACGCGCAAGGCGTTGCGGAACTGGTCCTCGGCGATGCTTTCCACGCTCTCCAGGAAGCCGGTCTGCCCCGCCAGCGGCGGCGCCATCTCCAGCCCCGATTCCTCGGCAAAGGACGCACCCATGCCGGGATGGATGAAGGCGGCCCACTTGCCGCTGCGTGGATTCAGGCAGGGCGGCAGGTAGACCGGCGCGGTGGCAGCGTCCGGCGCCAGCTCGACTCCCGGAAAATAGGTCTTGCGCAGCAGCTCCAGGAAATCCTGGGCTTCGCCGGCCGGCACTGGCGTCTCCAGCGACAGCCACAGGCGGTAGGCGCTGGCGCCATCAATGCTCACCGCCGGCGCCGGCAGCCCCAGCTCGGCCTGCAGGGCATTCGCCACCACGCACAGGCGGTCCCAGTGGCCGGCCTCGCCGTCGCCGAAGATCTTACGGAAGGGAATGGCCAGCGCGCGCACCAGGCCATCCGCCGTCGTCAGCTTGATGGCGAGGGTGGTCTTGCCGAGGATGTGGGACGCCAGCACTTCGCGGGTCACGGATTCGGGCGCCAGGTAGAGGCGCGCCAGTTCTGCGATCAGTTTTTCCATATGGGTTCCGTGGGTGCTCAGGCCGGCTTGCCGCGGCGGACGGCGTTCTTGCCGAGGGCGGCCAGGTCGAGGTCGGCGTCGCCATGGTCGATGGCTTCCTTCAGCACGCCGAGCAGGCTGTCGCCGAAGGCCAGCGGCAAGCCTTTATCGTGCCCCGCTTCCACCGCCAGCCGCACGTCCTTCCGGCCCAGCGAGAGCTTGAATCCGGCAGGGCTGTAGCGCTGCTCGGCGATCATCCCGCCATAGCCCTTGTACACGGGCGAGCCGGCGAACAAGGTGCTCGTGATCAGGTCGATGAAGCCGGCCGCCGGGATGCCGTGCGCGCCGGCCAGCGCCGCCCCTTCGCCCATCGCTTCGATCGCGCAGGCCAGGGTCAGGTTGCAGGCCAGCTTGATGGCGTTCGCCTGCTCCGGCGCCTCGCCGAAGCGCCAGGTCTTCTGGCCCATCAGCTCGAGCAGCGGCTGCACGCGCGCAATCAGTTCGTCGGCGCCGCCGGCCAGGATGTTCAGCTTGCCGGCTGCGGCCACGTCCACGCGGCCCAGTACGGGCGCGGCGACGTAGCCGATGCCCTTCTCCACGTGCAGGGCCGCCATCTCGCGCGCGAAGGCGACGGAGACCGTGGCCATGTTGACGTGAATGCTGCCCGGCGCCATCGCATCCAGCACGCCGCCGTCGATCATCACGGCGCGGGTCGCATTGTCGTCGGCCAGCATGCTGAAGACGACGTCGGCGATGCCGCACTCGGCGGCCGTGGCGGCCGGCTTGGCGCCCTTGGCCGAAAGCAGCCGCACCGGCTCCGGATTGCGGTTCCAGACGTGGACCGGCTGGCCGGAGCGCAACAGGTTGGCGGCCATGTGCTGGCCCATGGCGCCAAGGCCGATGAATCCGATGGTCATGTGAATGCTCCTTTATCCGAACAGCGAACGAAAGCGATATTAGAGCAGCAATCATGAATGTCCGCAGGACGGAATGCGCATCCCATGCGCTGCGCCGCCTGCCGCCGCCGCACGCTAAGCTGGCTGCTCCCCAGGTCCCGCACGAACTCCATGGAAATTGCCGCTGTCACTTGCCTGTTCCTGCTGGTCGCCACGACCTTCATCCACTACGAGGTGCTGCGCCTGCTGAGCGCGCTGCTGCCCACCCTGCGCGTGCAGCCGCGCCTGCAGCTCGTCTTCGTCATCTTCGGCGCCTTCGCCGCCCACTTCACCGAGATCCTGCTGTATGGCGGCGCCTACTACCTGCTTGCGACCGCCTTCGGCGTCGGCAGCATGGGCGAACCGGGCCACCTGCCCTTCACGCGCTGCCTCTACTTTTCGGCCGAGACCTATACCACGCTTGGTTACGGCGACGTGCTGCCGCATGGCGACCTGCGCCTGCTGGCGGGGCTGGAGGCCCTGAACGGCATGCTGCTGATCGGGTGGACGGCGTCGTACACCTATCTGTCGATGGAGCGGTTCTGGGGCCGGGGGCGGGATGCATAGCCGGCCTTTCCAGGGCGCTCGTTTAGTCGGCAAACATAAACTGGCCCGGAAATGTGAAACTTTATTGAGCTCATCGGCTTCCTCTGTATAAATTGCTTAGGGTTCAATAACTGGAAGAGGCCATGAACGCAGCTCTCGGAATCCTTCGCCGCCGTCTCATTCAGGCCGCCGCAATGGCGGCCTTGGCCGGCTTCGGCGCCGCCCAGGCGCAACATGGCGGCGCGCCCTCGTCCGCACGATCGGCCGTCGACCTGGCCAATCCCCTGGTCGGCACCGCCCCTCTCGACCAGCCGGCCTTGATCGGCAACGCGCCGCCAGCCGGCGAACTGCTGTATTCGGGACTGACCTCGCCGGGCGCGCGGCTCCCCCAAAGCAAGACCGAGGCGGCACCGGTCAATGTCAACGTCGACCTCAGCTATCCCATGGGCGTCGACGCTTCCTACGCCTATGCCAATCCGACCATGATCGGCTTTACCGGCGGGGGCTCGGCCTATGGCGCCCAGGCCGCGCCGATCGTCATGCCGGTGGTGGGCGACTGGACCGTGCCGCCGAGCTATACGCAGGCTTACTACGMCAAGGCGACCGAGAAGGCCTCGCCCGGCTATTACGCGGTCGACCTGGCCACCTTCCGTACCAGGGTGGAACTGACGGTGACGCGGTCGACCAGCCTGATGCGCTTCACCTTCCCCGAGAGCCGGCGCGCCAACGTCGTCATCGACCTGCGCCGCGCCGGCGGCAAGGTGGAGGTGGTCGGCGACCGCAAGATCGTCGGCCTTGCCACGCGCAAGGACAGCGGCCCGGCCGCGGATGGCCCATGGTTCGTCGCGGAGTTCTCGCGCCCATTCACGGGCTTCGGCACGTTCCGCGCAGTCCACGAGGGCCAGTGGGGCGTGCTCGGCGACAAGGACGTCGAGGCCGGCCGGCGCACCGTATCCGGCGGCAATGCCGGCGCCTACCTGACGTTCGCGACGCGGGCGGGCGAGCAGGTGCTGATGCGGATCGCCCACGGCTACAGCGCCGCCGAAGCCGAGCAGCGCCTGCGCGACGAGGCGGCGGACTGGAATTTCGAGCGTGTGCATGCGCAGGCGCGCGCCACCTGGGCAGAACTGTTCGACCGCGTGGAGGTCAGCGGCGGCACGCCGAAGCAGCGCATGCTGTTCTATTCGACCCTGTACCACTCGTTTGCCAGCCCGTGGCTGGTTGCACGCAAGGGCGAGCCGTTCACCGATGCCGCCGGCCATACCGAAGCGGCCGCCTACGACCACTACGGGCCGGTACCGTTCTGGGACACGGGCCGCAACCAGATCGCGCTGCTGATGCTGCTCGAACCGCAGGTCGTGCAGGACATCATGCGGTCCGAACTCGACATGGCCCGTGAACGCGGCTACATGAACACCTCCTTCCACGGCGACCATGCGGTGCTGCTCTATGACGGCGCCATGCGGCGCGGCATCCCCTTCGACTACGCCGCGGCGTATGCCTACCTGCGCAAGAATGCGCTTGATCCCAAGGGTCCGCGCGGCTACCTGGCCGAGTACATGCAGAATGGCTGGATCTCGGACCTCATCCCGCCGGGTAATCCCAGCCCGCCCTACGCGGGCGGCAAGGCCGGCGTCGCCAAGACACTGGAATATGCCTGGGATGACTACGCGCTGTCCGACATGGCGCGCCGGCTCGGCAAGCTTGATGACGCGCAGATGTTCCTGCGCCGCGCCGCCAACTACCGGAACGTGTTCGATGCCTCGACGGGATTCATGCGCGGCCGCACCGACGACGGCAAGTGGATCTCGCCCTTCGACCCGGGTGAGCCCTATTACAACTTCATGATGAAGGAAGCCTCGGGCTGGTCCACGCTGTGGCTGGTGCCGCAGGACGTGCACGGCTTGATCGGCCTGCTCGGCGGACGCGACGCCTTCAACGCCAAGCTCGACGCCTTCTTCTCCACGCCCTACACGCCCAAGGGCATCTGCCGCGACTGCACCGGCATGATCGGACAATACGTGCAGGGCAACCAGCCGGACCAGCAGGCGGCCTACCTGTATGCGTGGAGCGGCCAACCCTGGAAGACGCAGGCGCTGGTCCGCCGCATTCTCGACCAGCTGTACGGCAGCGATGCCAGCGCTTACGCCTACCCCGGCATGGACGACCAGGGCTCGACCTCGTCCTGGTATGTCATGAGCGCGATGGGTTTCTACCCGGTCGATCCTTCGACCGGCGACTACATCCTGGGCAGCCCCCTCTTCGACCGGGTTCGCCTGCACCTGGGCAATGGCAAGGTGTTCGAGATCGTCGCGCGCAACAACTCGGCCCGCAACCTCTACATCCAGTCCGCGACCTTCGACGGCAAGCCCTGGACCAGGCCGTGGTTCAGCCAGGCCGACATCGCGAACGGCGGCACGTTCGTGTTCACGATGGGCCCGGAACCGAACCAGGCCTGGGGCGCCGACCCGCGGCAGGCGCCGCCGTCAATGTCGGGGAAGCAGGCAGGGTCCTTGAAATAAAATCCTGGACGTTACACCACGGCGGCGCCGAACGACTCGGGCCGCCGTGCAAGCAGATGGGACAGCCGTTGAAGACCCGCCTGCAAGCGTCCACGGTCCTTGATGCTGCCCAGGGAGATCCGGATTGCATTCACCGATCCGCTGCCGGTGGCGAATGCCTCCGCCGGCGTGACTGCGATGCCCTCGCTATCGGCTGCACGCGCAAGCTGCGAGGAGTTCCAATACGCCGGCAAATCGATCCATACATGCAGGCCGTCTCCGGCGCCGCCGTAGCGCCCCGCCAGGATGTCCCGCGCCATCCGGTGGCGCAGGCGCGCCTCCTTGCATACGCCCGCCATCAATGCGCCGGCCGAACCATCGAGGATCCACTGGGTGGCCAGTGCGGCCGTCAGGGGCGCGGCCATCAGCGCGAATGATCGTAGCGCGACCAGGAAACGTTCGCGTTCGTCCGGGTCGCGTACGAGCACGAAGGCGACCCGCAAGCCTGGTGTCAGGCATTTCGACAGGGTCGAGATGTAGACCACCTGTTCCGGGGCAAACGAGGCAATCGGCCGTGGCGGGGCATCGGCAAGGAGCCAGTAGGGATCGTCCTCGACGATGCGTACATTGCAGCGCTTGGCGATGCCGGCGAGCTCCTTGCGCCGGCGTTCCGGCATCGTAATGGCGGTCGGGTTCTGCAAGGTCGGATTGAGGTAGACCAGCCCGGGCTTGTGCCGGCGGCACGCTTCCTCGAGCATCCCGGGCAGCATCCCGTGCCTGTCCACTTCCACCGCGATGAGGCGCCGGCCGAACTGGGTCGCCGCGGCGCGCAAGCCGGGATAGGTCGTCGGCTCTGCCAGGATGGCATCGCCAGGCGCCGTCAGCGCGAGGATCAATGCGGCGATCGCCGCCTGCGCACCCGGACAGACGACAAGCTGGCGGGAATCCAGTTGTCCGAACATCGGTGCCAGCCAGGTGGCGCCGGCCTTGCGGTCGGCATCGCTTCCCCCGCCCAGGTGGTAAGTCATCAGCAATTCATTATCCGCCCTCATCAATACTTGAGACAAACCCTGTCTCAGCATGTCGTCGAAGTCCACGCCGTCCGGCGGTGGCGGGGTATTCATGCTCAGGTCGAGGATCGAGGTCAATTCGACTTTCGGCGCCGCGACATAGGTGCCCCGGGCGCCGCGGCCCTCCAGCAAGTTGCGGCGCCTGGCTTCGTCGTAGGCGCGCGTGATCGTCGTCAGGTCGACGTCCAGCTGTGCCGCCAACCGGCGCTGCGGGGGCAGCCGGTCGCCCGGTTTCAGCGATCCGTCCGCCACCGCCGCCTGCAAGGCATCCGCAATCTGCAGGAAACGCGGTCCTTTGTTCCCGGCCAGTCGCGGCAGCCAGCTTGGCAGATCCTCATCTTGTATGGTTCTCAACTGGGACATTTTGTCTCAATGTATGGAAATTGCTTTTAAGTAGAATGCCTCAGAACCTGCAGTAATACCATCCTTGCACCGCGGTCGCTGGCGTTTTCCCATCTCTCACCTCTCTTCTCTCATCTGCATCGGCAAATCATGGACTGGATCCCAATCGTCTTCGTCATATTCAAGTTTCTCGTGCTCGCCACGGGCATGTTCTTCGCCATCAAGTGGCATTACGATCAAGGGAAGAAGGATAAGGACAAGAAGAAGGAGGCACGCGCGGTGCTGCGCGCGGGTGTCAAGGTGGCCGCGATCTTCGTGCTGTCGCTGCTTGGCCTGGGGCTCGTCACCTTCGAGCTGATCAAGATACTCGGTATGTAAGCACGAACAGCGCAAAAAAAAACCGGAACACAAGGTTCCGGTTTCGATACTGCAGCCAGCTAGCGGCTCAACGCTTGCGCGGCGGCGGCAGGTCGGTGCAGACGCCTTCGTAGGCTTCCGCCGCCATGCCGATCGACTCGCCCAGGGTCGGGTGCGGGTGGATGGTCTTGCCGATGTCCACGCCGTCCGCGCCCATCTCGATCGCCAGGGCGATCTCGCCGATCATGTCGCCGGCGCTGGTGCCGACGATGGTGCCGCCGACGATGCGGTGGGTCTCGGCGTCGAACAGCAGCTTGGTGAAGCCTTCCGAACGGCCGTTGGCCACGGCGCGGCCAGAAGCGGCCCACGGGAAGTGGCCCTTCTCGACCTTGATGCCCTTGGCCTTGGCTTCGTCTTCGGTCAGGCCGACCCATGCCACTTCCGGATCGGTGTAGGCCACCGACGGGATCACCTTGGCGTCGAAGAAGGCCTTCTCGCCATGCGCGGCTTCGGCGGCGACGTGGGCTTCATGCACGGCCTTGTGCGCCAGCATAGGCTGGCCCACCAGGTCGCCGATCGCGAAGATGTGCGGCACGTTGGTGCGCATCTGGCCGTCGACCGGGATGAAGCCGCGGTCGGTGACCGCCACGCCGGCAGCTTCCGCGCCGATCTTCTTGCCGTTCGGGCTGCGGCCCACGGCCACCAGCACCAGATCGTAGACCTGGGCTTCCGGCGCCGGCTGGCCCGCTTCCGCCGCTTCGAATGTCACCTTGATACCCTCCGGCAGCGCTTCCACGCCGACGGTCTTGGTCTTCAACATGATGTTGTCGAAGCGGTGGGCGTTGAACTTCTGCCAGACCTTGACGGCCTCGCGGTCCGCGCCCTGCATCAGGCCATCCATCATCTCGACCACGTCGATGCGCGCACCCAGGGTCGAGTACACGGTTGCCATCTCCAGGCCGATGATGCCGCCGCCGATCACCAGCATGCGCTTCGGTACCTGGCGCAGTTCCAGCGCGCCGGTCGAATCGACGATGCGCGGATCTTCCGGCACGAAAGGCAGCTTCACGACCGCCGAACCGGCCGCGATGATCGCCTTCTGGAACCGGACGACTTTCTTGGTGCCGTCCGGACCGGTCACTTCGATGTGGTTCGGGCTCAGGAATTGTCCGACGCCTTGCACCACATTGACCTTGCGCGCCTTGGCCATGCCGGCCAGGCCGCCGGTCATGGTCTTGATGACCTTGTCCTTGTAGGCGCGCAGCTTGTCGATGTCGACGCTAGGTGCGGCGAAGCTGACGCCGATGTCGGCCATGTGCGCGGTCTCGTCCATGATGTGGGCCACGTGCAGCAGCGCCTTGGACGGGATGCAGCCCACGTTCAGGCAGACGCCGCCCAGGGTCGCGTACTTCTCGACCAGTACGGTGTTCATGCCGAGGTCGGCGGAGCGGAAGGCGGCCGAGTAGCCGCCCGGGCCCGCGCCCAGCACCATCATTTCGCACTCGACGTCGACCTGGCCGCCGTAGCTCGAGGCGTTCGGCGCCGGCACGGCGTTCGGTGCGGCCGCATCGGCCTTATGGGCCGGTGCGTAGGAATCGGTCGGGGCGGCGGCGGCGGTCGGTGCGGCGGCCTGGGCGCCGATCTGCGCTGCCGGCTTGTCCGAGGCCGGTGCGGCCGGTGCCGATGCGCCGGCGCCGGCTTCTTCCGACACGGTCAGCAGCAGCGAACCTTCGTTCACCTTGTCGCCGACCTTGACCTTCAGTTCCTGCACGACGCCGGCGTGGGTCGACGGGATCTCCATGCTGGCCTTGTCGGACTCCACGGTCACCAGCGACTGGTCGACCTTGATGGTATCGCCCGGCTTGACCATCAGTTCGATGACCTCGACGTCCTTGAAATCGCCGATATTCGGGACTTTGACTTCCACGGTGCTCATCTTGTCGGCTCCTTACAGCAGCGTCTTGCGCAGGTCGGCCAGGACGTCGGCCAGGTAGGCGGCGAAGCGGGCCGCACCGGCGCCGTCGATCACGCGGTGATCGTAGGACAGTGCGATCGGCTGCATCAGGCGCGGCTGGAAGGTCGAGCCGTCCCAGACCGGCTTCATCGCCGACTTGGACAGGCCCAGGATGGCCACTTCCGGTGCGTTGATGATCGGCGTGAAGTTGGTGCCGCCGATGCCGCCCAGCGACGAGATGGTGAAGGTCGCGCCCTGCATGTTGGCCGGCGACAGCTTGCCTTCGCGCGCCTGCGCGGACAGCTCGCCCATCTCGGTGGCGATCTGCGAGACCGATTTCTTGTCGGCGTCCTTGATGACCGGGACCACCAGGCCGTTCGGCGTGTCCGCCGCGAAGCCGATGTTGTAATACTGCTTCAGGATCAGCGCGCCGTTCGGCTCGTCCAGCGAGGCGTTAAATGCCGGGAACTTCTTCAGCGCGGCAACCGATGCCTTGATCACGAAGGCCAGCATGGTCAGCTTGACCGGCGACTTGGCTTTCGCGTAAGCGGCGTTGGAGTCGACACGGAAGGCTTCCAGGTCGGTCACGTCGGCTTCTTCGAAGTGCGTGACGTGCGGGATCATGACCCAGTTGCGGTGCAGGTTCGGGCCCGAGATCTTCTTGATGCGCGACAGCGGCTGGGTTTCGGTCGGACCGAACTTGCTGAAGTCCAGCGACGGCCACGGCAGCAGGTTCATGCCGGCGCCACCGCCGGCGGCTGCCGGTGCGGCGGTCGGGCCCGCGGCCATCACGCCCTTCACGAAGCCCTGCACGTCCTGCTGGGTGATGCGGCCTTTCGGGCCGGTGCCCTTGACCTTGCCCAGGTCGACGCCGAGTTCGCGCGCGAACTTGCGCACGGACGGCGATGCGTGGGCGCTGGCGAAGCTCGGGGCCGGGCCGGACGATGCTGCGGCCGGAGCAGCTGCAGCTGCCGGTGCTGCTGCCGGTGCGGCGGCGGCCGCCGACGGCGCGGCTGCCGCAGGAGCCTGAGCGGCCGCGGCAGGTGCGGCGCCGGCTGCCGCTTCGACCAGCAGCACCAGCGAACCCTCGCCGACCTTGTCGCCCACCTTGACCTTGATTTCCTTGACGGTACCGGCGTGGCTGGATGGGATCTCCATGCTCGCCTTGTCCGATTCGACCGTGATCAGCGACTGGTCGACCTTGATCTGGTCGCCCGGCTTCACCATCACTTCGATGACTTCGACTTCCTTGAAGTCGCCGATGTCCGGCACGGTGACTTCGACGATGCCGCCCGATGCCGCCGGAGCGGCTGCTGCGGGTGCCTGCGCCGCAGCCGGAGCCGGTGCAGCGGCTGCAGGCGCCGAAGCAGCAGCGGCCGGCGCCGGGGTCGCCGCACCAGCGGCTTCTTCGACGGTCAGCACCAGCGAACCTTCGGCGACCTTGTCGCCGACCTTGACCTTGATTTCCTTGACGACGCCCGCATGGCTGGAGGGGATCTCCATGCTGGCCTTGTCCGATTCCACCGTGACCAGCGACTGGTCGACCTTGATGGTATCGCCCGGCTTGACCATCAGCTCGATGACTTCCACTTCCTTGAAGTCGCCGATGTCGGGGACTTTGACTTCCACAATGCTCATGTTTGTTAGCTCCGTATTTTTGTCATAGGCTTCAGAGGGCCGTCATCCCCGTGAAAACGGGGATCCATACTGAGCTGAGCAAAGTCGCGTACGTCGGCAACTTCGGATTCTCAGCATGGGTTCCCGCTTTCGCGGGAACGACGCTTACTCGAGCATTACAGGGTCGGTGGATAAGGCTTGTTGGCATCGATGCCGTACTTGGCGATCGCGTCCGCCACGGTCTGGGCCGGGATCTTGCCTTCCTCGGCCAGGGACTTCAGCGCGGCGACCGTGATGTAGTAACGGTTCACCTCGAAGAAGTCGCGCAGCGCGGCGCGGGTGTCCGAGCGGCCGTAGCCGTCGGTGCCCAGCACCTTGTAGGTGCGGCCGTTCGGGATGTAGGCGCGGATCTGCTCGGCGAACATGCGCATGTAGTCGGTGGTCGCGACGATCGGGCCCTGCGAATCCTTCAGCAGCTGGGTCACGTACGGCAGACGCGGCGACTGGGTCGGGTTGTGCAGGTTCCAGTGGTCGGCTTCCTGGCCGTCACGGGCCAGCAGCGTGAACGACGGGCAGGACCAGACGTCGGCGGCGACGCCCCAGTCGTTCTTCAGCAGCTCCGCAGCGAAGACCGACTCGCGCAGGATCGTGCCCGAACCCATCAGCTGGACGCGGTTGGCGGCCGACTTGTCGCCTTCCTGGAACAGGTACATGCCCTTCAGGATGCCCTCTTCCTGGCCCGGCTTGATGCCCGGCTGCTCGTAGCTCTCGTTCATGATGGTGATGTAATAGAACACATCTTCCTGCTTCTCCACCATGCGATGCAGGCCGTTCTGGATGATCACCGCCACTTCGTGGGCGTAGGTCGGGTCGTACGGAATGCAGGTCGGGATGGTCGCCGCGATGATGTGGCTGTGGCCATCTTCGTGCTGCAGGCCTTCGCCGTTCAGCGTGGTACGGCCGGCGGTGCCGCCCATCAGGAAGCCGCGGGCGCGGATGTCGCCTGCCAGCCAGACCAGGTCGCCGACGCGCTGCATGCCGAACATCGAGTAGAAGGTGTAGAACGGGATCATCACGCGGTTGTTCGTCGAGTACGACGTCGCCGCGGCGATCCACGAGCACATGCCGCCCGCTTCGTTGATGCCTTCCTGCAGGATCTGGCCGGCCTTGTCTTCGCGGTAGTACATCACCTGGTCCTTGTCGACCGGTTCGTACAGCTGGCCCTGCTGGTTGAAGATACCGATCTGGCGGAACAGGCCTTCCATACCGAAGGTACGCGATTCGTCGACCAGGATCGGCACGATGCGCTGGCCGATTTCCTTGTCCTTCAGCAGCGAGGTGATCACGCGGACGTAAGCCTGGGTGGTCGAGATCTCGCGGCCCGGGGCGGTCGGATCGAGCACGGCCTTGAAGGTTTCCAGGGCCGGCACCGGCAGCTTCTCGTCGGCCTGTTCGCGGCGCGACGGCAGGTAGCCGCCGAGGGCCGCGCGGCGCTCGTGCAGGTACTTGATTTCAGGCGCGTCGTCGGCCGGCTTGAAGAAGGGGATCTCGGCCAGCTTGTCGTCCGGGATCGGGATGGCGAAGCGGTCGCGCATTTCGCGGATGGCTTCGTCGTCCAGCTTCTTGGTCTGGTGCGCGGTGTTGCGCGCCTCGCCCGACTTGCCCATGCCGAAGCCCTTGACGGTCTTGACCAGCAGGACGGTCGGCGAGCCCTTGTTTTCCTGGGCGTTCTTGAAGGCGGCGTAGATCTTGTGCGGATCGTGGCCGCCGCGGGTCAGGCGCCAGATGTCGTCGTCGGTCATGTTGGCAACCATCTTCAGCAGCTCGGGGTGCTTGCCGAAGAAATGCTTGCGCACGTAGGCGCCGTCTTTCGCCTTGTAGTTCTGGTATTCGCCGTCGACGGTTTCCATCATCACGCGCTGCAGGATGCCGTCCTTGTCCTTGGCCAGCAGGGCGTCCCAGCCCGGGCCCCAGATGACCTTGACGACGTTCCAGCCGGCGCCGCGGAAGTCCGCTTCCAGTTCCTGGATGATCTTGCCGTTACCGCGCACCGGACCGTCCAGGCGCTGCAGGTTGCAGTTGACGACCATGACCAGGTTGTCGAGCTTCTCGCGCGCGGCCATGCCGATCGCGCCCATCGATTCCGGCTCGTCCATCTCGCCGTCGCCGCAGAAGACCCAGACCTTGCGGTTGTCGGTGTCGGCGATGCTGCGGGCCTGCAGGTATTTCAGGAAACGCGCCTGGTAGATCGCCATCAGCGGGCCCAGGCCCATCGACACGGTCGGGAACTGCCAGAAGCCCGGCATCAGTTTCGGGTGCGGGTAGGAAGACAGGCCCTTGCCGTCGACTTCGCGGCGGAAGTTCAGCATCTGTTCTTCGCTGATGCGGCCTTCCAGGAAGGCGCGCGCGTAGACGCCCGGCGAGGAGTGGCCCTGGATGTACAGCAGGTCGCCGCCGTGATTCTCGCTCGGGGCCTTCCAGAAGTGGTTGAAGCCGATGCCCAGCACGTTGGCCAGCGAGGCGAAGGACGACAGGTGGCCGCCCAGGTCGCCGTCGGCGCGGTTGGCCTTGACGACCATCGCCATGGCGTTCCAGCGCATCCACGAGCGCAGGCGCTCTTCATATTCGAGGTTGCCCGGGCAGTGCTCTTCGAGGTGCGCCGGGATGGTGTTGACGTATGCGGTATTGCTGGAGAACGGCATCTGGGCGCCGCGGCGGCGGGCCAGATCGACCAGGCGCTCCAGCAGGTAGTGGGCGCGGTCGGTGCCTTCGAATTCGATGACTGCTTCGAGCGCGTCGAGCCATTCCTTGGTCTCGATCGAATCCGGATCATTGGCGGCCTGGGCCGTCAACTGGTCGAGTTGAGCTGACATTGCTACGTCTCCTTGAGTTGGTGCCCCACCCGACCTTGAGCCTGATTGCGGACGTTTGGTGGCGAAAAGACTATCCCTAAATTAAAGCCTGTCGATTCTACCAGTGGAGTACCTGTTTTTCAAAATACGATATACGATTTCATAATATGAAAAATGCTGAGCCGTAACGCATACGCGCTACGTAGGCCGTGCCCGCCGCTTATATATATGTCGCCCCCGCACATATCTTCGCTACCCTACTCAACGGCAGCATCCATAAATATGACGTCGAACGTCCCATCGCGGCGCGCGATACCGGACGGGCACGTATAATTTCGTTTTTGTCCAGAAGCCGAGTCCCGCCATGCCTGCCCAACTGATCGACGGAGTCAAACTTTCCCACCAACTGCGCGCCGACATCGCCCGCCGCGCCGCCGAACTCACCGCCGAAGGCCGCCAGCCCGGCCTGGCCGTGATCATCGTCGGCGACGATCCGGCCAGCCACGTCTACGTGCGCAACAAGGTCAAGGCTTGCAACGAAGCCGGCTTCCACTCGGTACTGGAAAAATACGAGGCCGACTTCAGCGAGCAGGCCCTGCTGGACCGCATCGCGGCCCTGAACACCGAGCCAAGCATCCACGGCATCCTCGTGCAGATGCCGCTGCCCAAGCACATCGATCCATCGAAAGTGATCGAAGCGATCGCCACCACCAAGGACGTGGACGGCTACTCGGTGCTGTCGGCCGGCGAACTGGTCGCCAACCTGCCGGGCTTCCGTCCGTGCACGCCGTACGGCTGCATGAAGCTGATCGAGACCACCGGCGTCGACCTGCGCGGCAAGCACGCGGTCGTGATCGGCCGTTCGAACACGGTCGGCAAGCCGATGGCCCTGCTGCTCTTGCAACAGAATGCCACCGTCACCATCTGCCATAGCGCGACGCCGGACCTGGGCTACCACACCCGCCAGGCCGACATCGTGGTTGCCGCCGTCGGCCGCCGCAATACCCTGACCGGCGACATGGTCAAGCCGGGCGCCATCGTGATCGACGTCGGCATCAACCGCGACGACGAAGGCAAGCTGTGCGGCGACGTCGATTTCGCCAGCGTCAGCGAAGTGGCCGCGCACATTACGCCGGTTCCGGGCGGCGTCGGCCCGATGACGATTACCATGCTGTTGATGAACACGCTCGAGTCCGCGGAACGCGGGCTTGCCAAGAATCAAGCACAGCCTGGCCAGGCCTCGGGCATGGACCCGAAGCCCGGCCTCGCCTGAACACTGAAAGGAATACCATGAGCATCGATGCCAGCAATCCTCTTCTCGCGAATCCACTTCTCGATTTCTCGGGCCTGCCGCGCTTCGATGCGATCAAGCCCGAGCACGTCACCCCGGCGATCGAGCAGCTGATCGCCGATGCTCGCAAGGTGGTCCGGCAGCTGGAAGCGCCCAGCGGCAACGTGAGCTGGGACAGCTTCGTGGTCCCGCTCGAGGAAGCCACCGAGCGCCTGGGGCGCGCCTGGGGCGTGGTCAACCACCTGAACCACGTGATGGACACGCCCGAGCTGCGCGCCACCTACAACGAGAACCAGCCGAAGGTGACGGAATTCTGGACCGAGCTGGGCCAGAACGAGGCGCTGTTCGCCAAATATAAACAGCTGCACGCCAGCCCGGAATTCGTGAACCTGACGCCGGCGCGCAAGCGCATCGTCGAGAACGCCCTGCGCGACTTCCGCCTGGGCGGCGCCGAGCTGCCGGAAAAGCAGAAGGAACGCTTCGCCGAGATCCAGGAGCAGCAGGCTGCGCTCTCCACGCGCTTCTCCGAAAACGTGCTGGACGCCACCAACGACTTCAAGCTGCTGGTCGAGAACGAAGCCGACCTGTCCGGCCTGCCGGACGACGCCAGGGCCGCGGCCCGCGCCGCCGCCGAGCGCGACGGCAAGAGCGGCTGGCAGTTCAGCCTGCACTTCCCCTCCTACTTCCCGGTGCTGCAGTTCGCCGACAACCGCGAGCTGCGCGAGCGGATCTACCGCGCCAACGCCACCAAGGCTTCCGAGATGGGCGTGGTGTTCTCCGACGTCGAGAAGTGGGACAACACCAGCAACATCGCCCAGCTGCTGAAGCTGCGCGACGAGGAAGCCAAGCTGCTCGACTTCCGCAGCTTCGCCGACGTCTCGCTGGAGCCGAAGATGGCCGAGAGCCCGGAACGCGTGATCGAGTTCCTGGAAGACCTGGCCCGCCGCGCCCGCCCCTACGCCGAGAAGGACCTGGCCGAGCTGCGCGCCTTCGCCAAGGACGAACTGGGCATCGAAGAGATGCAGGCCTGGGACGTCGCCTACGCCTCCGAAAAGCTGCGCGAGAAGCGCTATGCCTTCTCGGCCCAGGAAGTGAAGCAGTACTTCCCCGAGCCCAAGGTCGTGGCCGGCCTGTTCGGCGTGATCTCCAAACTGTTCGGCGTGAGCATCGCGCCGGACCAGGGCCCGGTCTGGCATCCGGACGTGCGCTTCTACCGCATCGAGCGCGACGGCAAGCTGATCGGCCAGTTCTATCTCGATCCGTATGCGCGTCCCGGCAAGGGCCAGGGCGCGTGGATGGACGATGCGCGCGGCCGCCGGATGGCGACGGGCGGCATCGTGCAGACGCCGATCGCCTACCTGGTCTGCAACTTCACCCCGCCGGCCATCGTCGACGGCCAGCAGCAGCCTTCGCTGTTCACCCACGACGAGGTGACGACCCTGTTCCACGAGTTCGGCCACGGCCTGCACCACATGCTGACCGAAGTCGACGAATTGAGCGTGTCCGGCATCTCGGGCGTGGAATGGGATGCGGTCGAGCTGCCGTCCCAGTTCATGGAAAACTTCTGCTGGGAGTGGGACGTCCTGCAGGGCATGACCGCCCACGTGAAGACGGGCGAACCGCTGCCGCGCGAACTCTACGACAAGATGCTGGCGGCGAAGAACTTCCAGTCCGGCATGCAGACGCTGCGCCAGGTCGAGTTCTCGCTGATCGACATGCACCTGCACTACGATTTCGACCCGAACAGCCAGAAGACGGTGCAGGCGCTGGTCGACGAGGTGCGCAGCAAGTTCTCGGTGCTGATCCCGCCCGCGTTCAACCGCTTCCAGCACAGCTTCGGCCATATCTTTGCCGGCGGCTATGCGGCAGGCTACTATAGCTACAAGTGGGCGGAAGTGCTGTCGGCCGATGCCTATGCCGCCTTCGAAGAAGCGGTCGAGGCGGGTGGCGGCGCGCTGGATGAAACGGGTAAACGCTTCCACCGCGAGATCCTGTCGGTGGGCGGTTCGCGTCCTGCGCTCGAATCGTTCAAGGCCTTCCGCGGCCGCGAACCGCAGATCGACGCCCTGTTGCGCCACAACGGCATGCAGGCGGCTTGATGGCCCTGGGGCCTGGACGGAGGCGAGCATGAGGGATAGGCAACTCAAGTACCGCGGATGGATGCTGCTGTCCGGCTTGCTGCTTGCCTTCGCCTCCGGCTCTGCTTCCGCCCAGGTCTATAAATGGACCGACGCCCAAGGCACGGTCCACTACGGCGACGCGCCGCCGCCGCAAGCGGCGTCCAGCCAGCTGAAAACGCCGTCCCAGGACGGGGCCGGCCAGGGCGCCGCCCTCCCCTACGAACTGGCGCGGGCGGTCAAGGCCAGCCCGGTCACGCTGTACACCACGACGCAATCCGCCTGCGCCGGCTGCGACCAGGGCCGGGCCCTGCTGCGCGCCCGCGGCGTGCCCTATACCGAAAAGACCGTCAATACCGACGAGGACAAGGAACTGCTGCGCCGGCTCGACGCCAGGCTGGAACTGCCGCTGCTGGTGGTCGGCAGCCGCAAGGTCGCCGGCTTCCAGGAGGCCGCCTGGCAGGCGGCATTGACGGCGGCCGCCTATCCGCGCTCGGCCCAGCTGCCGTCCGGCTACCGCCAGGCGGTGCCGGAACCGGCCGCAGCCGCTTCTCCGACCACCACGGCGCCGGGCAAGCCCTACGGCGTGCGCAACCCCGCGCCGCCGGACGAAGCCGCGGCCCAGGCCGCGGAACAGCAGCCGCACCGCCCGGCCGCACGCGACGCATCTCCGCCCACGACGGCGCCCGGTTTCCAATTCTGACGCATCGAACGCCCATGACCCGGATCGACTTCCATACGAATATCCCCGACAAGCTCGGCTACGCCTGCCGGCTGGCGCGCAAGGCCTATGCCGCGCGCGGCAAGGTCGTGCTGCTGGCCGAGACCAGCGACCAGGCCGACCAGCTCAACGAGGCGCTATGGACGCTGTCCGGCACCGACTTCATTCCGCACGTGATGGCGGGCGATCCGCTGGCACCGGAGACGCCGGTGATCGTCACCTTCGACGAACGCGCCGCCCTGCCCCACCACGACATGCTGGTCAACCTGACGCGCCGCACGCCGGAAGGCATCGACCAGTTCGCGCGCGTGTTCGAGATCATCTCGACCGACGAGGAAGACGCCGCCGCCGGGCGCGCCCGCTACGTCGCCTACCGCAAGCAGCAGTATCCGCTGACCCACTTCGTGGCAGGCCAGTCATGACCGATACCCCATCCTTCGACGAGATCCCGGTCCTGACCGAGGTGGTGGCCGAGCCGGCGCCTGTTTCTGCGCCTGCGCCGGATGTGGTGGCGGAGACGGCGGCGCTTGCCGAACCGGCTGCCGCCGCTGCCGTCGCGCCGATCGAGGATGCCGCCCCGCCCGCAGCTTCGGCGTCGGCCCCTGCGCGGGCCGACGCCGGCGCCCTCGACGACGAGGCCTGGCGCACCCTCGAGGAACGCCTGGTCACGCGCGTACTCGATCGCCTGCAGCCGCGCATCGACGTGGTGCTGGAAGACCAGGTGCGCGACCAGATGGCGATCGTGCTCGACCACGTGGCCGAACGTCTCGGCATGGAACTGCGCGCCGCGCTGCAGCAGTCGATCGAACACGTGGTCGCCCGCGCCGTCCAGCAGGAACTGGCCCACCTGAGCGCGCGCCAAACCTGAGCATTTCGCGGCTTTTCCGACCCGCCGCGGGGCAAGTCCGCACCGGCTTCGTGCAGTCTTCAGCTTTTGCTTTTCCAGTCCGGAAAATTGATGTACCTTTTCCTGGCGTATGACGCAAAACTACTGGAGAACTCGGAGACACGCATGCAGGCCAAACTGAAACTCACCCTCATCCCGGCCGCCGTCGCGCTGGCCTTCGCCGGCTCCGCCGCGGCCCAGCAGGTCGTCAAGATCGGCCATGTGGCGCCGATCTCCGGCCCCAGCGCCCACCTCGGCAAGGACAACGAGAACGCCGCGCGCATGGCGGTCGACGAGCTGAATGCCAAGCCCTTCACGATCAACGGCCAGAAGGTCACGCTGCAGCTGGTCTCCGAGGACGACGGCGCCGATCCCAAGCAGGGCACGGCGGTCGCGCAGAAGCTGGTCGACGCCCACGTCAACGGCGTGATCGGCCACCTGAACTCGGGCACCACGGTGCCGGCCTCGAAGATCTACAACGATGCCGGCATCGTGCAGATCTCGCCGGCCACCACCGCGCCGGCCTACACCCGCCAGCGCTTCCCCGGCGCCTTCCGCGTGGTGGCGAGCGACGCCAAGCTGGGCGGCACGCTGGCGAAGTATGCGGCCAATACGATCAAGGCGAAGAACATCGCCGTCATCGACGACCGCACCACCTACGGCCAGGGCGTGGCCGACGAATTCGTGAAGGGCGCGAAGGCGGCCGGCATCCGCGTCTCCGGACGCGAATTCACCAACGACAAGGCGACCGACTACACCGCCATCCTCACCTCGATCAAGGCGAAGAAGCCGGACCTGGTCTTCTTCGGCGGGATGGACTCGGTGGCCGGACCGATGCTCAAGCAGATGAAGGCGCTGGGCATCCAGGCCGTCTTCATGGGCGGCGACGGCATGTGCACCGAAGCGCTGGGCCGCCTGGCCGGCGACGGCCTGGTGGACGGCAAGGTGATCTGCGCCGAGGCGGGCGGCGTGAAGGGGCCGCAGGAAAAGGCGATGGACGACTTCCGCGCGCGCTACAAGCAGAAGTTCAACCAGGACGTGCAGCTGTACGCGCCCTATGTGTACGACTCGGTGATGGTGATGGCGACCGCGATGCAGAACGCGAAATCGGCCGATCCGGCCAAGTACCTGCCGGTGCTGAAGAACATCAAGTACGAGGGCGTGACCGGCACCATCCAGTTCGACCCGAGCGGCGATATCAAGGACGGGGCGCTGACGCTATATACCTACAAGGGTGGGAAGCGGAGCAAGATCGACGTGGTGCGTTGATTAGCTATGGCATGAATATGAAAAAAGCGCCCTGTTTTCGAGGGCGCTTTTTTATTTCATTGCAGCAGCGTGCGGCTTATTTCTGCGCCAGCACCCACTTGACCAGGCTGCGGGCTTCGGCCTCGCTCACCTGCGGATTGGCCGGCATCGGCACCGGTCCCCAGACGCCCGAGCCACCCTTCATGACCTTTTGCACCAGCTTGTCCTCGGCGCCTTTTTGACCTGCGTACTTCGCAGCGACATCCTTGTAGGCCGGGCCGACCAGCTTGGAGCCGATCGCGTGGCACGCCATGCAGTTCTTGGCTTTGGCCAGGTCGGCCTGCGCGAAGGCGCTGGTCGACACCAGGGCGGAGACCGCCATCAACAACATCAGGGACCGTTTCATTCCGTACTCTCCAAAGTGAAATCCTATGCAAGATTCTATCTTGTTTCCTCTGCGTAGGTGCAGTGGATACAGTCCGTAACGGCTGATACACATTTCGGTTGACGGAATGGCAGGATTTCGTTGCTCAAAGGAACTATTATTGTAAGATGGCCGCAGAAAGTAAAGGAACTCTCATGCCGCTCATCCTCCTGCTCGCCGCCCTGGTCGCCCTGCGCTTCTTCGAAGTCTGGAGGTTCGCCCAACTGTCCTGGGGGTGGATCGTCGCCCTGGCCGTGGTCGCCTTCATCTGGTTCGAATTCATCGAAAAGATGCTCGGCCTCGACAAGAAAAAAGCCCACAAGACCGACGAAGCCCGCCGCAAGGAAAGAGTCAAGCAAGCCTTCGACAAACGCAAATAAAAATTCGGGGTCAGAGCACATTTCGCCCCGAATTCGGGGTCAGAGCACATTTTGCGGCAATTGCTTTCGGTATCGGAATGCTGGCTTGCGGCCTTCCGCTTTGCTGTCCACGCCTGTCAGCGCCAGCTCGCCTATCTTCCTGGTAGAAATTGATCGAAAAAGTGCTCTGACCCCGAACTGGGGTGGAAAAGTGCTCTGACCCCGAATTTGGTTTGCGCGGCTGTGATACATTTCGCGAATAGATGAGTCGGAAATTGCGGGAAATGCATATCACATGAATCTGGAACTGCGTCAGCTGCGCTACTTCGTCACCGTCGCCGAGGAGCTGCATTTCGGGCGGGCGGCGGCGCGCCTGCATATGACTCAGCCGCCGCTGTCGCAGGCGATCGCGGCGCTGGAGGAGTTGCTGGGGGCGCCGCTGTTCGTGCGCAACCGCCGCACGGTGGAACTGGCGCCGGCCGGCAGCGCCCTGCTGCCCGAAGCGCGCCGCATGCTGCTCGAGGCGGATGGCTTGCCGGAGCTGGCGCGGCGCGCGGCCGCCGGCGAGGCGGGTCGCCTGGCGCTGGCCTTCGTCACCTCCTGCGACTACAACGTGCTGCCGGCCTTCCTGCGCCGCTACAGCGAGCGCTATCCGGCCGTCCACCTGAACCTGATCGAAGCGACGTCGGACGTGCAAGCCGAGGAGCTGCTGCGCGGACGCATCGACGCCGGCCTCCTGATCCCGCCGCTGCCGGACAAGTCCCTCGGCCAGCTCGATTACATGAAGGTGCTCGACGAGCCGCTGATCCTGTGCGCCCCCACCGGCCTGGATGCCCTGCGCCGCGAAGGCCCGGTCAAGCTGCAGGACCTGCCGCGCCTGCCCCTGATCGTCTTTCCGCGCGAGATCTCGCCGGCCCTGCACGACGCCATCCTGTCCTGCTTCCGCGCGGCCGGCATCACCCCCGTGATCGGCCAGCTGGCGATCCAGATGCAGACCATCGTCAGCCTGGTGTCCGGCGGCATGGGGCTGGCACTTGTGCCACAATCCGTGTCCAACCTGATGCGGCCCGGCGTAGAATACCGTGCCCTCGCGGACCCGACCCCGCTCGTCGAGACCGGCATCGCCTGGCGCCGCGACAACCCGTCGCCGGTGCTGAAGGGCTTTCTGGAACTACTGAGGAATCACTGATCATGCTCGTCCATCCGAACCCGGACCCCGTCGCTTTCTACATCGGCCCCCTACCGATCCACTGGTACGGGATCATGTACGTGGTCGCCTTCGCCCTCTTCATCATCCTCGGCCGCGTGCGCATCAGGACCCAGCCGCACATCCAGGCCCAGGGCTGGACCAAGGAAGACCTGGACGACATGCTGTTCTACGGGATGCTGGGCGTGGTGATCGGCGGGCGCCTGGGCGAGGTGCTGTTCTACCAGCCGGCCCACTTCCTGGCGAACCCGATCGACATCTTCAAGACCTGGCAGGGCGGCATGTCCTACCACGGCGGCTTCATCGGCGTGCTGCTGGCGATGGCGCTGTGGGCCAGGAAGCGCAAGCGCAACCTGCTCGACGTCTACGACTTCATCGCGCCGATGGTCCCGATCGGCTATGCCTGCGGACGCCTGGGCAACTTCATCAACCACGAACTGCCGGGCCGCATGGCCGATCCTTCCCTGCCCTGGGCCATGAAGTGGCCGGGCATCGAAGACCACCTCGTGCATCCCTCGCCGCTGTACCAGATGCTGGTCGACGGCATCCTCGTCTTCGTCATCATGTGGATCTTCGCGCGCAAGCCGCGTCCGCGCCTGGCGGTCGGCGCGCTGTACACCCTGCTGTACGGCTGCGCGCGTTTCTTCACCGAGTACTTCCGCGTACCGGACTGGGAGACCCATATCCTCGGCATGCCGATCACCTCGGGCCAGGTGCTGTCGGTGCCGATGATCGTGGCCGGCCTGCTGATGCTGGGCTGGGCCTACTCGGACGGTAACAAGCGCGCCGTGCACGCCTAGGCGCGTAGGAGAGAACCCCGCCCTGCGTTTTTGGGTTAGATGGAGCACCGTTCGTGGCCGCACGGGAAACTATCGTGGCCTCATGAAGCACGCCATCTCACCCAAGAAGCTGTATGCAATGCAGCGCATGTCGGCCGCCCTGAGACGCGCCGCAGCCGCGCGGCCCTTCGGCGCCGCCACGGACCAGGCCTTGCGCTGGGCCGCGGCCTGGGGCATGTGCGCCGGCATCCGCACGCCGCGTACCCGATTGCGCCTGCGACGCGATACCCTGATCGGCGTCAGCTGATCCCTGCCAGTTCGAGGATCTTCTTCCACTGCCCCGGCGTCACCGGCGAAATCGACAGCCGGCTGCCCTTCTGCAGCAGCACCATGTCCTCCAGTTCCGGCACGCCGCGCAGCTCTGTCAGCGGCAGGTAGCGGCCCTGGCCGGTGGCCTGCACGTCCACCGAGATCCAGCGCGGATTCTCGCGCGTGGCCTTCGGATCGAAGTAATGGCTGCTTGCGTCGAACTGCGAGGCATCCGGATACGGGGTACTGGCGACCCGCGCGATGCCCGCCACGCCCGGCACCGCGCAGCTGGAGTGATAGAACAGGACGCCGTCGCCGACTTCCATCTGGTCGCGCATGAAATTGCGGGCCTGGTAGTTGCGAACCCCGAACCATGCCACCGTCTTGTCGGGCGCATTCAGGACGTCGTCGAAACTGACTTCATCGGGTTCGGATTTCATCAACCAGTAGCGCATGCGGCTCACTCCAAAAGAACAGCGACAATAAAAAAGCGGCTGCGCACATGAAGTGTCGCAACCGCTCCGGATTGTAGCCCCGCCTGTGCCGTTCTTGCCGGCATCCCGAACCTGACGGCTCAAGGTGGTCACAGTCAGCTCAATTTCGGGTTCGTCAAACTAGTGACGATCACGCCCACCGAGAATGTTCCGCAACCTATGCGATTGAATGGTTCAAGGAATATATGGCAAATCTCGAACACCGCAGGGTAGCCGCCAGTTTACTACGATGAACCGGCATGTCAAACGAATTTGATCTCAGAACAGGTTTTCCTGGGGCGCCAGGGCCTGGTCCAACACCGAGTTCATCGCTTCCAGTTTCTGCTTGACTTCCAGCATGGACTGGTCGCCGAGCGGGCCTTGCGGCGACTTCACGGACAGGAATTCGGCAGCCACCGACAGCGCGGCCATGACGGCGATGCGGTCGGTTCCCTTGACCTTGCCCGTGTCGCGCAGGGCGCACATCTTGCTGTCGAGGTAGTGGACCGCTTCGCGCAGGGTCTGCTGTTCGCCTTCGCGGCAAGCCAGGCGGTAAGACTGGCCCATGATGAGCACATCGAGCTGGATCATTGCGCGGCCTCCTCGTCGTCGGGGTTGGCGGGTGCGTCCTCGTCGACGGTCACCTCGGCGGGTTCGAGTTGGGCGAGCATCGCTTCGACGCGTTGCTGAGCCTGCAGCAGCCGGTTCTTGAAATCGACGTTCTCCGCACTCAGCAGGGCGTTGGCCTGGCGCAGCAGATAGTTCTCGCTGCGCAGCGCCTGGGCCATCTGGGCGAGACGGTCGATTTTATCGGACAGTTCTTGGAATTCGGAAATCATCCATAACTATAGGATCGGGATCGATTTTTCGTCAACAGATGCCGTGCCGTGCGCGGGTTTCAAGAAATGAATGTTAGGCTTTCGCGCTTTCCTACCCCGAATGGGTCGATCCGCTTGCGGAACATCAAAAAAGTCTGGCGAATCGCCAACATCACCGCTTGAAATGGGAAATTATCGTCCCTATAATTAGCACTCGTTAGTGAAGAGTGCTAACAGCTCTTTGCACCGCAGCCGATACCGGGGCGGTTATCAAACGAACAGTCAATCAACAATCAAAGGAGTTTTGCATGAACCTTCGCCCATTGCACGATCGCGTGATCGTGAAGCGTCTCGACCAGGAAACCAAAACTGCGTCCGGCCTGATCATCCCCGATGCAGCGGCCGAAAAACCGGACCAGGGTGAGATTCTCGCCGTGGGCAACGGCAAAGTGCAAGAAAACGGCAACGTCCGTCCGCTGGAAGTGAAAGTCGGCGACCGCGTGCTGTTCGGCAAATACTCGGGCCAGACCGTCAAGGTCAACGGCGAGGAACTGCTGGTCATGCGCGAAGAAGACATCATGGCCGTCGTGGCCCAGTAATCAGTCCAAACACTTTCCTGAATACGGAGAATTAAGAAATGGCAGCTAAAGACGTAATTTTCGGCGACGTAGCCCGCGCCAAGATGGTCGAGGGTGTGAACATCCTGGCCAACGCAGTCAAAGTCACCCTGGGCCCGAAAGGCCGCAACGTGGTGCTGGACCGTTCGTTCGGCGCCCCGACCGTCACCAAGGACGGCGTCTCGGTCGCGAAAGAGATCGAGCTGAAAGACAAGCTCATGAACATGGGCGCGCAGATGGTCAAGGAAGTCGCTTCGAAGACCAGCGACAACGCCGGTGACGGCACCACCACCGCGACCGTGCTGGCACAAGCCATCGTGCGCGAAGGCATGAAGTTCGTTGCCGCCGGCATGAACCCGATGGACCTGAAGCGCGGCATCGACAAGGCCGTCGCAGCGACCGTCGAAGAACTGAAGAAGATCGCCAAGCCGACCACCACCTCGAAAGAGATCGCCCAGGTCGGCACCATCTCGGCCAACTCGGATTCGTCCGTTGGCGAGCGCATCGCTGAAGCGATGGAAAAAGTCGGCAAGGAAGGCGTCATCACCGTCGAAGACGGCAAGTCGCTGAACGACGAGCTGGACATCGTCGAAGGTATGCAATTCGACCGCGGCTACCTGTCGCCGTACTTCATCAACAACCCGGACAAGCAGGTTGCCGTTCACGAGAACCCGTTCGTCCTGCTGTGCGACAAGAAGATCTCGAACATCCGTGACCTGCTGCCGGTACTGGAGCAAGTTGCAAAAGCCGGCCGTCCGCTGGTCATCGTCGCCGAAGACATCGAAGGCGAAGCCCTGGCGACCCTGGTGGTCAACAACATCCGTGGCATCCTGAAGACCGTCGCCGTCAAGGCGCCGGGCTTCGGCGACCGCCGCAAGGCCATGCTGGAAGACATCGCCATCCTGACCGGTGGCCAGGTCATCGCCGAAGAAGTCGGCCTGACCCTGGAAAAGGTCACCCTGGCTGAACTGGGCCAGGCCAAGCGCATCGAAGTCGGCAAGGAAAACACCATCATCATCGATGGCGCTGGCGCCGCTGAAGCGATCGAAGCACGCGTCAAAATGATCCGCGTCCAGATCGAAGAAGCGACCTCGGACTACGACCGTGAGAAACTGCAAGAGCGCGTGGCCAAGCTGGCCGGCGGCGTTGCCGTGATCCGCGTCGGTGCCGCTACCGAAGTCGAGATGAAGGAGAAGAAAGCACGCGTGGAAGACGCGCTGCACGCTACCCGCGCTGCCGTCGAAGAAGGCATCGTCCCGGGCGGCGGCGTGGCCCTGCTGCGCGCCCGCGCTGCCCTGCAGGTCAAGGGCGACAACCCGGACCAGGAAGCCGGCATCAAGATCGTCCTGCGCGCCATGGAAGAGCCGCTGCGCATGATCGTCCAGAACGCCGGTGAAGAGCCGTCGGTCGTCGTGTCGTCGGTCCTGAACGGCACCGGCAACTACGGCTACAACGCCGCCAACGGCACCTACGGCGACATGGTCGAAATGGGCGTGCTGGATCCGGCCAAGGTCACCCGCTCGGCTCTGCAGAATGCAGCCTCGATCGCCGGCCTGATGCTGACCACCGACTGCATGGTCTCCGAGATCGTCGAAGACAAGCCGGCCGGCGGCATGGGCGGCATGGGCGGTATGGGTGGCATGGGCGGCATGGACGGCATGATGTAATCAAGCCGGACGGCTTCACAGCCAACCGAGTAGTAAAGTAAGGCCCGCGGGGTTTGCGCCCCGCGGGCTTTTTTCATTCCGGGAGACGAGCGATGCCAACGGTAAAACTGGACGAACTGGAAAACGCGGCCATCCTGGTCGACGACGGCGAAGGCAGCGCCAAGGCGCTGGTGGCGCGCGACACCGGCATGATCCACCTGCTGAACGACGACTACATGGACGAGGAAGCGCCATTGCCGGGCGACATCGAGGCCGAAGGTTTGTACGTGTCCGTGCCATCGACGCGCGAACTCGGCCTCGGCATGGAGCTTGTGTTCCGCTTTACCGGCCAACACCTGCCTGGGGATATGGAATCGGTACGTGACATGTTCCGCCGCAAGGGCGCCTATGGACGCTTTTCCCGGTTGCTCGAAACACGCGGCGCACGCGACGCCTGGCATCGCTTCCGCGAAGAAGAAACCCGCGCTGCGCTGGAAGGATGGTGCCGGCAGCACGGGCTTGATGTAGCGTAGCGCAGACGACGCTTAGCAAATTGATCCGTAGGTACTCTTACCGGTCGGTACATCGAGACCAAAATAGCAAGAATATCCATCTCCTTTGCTAAAGGTGCAGGAGAGATCGCCTTTGTTTCTCTCTCGGTAATCCGCAGCGCCACTACAAGGTGTCTTTGTGTCTGGCCCGATCTGGTCGAACAGCTCCTTCGCTAGTGGCCCCTTGAACATGAACGCCACCTTGCGGTCCTTTTTCGTTGGAGGCACCATGTCACCCAACTCCCCGCCGAACACCTGGTAGTTGCCCTTCAATGGTTTTGGGCTGCCGTCCCAGGTTTTCGGTTTCTCGGCGGCTTGGGCCAGCGAGTATAGAACAAGGGCACCAGCGATGAATACCAGGCGCGTTCTCATGATGCGTACCTCGGCCAGAGCTCAACATGGAAGTGGTCGTTATGGTTTATCACAGTCTTCACGCGCGCTGGGCCGAGTGCTTTCTGCACCACCTCGTCATTGAAAAAAACAATTCTTGTCCATGGGTGATCCAGGAACAGACGAATCAACCTGATCGTTGCGTCCTGGTCGTACACCTTGTCCCTGTAGGTGCAGCGGGCTCCCTGCCCCGTCAAGTAGTCTTTGCGCACAGGGCGGCAATCCATCTCAATACCCATCCGATGCGTTTTGTGCCTGTCAAATGGCTCGCCTCCGTCGGTGCTGATGTTCCCGATCCCGAATTTCCTGTCACACATCGCCTGCCACTTCCGCTCGATCTGGAAAATGAAGGCAAGCATGTTGGGGTGGGCATATTGCGCAAGCTGACCTGTGCCAGGCACCCCATGCAAGTTCCCGTACACGTAATAGCCGGCTTGTTCAGGCGCCTGAGGCAGCATGAAGTAGCCGCGCCGGTCTTTCGGTTGAATTGGAAGGACCATGGCCAGTTCCTCACGCACACGAATTCCGGCACGCGAGGTCCCAACCACCCGCCGTACCGCCGGCGCCGCCGCCACCGATCCTCTGCTGCGTGTACGACCATTTCACCTTCGAGAAGCACAGCCCGATCTCGTCCTGGACGTTGCCGCCTCCGTCATGCATGACCTGATGGCCCGAATCGGCCGATTCGCCCTTGGTGCCATCGATTTGCAGATATGCGTCAGCTGCCATTCCCTGTCTCCTAATGGTTGAGTGCATCGGCGATTCTTGCTTACCAACCCCTGCTATAGCTTGCGGGGACACAATGCAATAACAGGTACTCCCGATAGCTGAAACTCGATGCGAGAAAGTGAGCGAGTGAGTTCTTGAGAATGAGCCCTTGGGTAGAATGGGCGTTTCACCGCCTCCGAGACACCCATGCTCTACGCTCCCGCCCGCCACGAAGCCTTGGTCCCGCGCGCGTGGGACGAAGCCGAAGCCCGCGCCGCCATCGCCCGCATCGTCGCCGACAGCGAAGCGCAGTTCGACCCGGAACGCTACTGGCCCCTGCACCCGCTCGACCGCGACGGTGACGACGTCGATACCATCGAAACCCCGCTCTACCACGGCGCCGCCGGCGTGATCTGGGCCCTGCACTACCTGCAGGCCTGCGGCGCGGCACGGCTGTCGCGCGACTACCTGGCCGATTGCGAGCTCCTGCTGGCGCGCAACCGCGACTGGCTCGCCGCCCAGGGACTGGCACAGGAACGCGCCTCCTGGCTGATGGGCGACACACCGATCCAGATGATGGCCTGGGCACGCGCGCCCGATCCGCAGCGCGCTGGAGCGCTGCGCGAGCTCGTCGCCGGCAACATCGACCATCCCGCGCGCGAACTGATGTGGGGCGCGCCGGGCACCCTGCTGGCCGCCCTCTTCCTGCACGAGCGGAGCGGAGAGGCCTGCTGGGCCGAACTGTTCCGCGCCACCGCCGACGCCTTGTGGAAGCAGCTCGAGTGGTCCGGCGAGGCCGGCTGCGCCTACTGGACCCAGGAACTGTACGGCAGCCGCTCGACCTACCTGGACGCCGTCCACGGTTTCGTCGCCACCGCCCTGCCGCTGATCCGCGGACGCGGGCTGCTTGGCGATGCGCGCTGGGCCGAATGGCGGCAGTGCATCGCCAACACCGTGCGCCGCACCGCCACGCGCGAAGGCGACCAGGCCAACTGGCGCCCGCAACTGTTCGGCACCCAAAGAGAGGCGAACAAGAAGCTGCTGCAGTTCTGCCATGGCGCGCCGGGCTTCGTGATCTGCCTGGCCGGTTTTCCCGGCGACGAGCTCGACGATCTGCTGCTCGCAGCCGGCGAAGCCACCTGGGCGGCCGGGCCGCTGGCCAAGGGGTCGAACCTCTGCCACGGTACCGGCGGCAACGGCTATGCCCTGCTGGTCCTCTACCGGCGTACCGGCGACCCGCGCTGGCTGCGGCGGGCGCGCGCCTTCGCCATGCACGGCATCATGCAAGTCGAGCGCGACATCGTCCGCTACGGCCAGGGCCACTATTCGCTGTGGACCGGCGACCCCGGCTTCGCCATTTATCTATGGGATTGCATCCGCGCCGAGGCCGCCTTCCCGACCTTGGACGTGTTCCTGCGATAAGTTGCCCATAAGACTATGCTGGGTGTAGACTGGTTCTTGGTCCACAATGTCTTCACCCATGTCCACACGTCCTGTCCGCCTGATCGGCGCCACCGTCCTCGCCCTGTGCGCCCTTGCCGCCTGCAAGCGCGAAGCGCCGCCGCCGCCCAAGCCGGCCGCCGCCGAGGCGCCCGCCGCTCCCACCCGCACACGCGACCAGGCCATCGCCGAACTGATGGCGCTGCCCGAGATCAAGACGTGGTCGGAGCAGATCGAGAAGAGCTCGAAGGGCAAGGTGCACGGCGCCGTGATCGAGGACGATCCCGCGCCGCGCGTCATCGAGGGCAAGGCCTATTACCAGCTCAGCTTCGTGGAAAACCGCAAGCAGGACATTCACCGCCGCGCCAGCTTCCTGGTTGCGAAGAATGGCGACGAGATCCTGGTCGAGGATGGGGAAACGGATACCTTGCAGTCGCTGTCGGAATGGCGGCGGAATATCCGGCACGTTGAGTTGAAGTGAACTTGGACCCCCGCCTTCGCGGGGGCGACGTAATTTAATTGAGATTGATTAAGCACAAACCTCCTGCAGGTTGATGCGCTTATCGTAATCAGCGCCGCTGGCCGCGCGGTGCCCTCGCATGCGAATGCGGCGGCGCCACTCCTCCCCCGGCCGGCGGCTCCCGAATCGCGTCTAACTCCCCTTCCACTCCGCCAGGTAATGCTGGGGCGTCCTGCCCAGCAGCCTCCTGAACATGCTCGTGAACGCGCTCGGACTCGCATAGCCCAGCGCCCGCGCGATCGCGCCCACGCTTTCCCCGCGCGCCAGCATCTCGAAGGCATGGGCCAGGTGGACCTGCTGCACCCATTGGCGGTAATGCAGGCCGGTCTCCTTCGGGAACAGGCGGATCAGGGTGCGCGCGCTGGCGCCGGCGTCCAGCGCCAGGTCGTCCAGGCGGCGCGGGCTGCCCGGCTGCGCCATGATCTCCGTGCACAGCGCCTGCAGGCGGCGGTCGCGCGGCCAGGGCACGGCGATCGGCACCGTCTCCATCGCCGCCAGTTCGGACAGGATCAGGCGCGCCAGGTCGCCGCCGCGGCCCTCGGCCGGATAGTCGACCGGCTCCTGCGCCAGCGCCAGGATCAGTTCGCGCAGCAGCGGACTCACTTCCAGCACCTTGCAATCCGCGACCAGGCTGCCGGCCGCTTCGGCGTCGATGTACAGGGTGCGCATGTTGACGTTGCTGAGCATGGTCAGCTCGTGCAGCACGCCCGGCGCGATCAGCAGGGCGCGGCGCGGCGGGATGATCCAGACGCCCAGTTCCGTGCGCACCCGCATCAGGCCGTCGCTGGCGTACAGCAGCTGCACCCAGGGGTGGCTGTGGGCTTCGATCATGTCGCCGTGGCGGGCCTCGGACGGCACCGCGGTGACCTTGCGCGGCAGGGACAGGAAGCGCGGGCGATAGCGGGGAGAGGGCGTGAGTGTCACTTGGGCGACGAAAAGTGGAATATGCGTTCGGACTGTCCATATTACACTCGTATGCTTTCCAGATCATCCATCGCCATGAGCTCCACGACTTCCACCCCAGCCCCCGTCAAGGCCGCGGCCTCGGGCACCGTGCTGCAGATCCTGTTCTCGGTCGCCTTCGTCCACCTGCTGAACGACTGCGTGCAGGCCGCGCTGCCGGCCATCTACCCGCTGCTGAAGCAGGAATTCGCCCTCAGCTTCACCCAGGTCGGCCTGATCACCCTGACCTTCCAGTGCACCGCCTCGCTGCTGCAGCCCTGGATCGGCTTGTACACCGACAAGCGCCCGATCCCCTTCCTGTTGCCGATGGGGATGTGCATGACCCTGATCGGCGTGGGCCTGCTGTCGGTGGCGGGCAGCTTCGGCATGCTGCTGGTGGGCGCCGGCCTGATCGGCGTCGGTTCCTCGACCTTCCACCCGGAAGCCTCGCGGGTGGCGCGCCTGGCCTCGGGCGGACGATTCGGCTTCGCGCAGTCGCTGTTCCAGGTCGGCGGCAACCTCGGCTCGGCCCTCGGTCCGCTGCTGGCGGCCGCGATCCTGATGGGCAGCGGCCATGGCAAGTTCGCCTGGTGCGCGGTCCTGATCGTGCTGGCGGTGGCGGTGCTGGTGGGCGTGAGCCGCTGGTACGGCAGCCACCTGAAAAACGCGCCGAAGAAGGCGGCCGCCCACGCGGGCCCGGCGCTGCCGCGCAAGCGCGTGATCCAGGCCCTGGCCGTGCTGGCGATGCTGGTGTTCTCGAAGTACATCTACATGGCCAGCCTGTCGAGCTACTACACCTTCTTCTTGATTGAAAAGTTCCATGTGCCGGTCGACACCGCGCAGATGTACCTGTTCCTGTTCCTGGCCTCGGTGGCGATCGGCACCTTCGCCGGCGGCCCGATCGGCGACCGCATCGGCCGCAAGCGCGTGATCTGGGTCTCGATCCTGGGCGCGGCGCCGTTCACCCTGGCCCTGCCCTACGCCAGCCTGGGCTGGACCGCCGTATTGTCGGTGGTGATCGGCCTGGTGATGTCCTCGGCCTTCTCCGCCATCGTGGTGTTCGCCCAGGAGCTGGTGCCGGGCAAGGTCGGCATGATCGCCGGGATCTTCTTCGGCCTGATGTTCGGCATCAGCGGCATCGGCGCCGCCGCGATGGGGCATATCGCCGACGTCGCCGGCATCGAGCAGGTGTACCGGATCGCGTCCTTCCTGCCGCTGCTGGGGATCCTGGCGGCGCTGCTGCCGAATATGGAGAAGGCCCGCCCTACTCGATAACGTTGAGTTCGCTCTCGTCCTCGGTGTAGCGCACTGGCGCCAGGCGATTCTTCTCGATGATCTCGCTCACGGTCGGCCCTTCGCCGGCCAGGGCGATTTTTTCTTGAGCAAGGATTTGCTCGAGGATTTCCATGTCGCTGCAGCGGTTCGGCGCAGCGAATTGCAAGGGTTCAGGATTATCCCGGTACCAGACGCGGTAGATAGGCATGGCAAGCTCCATGATTAGAAGCTTGATTGTATGACAGCTCGGCTGCCGCACGATTCAGCCGCATCGCGAACTTGTCAGACATCTTACATCGGCAAGGCTTCCGTTCCCTGGGCCGCCTCCAGCGCCTCCTGGGCCTTGCGCAGGCGCTCCCTGCTGTTGCCGATGTGCAGGCGCATCGCCGCCCGGGCCGACTCCGCATCGCCGCGCGCGATGGCGTCGACGATCTGCTCGTGCTCGCGCCCCACCTGTTCCATATAGGCCACCGGATCGGCATGGGTCAGCCTTGCCGAATTGATGCGCGCGCGCGGGATGATGTTGGCGCCCAGGTGCTGCAGGATGGCGCGGAAGTATTCGTTGCCGGACGCCTGGGCGATGGCGAGATGGAAGCGCTGGTCCAGCTCGACGGTGTCCTCGCCGCGGCGCGCGGCCTGCTGCAGGGCCGCCAGCGCCGCCCTCACCTCCGCCAGCTGCGGCTCGGTGCGGCGCGCCGCCGCCAGGCCGGCTGCCTCGGTCTCCAGGCCGATCCGCAATTCCAGCAGCGCGATCACGTCGCGCACCGTCACCACGGTGGCCGGGTCGATGCCCATGATGGGCGGCGCCGGCGGCAGCACGAAGGTGCCGATGCCGTGGCGCGTCTCGACCAGGCCGGCCGCCTGCATGCGCGAAATTGCCTCGCGCACGACGCTGCGGCTCACGCCCTGTTCCGCCATGATTTCCGTTTCGGTCGGCAGCTTGTCGCCGGGGTTCAGCTCGCCGCTGCGGATGTGCTCGGTCAGCTGGGCCACCACGAGCTGGGCCAGATTGCGGTGTTTACGAGGTGCTGGGAGCGTCATGTTGCTCATTGCCGACCTTTGGCTCATTCGATTGCTATTTTAGGAATGCCTGATTATACTGGCCCTCAGCTTGTAAGACGTCAGACAACTGGCGCACCACCAATCAGGTAGCACGGAGGCACTCAGATGGACGCACACACGACCGGAACGCCACGCAGCATCCGGATGCACGACAACGATAACGTCGCCATCGTCGCGAACGATGGCGGCCTGCCTGCCGGCACCGTCTTCCCCGACGGCCTGGTATTGCAGGACAAGGTCCCGCAAGGACACAAGGTGGCGCTGCGCCCGATCCCGCAAGGCGAAGCCATCCTGCGCTACAACGTCGCCATCGGCCATGCGCTGCGCGACATCGAGGCGGGCCAGTGGGTCGAGGAATCCCTGGTCGGCATGCCGCCCGCGCGCGAGCTCGACAACCTGCCCATCGCCACCATCCGTCCCGAACCCCTGCCCCCGCTGGAAGGCTATACCTTCGAAGGCTACCGCAACCCGGACGGCTCGGTCGGCACCCGCAACATCCTCGCCATCAGCACCACGGTGCAGTGCGTGTCCGGCGTGGTCGAGTTCGCGGTCAAGCGCATCAAGGACGAGCTGCTGCCCAGGTACCCGAACGTCGACGACGTCGTCAGCCTCGACCACACCTACGGCTGCGGCGTCGCCATCGAAGCGCCGGGCGCCGAGATCCCGATCCGCACCCTGCGCAATATCGCGAAGAACCCGAACTTCGGCGGCCGCGCCATGCTGGTCAGCCTGGGCTGCGAAAAGCTGCAGCCGGCGCGCCTGTTCCCCGCCGGCGCCTTGCCGATCAGGGACGTCGCCGGCCCGGACCACGTCTGCCTGCAGGACAACGCCCACGTCGGCTTCGGCTCCATGATCGAATCCATCATGGACACCGCCGAGCGCCACCTGATGGAACTGAATGCCCGCAAGCGCGAGACCTGCCCGGCATCGAGCCTGGTGGTCGGCGTGCAGTGCGGCGGCAGCGATGCCTTCTCGGGCGTGACCGCGAATCCGGCGGTGGGCTTCGCCAGCGACCTGCTGGTGCGCGCCGGCGCCGCCGTGATGTTCTCGGAAGTGACGGAAGTCCGCGACGGCATCGACCAGCTGACCGCGCGCGCCGTCGACGAAGCCACGGCCCAGGCCATGATCCGCGAGATGGCCTGGTACGACGAATACCTGAAGCGCGGCGGCGTCGACCGCAGCGCCAACACCACGCCCGGCAACAAGAAGGGCGGCCTTGCCAACATCGTCGAGAAGGCGATGGGCTCGATCATCAAGTCCGGCACGGCGCCCATCACCGGCGTGCTGTCGCCGGGCCAGAAGCTGGAGCAGAAGGGCCTGATCTACGCCGCCACCCCGGCCAGCGATTTCATCTGCGGCACCTTGCAGCTGGCCGCCGGCATGAACGTCCACGTGTTCACCACCGGCCGCGGCACGCCCTACGGACTGGCGGCGGTGCCGGTGGTGAAGGTCGCCACCCGCGACGACCTGGCGCGGCGCTGGCATGACCTCATGGACATCAACGCCGGCCGCATCGCCACCGGCGAAGCGACGATTCCGGACGTCGGCTGGGAGCTGTTCCACTTCATCCTCGACGTCGCCAGCGGACGCAAGAAAACCTGGGCCGAGCACTGGCGCCTGCATAACGCGCTGGCGCTGTTCAATCCGGCCCCGGTGACGTAAGACCCGTTTTCATCCAAGCAGCGACCGCGACCGGCTTGTCAAAAGCCGGCGCGGCCGGCGCACGCCCCTACCCATAACAACAGACAGGAGACAGCAGCATGAAGAAAGCAGCAGCACTGATCGTCGGCCTCGCCGCCGGCGCGGCCGCACAGGCCCAGACCCAGGTGCAGATCTACGGCATCGTGGACGCGGCCATCGTCGGCGAGCACGGCGGCGTCGCCAGCCCGTCCACCAAGATCACCAGCGGCGCCGCGTCGGCCTCGCGCATCGGCTTCCGCGGCACCGAGGACCTCGGCAACGGCCTGTCCGCTTTCTTCACGCTGGAGAACGGCACCAAGATCGATACCGGCGAGGTCGATGCCGCCGGCACCATCTTCAACCGCCAGGCCTTCGTCGGCCTGAACACGCGTGCCGGCCAGGTGGCCCTGGGCCGCCAGTACACGCCCTGGCACACGGCGCTGGCCGCGGTCGACCCCTTCGGCACCGGCTATGCGGGCACCTCGAAAAACCTGTTCCCGGACAACGGCACCAACGTCCGCACCAGCAACACGATCACCTATAAATCGCCGAAGCTGAACGGCTTCGACGGCGAACTGGCGTATGCCTTCGGCGAGCAGCCGGATGCCTCGACCGGCCGCCAGTTCGGCGGCGCGATCGGCTACGCCAACGGTCCGCTGGTCCTGCGCGCGGCCTACAACAGCAAGAACAGCGACGTCACCGCCACCGCGAGCGCGCCCTTCGTCAGCCGCTCGCTGGGCCGCAACACCCTGCTGACCGCCGCCTGGCAGTTGCAGGCGGTGTCGCTGCGCTTCGCCTACGGCATCGACAAGGGCTTCAACGCCGCCACGCTGGGCAATGCCAACAATCCCTACGGTGGCGTCAAGCCGACCCCGTCGACCGACGGACGCTCGGTCCTGCTGGGCATCTCCGCGGCGATCGGCCCGGGCACGCTGATGGCGTCGGTGATGCACAAGGACGACCGCACCAGCTTCAACCAGGACGCCAGTTCCTGGGGTATCGGCTACCTGTACGGCCTGTCCAAGCGCACCGGCCTGTACGCGGCCTACGCCCATATCAACAACCAGAACGGCGCAGGCTACACTGTGGCAAACAATACCGAGTCGGGTACCGGCAATACCGGCTACAACCTGGGTATCCGCCACACGTTCTAAAAGGAGACTGGATGTTCGAGATCAGCCAGGTCCGCTGCTTCGTCGCGGTGGCGGAGGAACTGCATTTCGGGCGCGCCGCCGAGCGCCTGAACATGACGCAGCCGCCGCTGAGCCGCCAGATCCAGCTGCTCGAACATCACGTCGGCACCCGCCTGCTGGACCGCAGCAGCCGCGGCGTGCGCCTGACGGCCGCCGGCAAGGCCTTTTTTCCGGAAGCCGCGCGCATCCTGCGCATGGCCGACGAAGCGGTGGTCACGGCGCGCCGGGTCGCCAAGGGCGAACAGGGCTCGCTGGCGATCGGCTTCACCGCCGCCTTCGGCTACGGCCTGCTGCCCGACCTGGTGCGGCGCCTGCGCGAGCGCGCGCCCGGCATCTCGCTCACGCTCAAGGAACTGGTCACCACCTCGCAACTGGAGGGACTGGACAGCGGCCAGCTCGACATCGGCCTGATGCGTCCCCACGCGCGCCATGGCGAACTCGAGACCGTGCTGCTGGCGACCGAGCCGCTGATGCTGGCGATTCCCGAGCGCGAGGCGGCCGACTGGCCGGAGCGGCCCACCCTCGCCTGCGTGCACGGCAAGCCCTTCCTGATGTACTCGCCCTACGAGGCGCGCTACTTCTACCAGCTGCTGAACAACTGCTTCGACGCCGCCGGCGTGACGCCCGACGTGGTCGAGCACATCGGCCAGATCCACACCATGCTGGCCCTGGTCAGCTCGGGCGTGGGCGTGGCCCTGATTCCCACCGCGGCGGCGCGCCTGCAGCTGCGTGGGGTCGTACTGCGCACGATGAGCACCGAGCCTTTCGCACCCGTGCAGACCGTCTGCGC
This sequence comes from Massilia sp. 01N417, assembly GCF_056399645.1. Lineage (NCBI taxonomy): Bacteria > Pseudomonadati > Pseudomonadota > Betaproteobacteria > Burkholderiales > Oxalobacteraceae > Massilia > Massilia sp. 01N417. Next base: position 138,924 of record NZ_JBFTRS010000011.1, on the reverse strand, counting down.
CTACCGCCGCGACAACAACAACCCCATCCTGCAAGTATTTCGACGCGATATCCTGCCTGCGTTCGTACCGGGCTTTACACCTTAGCAACGATCCAATTCTTGAATCGATCCAGACAGTCATTGGTTTGGATGAGCATGATTGGCGGACTAAGATTGGTGTCATAAAAACATAAATCGATCGGACTCCTGCCGCCGGCGGGAGCGATACAACGACATCAGGAGACACTTGTGGAACAAGCACAAGCCATCAGGGCTGCCAGCGCCGCCAAAGTCCAGACCCGCACGCGCTGGATGATTCTCGCCATGCTGTTCGTCATCACCACCATCAACTACGCCGACCGCGCCACGATCTCGATCGCCGCGCCGGGCATCAAGAAGGAACTCGGCCTGGATGCGGTCCAGATGGGCTTCGTGTTCTCGGCCTTCGCCTGGTCCTATGTGATCGCCCAGCTGCCGGGCGGCTGGCTGCTGGACCGCTTCGGTTCCAAGATCACCTACTTCTTCAGCATCTTCCTGTGGTCGGTCTTCACCATGCTGACCGGCGCGGCCGGTTTCGTCGCTGGCGGCGCCGCCGTGACCCTGCTGTTCGCCCTGCGCCTGCTGGTCGGTGCCGCCGAAGCACCTTCCTTCCCGGGTAACAGCCGCATCGCCTCGGCCTGGTTCCCGACCAACGAGCGCGGCCTGGCCGCCGCCATTTTCAATTCGGCGCAGTACTTCGCCACCGTGCTGTTCGCGCCGATCATGGGCTGGCTGGTGCACTCCTACGGCTGGCACAGCGTGTTCTACGTGATGGGCGGCCTGGGCATCGTGATGGCCTTCGTCTGGCTCAAGGTCATCTACGGCCCGAAGGACCACCCCTCGGTCAGCCAGAGCGAACTGAAATACATCCAGGAGGGCGGCGCCCTGGTCGACCTCGACGGCGCGCAAAAGGCCCCGGCCCAGGTCAACACCTTCGCCGCCATCAAGGAGCTGCTGAGCAACCGCATGCTGCTGGGCGTGTACATCGGCCAGTACTGCATCACCACCCTCACCTACTTCTTCCTGACCTGGTTCCCGGTCTACCTGGTGCAGGAGCGCCACATGACCATCCTGAAGGCCGGCTTCGTGGCTTCGCTGCCGGCGATCGCGGGCTTCATCGGCGGCGTGAGCGGCGGCTGGCTGTCCGACCGCCTGGCCAAGCGCGGCTATTCGCTGTCGGTGTCGCGCAAGGTGCCGATCGTGCTCGGCATGCTCATGTCGATGAGCATGATCGCCTGTAACTACATCGAGACCGACATGCTGGTGGTCGCCGTGATGTCGCTGGCCTTCTTCGGCAAGGGCGTCGGCGCGCTGGGCTGGGCGGTCGTATCCGACACCTCGCCGAAGGAAGCCGGCGGCTTGAGCGGCGCACTGTTCAACACCTTCGGCAACACCGCCGGCATCACCACCCCGATCGTCATCGGCTACATCGTGCAGGGCACCGGTTCCTTCTCCGGCGCGCTGGTCTACGTCGGCGCCAACGCGGCGCTGGCGATCGCCTGCTACCTGTTCATCGTCGGCGACATCAAGCGCGTCAGCCTGAGCAAATCGCTGATCGCCAAGTAAATCTTCAAGTTCCAAAGGACGCATCCATGACTACTTACGTATCCGGCGCCCCCGTCGTCACCGACCTGCGCGTCGTCCCCGTCGCCGGCCGGGACAGCATGCTGCTGAACCTCTCCGGCGCCCACGGCCCCTGGTTCACCCGCAACATCGTCCTGATCACCGACAGCGCCGGCAATACCGGCCTGGGCGAAGTGCCGGGCGGCGAGAAGATCCGCCAGACCATCGAGGATGCGAAGCCCCTCATCGTCGGCAAGACCCTGGGCGAGTACAACAACATCCTGAATGCGATGCGCAAGGCCTTCGCCGACCGCGATGCCGGCGGCCGCGGCAACCAGACCTTCGACCTGCGCACCACCATCCACGCCGTCACCGCGGTGGAGTCGGCCCTGCTCGACCTGCTGGGCCAGTTCATGAACGTGCCGGTCGCCGCCCTGCTGGGCGAAGGCCAGCAGCGCGATGCCGTCGAGATGCTGGGCTACCTGTTCTACGTCGGCGACCGCAGGAAGACCAACCTGGACTACCGCAGCGAGCCGGATGCCGGGAGCAGCTGGTTCCGCCTGCGTAACGAGGAAGCGCTCACGCCGGAAGCCGTGGTGCGCCTGTGCGAAGCGGCGCGCGAGCGCTACGGCTTCAACGACTTCAAGCTGAAGGGCGGCGTGCTGTCCGCGGACGAAGAGATGGAAGCCGTCAATGCCATGCACGAGCGCTTTCCGGACGCCCGCATCACGCTCGATCCGAACGGCGCCTGGTCGCTCAAGGAAGCGATCCGCGTGTGCCGCGACAAGCACGGCGTGCTGGCCTATGCCGAGGACCCCTGCGGCGCGGAAGGCGGCTTCTCGGGCCGCGAAGTGATGGCCGAGTTCCGCCGCGCCACCGGCCTGCCGACCGCCACCAACATGATCGCCACCGACTGGCGCCAGATGGCCCACTCGATCCAGCTGCAGTCGGTCGACATCCCGCTGGCCGACCCGCACTTCTGGACCATGCAGGGTTCGGTGCGCGTGGCCCAGCTGTGCGAGATGTTCGGCCTGACCTGGGGCTCGCACTCGAACAACCACTTCGACATCTCGCTGGCCATGTTCACCCACGTCGGCGCCGCCGCCCCGGGCAAGGTCACCGCCATCGACACCCACTGGATCTGGCAGGACGGCCAGCGCCTGACGAAAGACCCGTTGAAGATCGAGGGCGGCCTGGTCCGCATTCCGTCGAAGCCGGGCCTGGGCATCGAAATCGATCTCGATGAACTCGAGAAGGCGCATCAAGCGTATAAAAACATGGGCCTTGGCGCGCGCGACGACGCCGCCGCCATGCAATTCCTGGTCCCCAACTGGACCTTCGACAACAAGCGCCCCTGCCTGGTGCGCTGATCATTTTTCCGCTCACCGGAGACCATCATGAATTACACCACTCCCTACAGCGGCATCCCGAACCGCTTCAAGCAGGACCTGCGCGAGGGCAAACAGCTGATCGGCTGCTGGTCTTCGCTGGCCAATCCCTTCACCACCGAGATCCTCGGCCTGGCCGGCTTCGACTGGCTGCTGCTCGACGGCGAACACTCGCCGAATGACCTGAACAGCTTCATCCTGCAGCTGATGGCGCTGAAGGACAGCCCGAGCGCGCCGGTGGTGCGCCCGCAGTCGAACGACACGGTGCAGATCAAGCGCCTGCTCGACGCCGGCTTCTACAACTTCCTGATCCCCTTCGTCGAGACCGCCGAGGAAGCGGCCCAGGCCATCGCCGCCACCCGCTATGCGCCGGAAGGCGTGCGCGGGGTGTCGGTGTCGATGCGCGGCAACCGCTTCGGCACCATCCCCGACTACCACAAGGTCAGCAACCGCAACATCACGGTGGCGCTGCAGATCGAGAGCCGCGTGTCGGTCGCCAACATCGAGGCCATCTGCGCGGTGGACGGCGTCGACTGCGTCTTCATCGGCCCCTCGGACCTGGCGGCCGGCTACGGCTACCTGGGCAATGCCGGCCATCCGGAAGTGCAGGAAGCGATGCAGCGCGTGTTCGCCGCGGCCAAGGCCGCCGGCATCCCGGTCGGGATCCTGGCGCCGGTGGAAAGCGATGCGCGCCGCTACATCGAGATGGGCGCGACCATGGTCGCCGTCGGCAGCGACCAGGGCCTGTTCCGCGCCGCCACGCAGGGCCTGCGCGACAAGTACGCGCTGTAAAAGACACGCAAAGTTACGGAGAAAGCAATGAGCAAAATCGGATTCATCGGCCTGGGCATCATGGGCACCCCGATGGCGGGCCACCTGATCAAGGCCGGCCACGACGTCTACCTCTACACTCACGGCAGCGTGCCGGGGGCGCTGGTCGAGGCCGGCGGCAAGGCCTGCGCTTCCAGCAAGGAAGTGGCGCAGCACGCCGACGTCATCATCACCATGGTGCCGGATACGCCGCACGTGGCATCGGCCCTGTTCGGCGAGAACGGCGTGGCCGAAGGCTTATCAAAGGGCAAGGTGGTGGTCGACATGAGCTCGATCTCCCCGGTCGAGACCAAGGCGTTCGCGGAACGCATCAAGGCCCTCGGCTGCGACTACGTCGACGCCCCGGTCTCCGGCGGCGAAGTCGGCGCCAAGGCGGCCAGCCTCACCATCATGGCGGGCGGTTCGGAAGCGGCCTTCGATCGCGTCAAGCCGCTGTTCGAACTGATGGGCAAGAACATCACCCTGGTGGGCGGGAACGGCGCCGGCCAGACCTGCAAGGTGGCCAACCAGATCATCGTCGCCCTGAACATCGAGGCGGTCGGCGAAGCCCTGCTGTTCGCATCGAAGATGGGCGCCGATCCGGCCAAGGTGCGCCAGGCGCTGATGGGTGGCTTCGCGGCATCGCGCATCCTCGAGGTGCACGGCGAGCGCATGGTCAAGCGCACCTTCGACCCGGGCTTTCGCATCGAGCTGCACCAGAAGGACCTGAACCTGGCGCTGTCGAGCGCGCGCGCGATCGGCGTCTCGCTGCCGAACACCGCCACCGCCCAGGAACTGTTCAACAGCTGCGCGGCCCACGGCGGCGCCGGCTGGGACCACTCGGGCATGGTGCGCGCGCTGGAGATGATGGCGAATTTCGAAATCGGCCAGCAGCAAAAATGAGCCCGCGCGCGCTGTTGCTGAAGATGTTCGAGGCCGCGATCGAGTCCGCGCAGCCCGGGCATTGCGTGCCGCCGCACCTGCCTTCGCAAGGCGCCGGCCGGACCATCGTGATCGGCGCCGGCAAAGCCTCGGCCGCGATGGCGCGGGCGCTGGAACAGAGCTGGGCCGGCCCGCTGTCCGGCCTGGTCGTCACGCGCTACGGCTATGCGGTGCCCTGCCAGCGCATCGAGATCATCGAAGCCGCGCACCCGGTGCCGGACGAAGCCGGCCTGCATGCGGCCCGGCGCATGATGGAACTGGTCGGCGGCCTGACGCCTGACGACACCGTGATCTGCCTGATCTCGGGCGGCGGCTCCGCGCTGCTGCCCCTGCCGCTCGACGGCATCACGCTGGAAGACAAGCAGCTCGTGAACCGCGCGCTGCTCGCCTCCGGCGCCACCATCGGCGAAATGAACACCGTGCGGCGCCACCTCTCCGCCGTCAAGGGCGGACGGCTGGCGGCGGCCTGCCACCCGGCGCGCGTGGTCACCTTGCTGATCTCCGACGTGCCGGGCGACCGTCCCTGCGACATCGCCTCCGGCCCGACCGTCGGCGACCCGACCACCTGCGCCGACGCACTGGCCATCGTGCGCCGCTACGGCATCGAACTGCCGGCGGCGGTACGCGAGGTGCTGGAGAGCGGACGCGGCGAATCGGTCAAGCCGGGCGACCCGGTTCTTTCGCGCTGCGAAACGCGGATGATCGCGACCCCGCAGATGGCGCTGGAAGCGGCGGCCGCGGTCGCCCGCGAAGCCGGCATCACACCTTATATCCTCGGCAATGCGATCGAGGGCGAGGCGCGCGACGTCGGCAAGGCGATGGCGGGCATGGCGCGCCAGGTGGCGGACTACGGCCAGCCTTTCGCCAGGCCCTGCGTGATGCTGTCCGGCGGCGAGACCACGGTCACGGTGCGCGGCCAGGGCCGCGGTGGACGGAATGTCGAATTTTTACTGTCGCTGGGACTGGCGCTGGAGGGCCAGGCGGGGATTCACGCGCTGGCCGGGGATACCGACGGCGTCGACGGCCAGGAAGAGATCGCGGGCGCGCTGCTGGCGCCTGATTCGCTGGCGCGGGCCTGGGAGCTGGGAATCAGGCCGGCCGATGCGCTGCAGGACAACGACGGGCACGGCTTCTTCGGGGCGCTGGGGGATTCGGTGGTGACCGGGCCGACGCTGACGAATGTGAACGATTTTCGGGCGGTGCTGGTGGAATGACCGTCATTCATTCCCGCGAAAGTCAGCCCTCGATCATCACATTACCTTCCGGATCAAGCCGGTTGCCATACGAAGCAACCCACGCATTGAACAGGCTGCGCCAGAAGCCCTCGCCCGGCTGGCGGAAAGTCGGCGACGGCATCGATTCGATCTGGGCGGCAGCGCTGGACTGGTTGGACATGATTCACCTTTCGAAGAGGATTCTGGAATGGTGACCATGTTAAAGAGCTGCGGATATATCGTCCAATGACATGTTCTGATGCCAGCCATCACTCACGAAAATGGCTCGCACCGTCACTGAATCTCAGCTATCAAGATGGGAAATGAGGGCCTGCGGCGTCGCCGATACTGAAGTCGATGCGCGCGCATGGTGCACGTCCACCGACACGCCCACCGCCATGATGTCGATGAGGAGCAGCTGCAGCACCCGCGAGATCATCGACAGGAAGCTGGTGTTGTCCTCGGGGTGGTCGACCGCCAGCACCACGCTGGCGCGGCGCGCCAGCGGCGACTGGCTGCTGCTGATCGCGATGACGTCGGCGCCGGCGGCGCGCGCCTTGTCGACGGCGCTCAGCAGCTCGGGCAGGCGGCCGGAGTTCGAGATCGCCACCACCACGTCGCCCGGTCCCAGCAGGTCGGCCGCCAGCGAGAACAGGTGGGAGTCGCCGTACAGCGCGGTCGGGATGCGGAAGCGGAAAAACTTGTGCTGGCCGTCCAGCGCCACCACGCGCGCATTCCCCATCGCGTAGAACTCGATGCGCTTGGCGCGGCTCACCAGCTCGATCGCGCGGTCGATCGCGCGCACGTCCAGCTGGTCGCGGAATTTCAAAATCGCCGAGACGGTGTTGTCGATCACCTTGGCCGACAGGTCGTGGGTGCTGTCGCTATGGCGCACCTGGCTGTGGCGCACCGGGATCGAACCGGTCAGCGAGCTGGCGAACTTCAGCTTGAAGTCGGCCAGGCCGAGGAAGCCCAGCGAGCGGCAGAAGCGGATCACGGTCGGCTGGCTGACGTCGGCCAGCTTGGCGATGCCGGCGATCGGCTCGTTCAGCACCAGGCGCGGCTGCTCCAGCACCAGGCTGGCGACGCGCTGCTCGGCCGGGGTCAGTTCAGGTTGCAGCTGGCGGATGCGGTCCATCAGCGTGTTGTCGCCGCTGCGTCCGCGCAGGTGCTCGGACAGGATGTTTGCCACGCCGTCGAAGGCGACGTGCGGGGTGCTGATCACATAGGTCGGGATGTCGGCGATATAGCCCGAGAAGCGGCCCTTGGCCTCGAAGCGGGCGCGGAAGGGCGAGGTCTTGAACCACTCGCCCAGGCGCGGCACGATGCCGCCGCCGATGAAGATGCCGCCGAAGGCGCCCAGCGTCACCGCCAGGTTGGCCGCGGCCCCGCCCAGCATGCCGCAGAAGCACTCCAGCACTTCCAGGCACAGCGGATCCTTGTCGTCGAGCGCGGCGGCGATGATGGCGGCCGAATCGCGCGCCGGCGCATCCACGCCGTTGCGTGCGGCCAGCGCGCGGTGGATGATCTCCATGCCGGGGCCGGAAATCAGGCGCTCGTTCGACACGTGGGTCCACTCGCGCCAGGCGGCCTGCAGGATCGCGAACTCGCGCTCGTCGCTGGGCGCGAAGTTCACGTGGCCGCCCTCGCTGCCGAGGGTGACGAAACCGTCCACGGTCGGGATCCCGCCGGATACACCGAGACCCGTACCCGGGCCCAGCACGCCCAGCACCGCATGCGGCACCGGCTTGCCCGGCCCCACCTGCATCAGGTGTTCCGGCTTCAGGCCCGGAATCGCCATCGCCAGCGCCGTGAAGTCGTTCACGATCAGCAGCGTGGACAGGCCCAGCTCGCGCCTCACCTCGTCGGTCGAGAAGGCCCAGGGCCGGTTGGTCATGCGCACGTAGTCGCCGTCGACCGGATTGGCCAGGGCCAGCGCCGCGTGGTTCAGGCGCACGTCCTCATGTTCGGACAGGTAGAAGCGCAGCAGCGGAACGATGCCGTCGAACTCGTCGCACCTCAGCACCCGTACCGCGCGGTAGGTGCCGGGCGCGGTCTGCAGGGCGAAGCGTGCGTGCGTCGCCCCGATGTCGGCCAGCAGGCGCGGGCCGTCGGCGAAGGCGGTGCGGACATGATCCGGCTGCTCCTGCATATCAGGCTTTCGCCGCCAGGCTGCCGAACCAGGCGCCGTAGGGCGGCAGGGTCACGGTGCTGCCCGCCACCTCGCCCTGCATGCCGTGGCCTTCGAGCCTGGCGGCACCCGCGGCTTGCGGCCAGTCGAAGCTCAAGGGCTGGTCGGTCGTGTTGAACACCGCCAGCACCGACGGGTAGCCGTCCAGGTCCCGGCGCAGGGCCAGCGCCTGTTCCGGCACGTCGTAGAAGGCGATCTCGCCGCGGGTCAGCTGCGGCATGGTGCGGCGCCAGTGGATCATGGCGCGCTGGAAGTTCAGCATCGACTGCGGATCCTTGTCCTGCAGGTCTTCCGCGAGAAGCAGATGCTCGGCCGGCACCGGCAGCCAGGGCTTGCCGGTGGTGAAGCCGCCGTTGGCGTCGGATGCGGTCCACGGCATCGGGGTGCGACAGCCGTCGCGGCCCTTGAACTCCGGCCAGAAGGTGATGCCGTAGGGGTCCTGCAGCAGTTCGAAGGGAACGTCGGCTTCCGGCAGCGCCAGCTCGTCGCCCTGGTAGAGGCAGGGCGTGCCCTTCAGCGACAGCTGGATCGCCAGCACCAGCTTCGACAGCGCCGGCGAGGAATTGGCAACCGAGTCGCCACGCGCCCAGCGCGTCGCCACGCGGATCGCATCGTGGTTGCCGACCGACCAGGAGGCCCAGCCATCCTTCACGCGGGTATTGAATTCCTCGACCTGCTTGCGGATGTGGGCGGCGCTGAATTCCGGCGTCAGCAGGTTGAAGCTGTAGGCCATGTGCAGCTTGTCGCCGCCTTCGGTGTACTCGGCCATCTGGGCCAGCGCATCGTCGGACGAGACTTCGCCGATCGACACCGCACCGAACTCGTTCAGCTGGGCGCGCACGCGCTGCAGGAAGGCGATGTTCTCCGGCTGGGTCTTGTCGTAGATGTGGGCCTGCATGCCGTAGGGGTTCACGTCCGTCACGGTCGAGGTGTCGCGCACCAGCGCCGGCGGATTGCTGCGCAGCTGGCGGTCGTGGAAGTGGAAGACGCAGGCATCCATGCGCACGCCGTCGACGCCGCGCTCGAGCCAGAAGCGCTGGGCATCCAGGTGGGCCTGCTGCACGTCCGGATTGTGGAAGTTGAGCTGCGGCTGGCTGACCAGGAAGTTGTGCATGTAGTACTGCTTGCGACGGGTATCCCACTGCCAGGCCGAGCCGCCGAACACGGACAGCCAGTTGTTCGGCGGGTTGCCGTCCGCGAGCGGATCGGCCCACACATACCAGTCGGACTTCGGGTTGTCACGGCTGGAGCGGCTCTCGACGAACCACGGGTGGTTGTCGGCGGTGTGCGACATCACCTGGTCGATCATGATCTTCAGGCCCAGGCTGTGGGCCTTGGCCACCAGCGCGTCGAAGTCGGCCAGGCTGCCGAACATCGGGTCGACGTCGCAGTAGTCGGCGATGTCGTAGCCGAAGTCCTTCTGCGGCGACTTGAAGAAGGGCGACAGCCAGACGATGTCCACGCCCAGGCCGGCGATGTAATCGAGCTTGGCGGTAATGCCCGGCAGGTCGCCGACGCCATCGCCATTGGTGTCGAGGTAGCTGCGCGGATAGACCTGGTAAATGATGGCTTCTTTCCACCACGGATTGTTGGCGTCGGGAGTGCTCATGATAATGGTGTCCGATTGGTAAATTTTTACGCAATATACAGCATCAATACTGGACTGACAATCGGGGTGAAATTGGCGAGTTTTCGTAAATATCCTTGAAAATCATTGGCTTATCGAAAATCGAACTGAAGAATATATGGTGCTGTAGTAGTCAAACTACAGATTCGATGTTAGGGTGGCGAACTTGCCAAAGAAGTTCTTGTTGCCAAGCTGGGCTTGCTTGCATAGCATCGCGGCAATAGCCGTCGTTCCCGCGAGAGCGGGAAAGACGGGATAACTCGGAGACCTCGATGACCCAAAACCCGCCCCCGGTCCAGACCGGCCGCATGCCGCGCCAGATCCCCTTCATCATCGCCAACGAAGGCTGCGAACGCTTCAGCTTCTACGGCATGCGCAACATCCTGACGCCCTTCCTGATCTCCTCGCTGCTGCTGTTCCTGCCCGAGGCCGAGCGCGCCGGCGAGGCCAAGCACGTGTTCCACACCTTCGTCATCGGCGTCTACTTCTTCCCGCTGCTGGGCGGCTGGCTGGCCGACCGCTTCTTCGGCAAGTACAACACCGTGCTCTGGCTCAGCCTCGTCTACTGCGCCGGCCACGCCTGCCTGGCCGCCTTCGAGAACCACCTGCAGGGCTTCTACCTCGGCCTGTTCCTGATCGCGCTGGGCTCGGGCGGCATCAAGCCGCTGGTGTCGTCCTTCGTGGGCGACCAGTTCGACCATACCAACAAGCACAAGGCCAAGCTGGTCTTCGATGCCTTCTACTGGATCATCAACTTCGGCTCCTTCTTCGCCTCGCTGCTGATGCCGATCTTCCTGCGCGACTACGGCGCCGCGGTCGCCTTCGGCATTCCCGGCATCCTGATGCTGGTCGCGACCCTGGTGTTCTGGAGCGGCCGCAAGAAGTACGTGCACGTGCCGCCGAGCCCCCCGAATCCGCACTCCTTCCTCAACGTGGCGAAGAGCGCCCTGCTGGCCAAGCGCTCGGCCGATGGCCGCGAAGGCCGTCCGGGCCTGGCGGTGGCCAGCGTCGGTGCCGCCGGCGCCGTGGTCTCGCTGGCCATGACCCCGAGCTGGGGCTTCGTGATCGCCGCCTGCACGGCGCTGGTGCTGCTGCTGGCCTTCGGCGGCATCGGCGTGGCGCTGCAGCTGGAGCGGGCGCGCGGCCTGCATCCGGATGATGCGGTGGACGGCGTGCGCGGCGTGCTGCGCATCCTGATCGTGTTCGCGCTGGTGACCCCGTTCTGGTCCCTGTTCGACCAGAAAGCCTCGACCTGGATCGTGCAGGCCAATTCGATGATGCGCCCCACCCTCTCGCTGTTCGGCAGCGAATTCCGCTTCGAGCCGGCGCAGATGCAGGCCCTGAATCCGCTGCTGGTGATGCTGCTCATCCCCTTCAACAATATCGCGGTGTTCCCGCTGCTGCGCAAACTCGGCTGGGAGCCGACCGCGCTGCGCCGCATGACCGCCGGTATCGCCCTGTCCGCCCTGTCGTGGGTGGCGATCGGCACCATCCAGGTCGTGATGGATGGCGGCACCCCGGTCTCGATGGCCTGGCAGATCCTGCCCTATGCCCTGCTGACCATGGGCGAGGTGCTGGTCTCGGCCACCGGCCTCGAATTCGCCTACAGCCAGGCGCCGAGCTCGATGAAGGGTGTGATCATGGCCTTCTGGTCGCTGGCCGTCACGGTCGGCAGCCTGTGGGTGCTGATCGTGAACGCCAGCGTCAAGAACGAGGCGGTGCTCGGCCATATCGCCAATACCGGCCTGGGCGTGATGGCCTTCCAGATGTACTTCTTTGCGGCCTTCGCCTTCCTTGCGGCGCTGGTGTTCGGCTGGTATGCGACCCGCTATCGCGTGGTCGATAACTACCGCACCGAGGCAGCCGCCTGATTCTTAGATTAGCTATCCGATGACAAGTAAAACCCTTACCGCTGCGGGCCTCCTGTCCCTGCTGGCCAGCAGCGGCGTCCACGCCGCGATCTCTCCCGAAGCCTGCGACAGCAAGTCCTTCCAGACCGTGCTGCACCCGGCGGCGGCATCCTTCGATGCGCGCGCCGTCTGGCTCGACCGGCGCCTGGTCGCCTTCCCCGGCGCGTCCGCGGACGGCGTGTTCAAGCTCTATCACTCCCCCACCGGTTCGATCGCCGCAGCCGTCGGCGGCAAGGTCGCCGGCAGCATGGGCGCGCTGACGCTGGTCCCGGCCAGGGGCGCCGTGCCGCCTGCATTGGCGGAGCGCTTCAAATGGGTCGGCGCCGGCCCGGTGCTGCAGCTGGACGAGAACGACGTGTCGAAGATGGGCGAACTGCACCGCCAGCAGCTGGTGCTGGTGCAGGAAGATGCGCAAGGCATCGTGCGCGCGGCCACGCGCGTGCAGGTGGCGGGCGCGCTGGACGACCTGTATGCGGCTGCCGGCAAGCTGGACAAGCTTGGCGTCGACATCGCCAACAACCGTACCAGCTTCAGCGTGTGGGCGCCGACCGCCCGCCAGGCCGCCGTCTGCGTCTACAACACCGGCAGCTCGACCGCGCGCGCCGTCTACCAGCTGGCCTTCGATCCGGCCACCGGCGCCTGGAATGCCGCGGTCCCGGGTGACCTCAGCGGCAAGTACTACAAGTATGCGGTCGACGTGCCGGTCGACGGCGGTGCGGGTTCCGGTGGCATCGTACGCAACCTGGTCACCGATCCGTATTCGGTCAGCCTGACCACCGACTCGAAGCGCAGCTACATCGCGCGCCTGGATTCGCCGCGCCTGAAGCCGGCCGGCTGGGATGCGGCGCCGGCGCCGCAGACGGTCAAGGCCCCGACCGACATGGTGGTCTACGAACTGCACGTGCGCGACTTCTCGATCAACGACGCCAGCGTGCCGGAACGCCTGCGCGGCAAGTACGGCGCCTTTACCCGTCCGGACTCGAACGGCATGCGCCACCTGGCCGCGCTGGCGAAGAGCGGGCTGACCGACATCCACCTGCTGCCCGTCTACGACATCGGCAGCGTGCCGGAAGCCGGCTGCGCGGTGCCCAGGCCTTCCGGCGCGCCGGACAGCGATGCCCAGCAGGCGCTGGTGAAAAAGACCGCGGAAACCGACTGCTTCAACTGGGGCTACGATCCCTATCACTACAACGCACCGGAAGGCAGCTACGCCACCGATCCGGCCGACGGCGCGCGCCGCGTGGTCGAGTTCCGCGAAATGGTCGACGGCCTGCACAAGCTGGGCCTGCGGGTCGGCATGGATGTCGTGTTCAACCACACCTTCAGCGCCGGTCAGGTCGAAAAATCGGTGCTGGACCGCATCGTCCCCGGCTACTACCACCGCCTGAACGCGCTAGGGGGCATCGAGCGCTCGACCTGCTGCGACAACACGGCCACCGAAAACCTCATGATGGGCAAGCTGATGATCGATTCGGTGGCCCTGTGGGCGACCCAGTACAAGATCGATTCCTTCCGCTTCGACCTGATGGGCCACCAGCCGCGCGCCACCATGGAACAGCTGCAGCGGACCGTGAACGCCGCTGCCGGCCATCCCGTGCAGCTGCTCGGCGAAGGCTGGAATTTCGGCGAGGTCGCCAACGGCGCGCGCTTCGTGCAGGCGTCGCAGCTCTCGCTGAACGGCAGCGGCATCGGCACCTTCAACGACCGCACCCGCGACGCCGTGCGCGGCGGCTCGGCCGGCGATTCCGGCGAGGCGCTGTTCGCGCGCCAGGGCTGGATCAACGGCCTGGTCTACGATCCGAACGGCCACGGCCGGCACGATCCGCGCGAACTGCTGCGCGCCGCCGACATGGTGCGCGCCGGCCTGGCCGGCTCGATCCGCAGCTATCCGCTGCAGACCTTCGACGACAAGACCGTGCCGCTGGAAGCGATCGACTACGGCGGCCAGCCGGCCGGCTATGCCAGCGAACCGTCGGAAGTCGTGAACTACGTCGAGAACCACGACAACCAGACCCTGTTCGACAACAACGTATTCAAGCTGCCGGCTTCGACCCCGTCGTTCGAACGCGCCCGCGTGCAGGTGCTGGGCATGGCCGTCGACGCCTTCGCGCAGGGGATCGCCTACTACCACGCCGGCATCGACGTGCTGCGCTCGAAGTCCCTCGACCGCAACAGCTTCAACTCGGGCGACTGGTTCAACCGCCTCGACTGGACCTACCGCGACAATTACTTCGGCACCGGCCTGCCGCCGGCGGAAGATAACGGCAAGGACTACGCGCTGCTGCAGCCCCTGCTGGCCAACCCGGCCTTCAAGCCGGCGCCGTCGGATATCGCCTTCGCGCGCGACGCCTTCCGCGACCTGCTGGCGATCCGCGCCAGCTCGACGCTGTTCCGCCTGCCGAGCGCCGCGGAGATCAAGCGCCGCCTGCGCTTCTTCAACACCGGTTCGAACCAGAACCCGACCGTGGTCGCCGCTCACCTGGACGGCGCGGGCTACCCGGGCGCCAACTATCCGGGAGCTAACTACAGGGGGATCAGCTACTTCATCAACGTCGACAAGGTCGGCCACACCGTGACCGATCCCCGGGCGGCCGGCAAGGCGCTGCACCTGCATCCGGTGTTCCTGGCCCCGAACGCGGCCGACAAGCGCGCGACCCAGGCGAGCTTCGATCCGGCCACCGGCGCGTTCAGCATTCCGCCGCGCACGGCGGTGGTGTTCGTGGAGGACTGAGCCGGCCGAGCCGGCGCTGGCGCATCCAGGAAGAAACGAAACAGGCCTTGACCGCCGCTGGTGCTAGACTTTTTCCCTCACTTCAGGGAGAACCGGCATGGAAAAGATCCGGGCCTTTGCCGCCCAGTCGGCGGGCGGCCAGCTTGTTCCTTTCGACTACGATCCGGGGCCGCTGGGCCCGGAAGACGTCGAGATCAAGGTCGAGTATTGCGGTGTCTGCCACTCCGACCTGTCGATGCTCGACAATGAATGGGGCATCACCACCTACCCCTTCGTGCCGGGCCACGAAGCGATCGGGCGCGTGGCCGGCCTCGGCGCCATCGCCGAGACCAAGGGATTGACGCTCGGCCAGCGCGTCGGCGTCGGCTGGAACGTGCGCAGCTGCCAGCATTGCGCGGCCTGCCTGCGCGGCGACTTCCAGCTCTGCGAGACCGTGCAGGCGACCATCGTCGGCCATCACGGCGCCTTTGCCGACCGCGTGCGCGCCCACTGGGTGTGGAGCGTGCCGATCCCGAATGCGCTGGCGTCGGGCAATGCGGGGCCGCTGCTGTGCGGCGGCATCACCGTGTTCGCGCCGCTGCTGCAGCTGCACGTGCCGCCGACCGCGCGGGTGGCGGTGTTCGGCATCGGGGGCCTGGGGCACATGGCCCTGATGTTCACGAAGGCCTGGGGCTGCGAGGTCACGGCCTTCACCTCCTCGCCCACCAAGGTGCAGGAGGCGATGTCCTTCGGCGCTCACCATGTGGCCTCGAGCCGCTCCGAAGCCGACATGCAGCGCCTGGCGGGCAGCTTCGACTTCGTCTTCATCACCGCCAATGCGGCGCTCGACTGGGATGCCGTGATCGGCCTGCTGGCGCCGGGCGGACGCCTGCACTTCCTGGGCGCCGTGCTGGAACCGGTGCCGGTGCAGGTGATGAGCCTGGTGATGGGGCAGCGGGCGATCTCGGCCTCGCCGACCGGCAGCCGCTCCCAGATCGACACCATGCTGCGCTTCGCCACCCACCACCACGTCGCGCCCAAGGTCGAGCACTTTCCGATGAGCCGGGTGAACGAGGCGATGGACCACCTGCGGGCCGGCAAGGCCAGTTACCGGATCGTGCTCGACGCCGATTTTGCGTAGACGAGGCCAGACCAGCGGCGGCGGCCGAAGCAGGCCAGCGTTAGTGCGGCCGCCGTGCACAGCCAGCCGAACAGGTCGCCGCTGCGGGTATAGAGCGTCGTTCCCGGCAGCGCTGCCGGCATCCGGCCCAGCAGGGTCGCACCGGGCAGTTCCGCCGAGGGCTTCGACGCCGTCACGCGGCCGTAGGCATCGCTGATCGTCAGCAGGCCTTCGCGCGCCGCGCGCAGCATCGGCATGCCGGTTTCCACGCCGCGCACGGCGGACAGGTGCGCCGCGTAGTCGCCGTCCTCGCCGAAGTCCCAGGCCGGCACCAGCAGGGCCTGGGCGCCCAGTTCCGCGTAGTCGCGTCCCATCGCCGCGAAATGCATGTCCTTGCAGATCGCCAGGCCGAATCTCAGCCGATCCTGGTGTCCCGCCATCGTCTGCACCGCGAAGGCCGAGTCGGCCGCGAAGTCGCGCTCCGGCGGCGCCAGGTGGTGCTTGACGTAGTCGGCGGCCAGCTCGCCGTCGGGCGCGAACAGCCACAGGCGGTTGGTCTTGCGGCCGTCGTCGACGCCGACACCCAGGGCCAGCCAGACCTTGGCGCGCGCAGCCAGCGCCGCCATCCTCGAACGCAAGACCTCCGCTTGCGCCGGCGGCAGCACCGCAATCTTCTCGGGCAGCAGTACCAGCCGCGCGCCCTGCCCGGCCAGGCTCTCCACGTGATGCTCGTACTGCGTCCAGATGCGCTCGACCTGGGCGCCTGGTACGCGCGGGCCGATGAAATCGTCGATCACCGCCATGCCGACCAGCTCTCCGTGGGCCGGCGCGGCCGCCGGGATGCGGGCTAAGCCGAAGCCCAGGCAGCCGGCAGCCAGCAGCAGCGAAGCGGCCAGCGGCCAGCGCGCCGCCCGCCAGCCGTGCACCGCCGCCCACGCCAGCGCGGCCGGCGGCAGCGACAGCACGAACACCAGCCCGGGCACGCCCAGCAGCGAGGCAAGCTGCAGCGCGGGCGGGAAGCCGGCCTGGGAATAGGCGATGCTGTCGAAATTGCCGTCCGGGTGAAGATGGGCCAGCAGGGTGTCCACCGCACACCACATCAGCGGATAGGCCAGCACCGTCCACGCCGACGAAGACGCCAGCATCACGCGCCGCGCCTGCGACACCACCAGCACCCACAACAGCGCCAGCAGCAGGGTCACGAACAGCGCCGCCGCCAGCGGCATCACCAGGGTGTGGTAGTGCAGGTCGGCGCTGGCGGCCACCGCACCGGCCAGCAAGGACCAGCCCAGGGCCGCGCGCGTGGAACTGCGCAGCGCGGCTACCAGCAGCGGCGCCGGCGCCAGCCAGGCCAGCCACCAGACCGGATGCAGGCTAAAACTCCAGCGCATCATCAGCCCGCCGAGAAGCGCAAGCGCGGCATTGAGCATGTGATCACCTCGAATGCGCATCGCTTCAGGCCTTCCGCGTAAAACCGTCCGCGCTCCACTGTTCGCTGCCCACGCCATGGCGGACCGTGAACAAGCCCTCCGGGTCGTAGCGCTCCTTCACCTGCAGCAGCTTCGGATAGTTGGCTCCCCAATACGTGTCTTGCCAGCGCTGCTGGAAGAAGTCGCTTTCCGAGACGTAGGCGCCGGCATTCGGCGCCACCTTGCGCAGCACATCCATCGCCCGGCGGACCTTGGCGGCGCGGCGGTGGGCCTCCTGTTCGTCGACCTTCGCGCCCGGCATGCCGGGATAGGCCGGACCGCCGCCGCCGGCGATGATGGCGAGCGCGAAGGCATCGGCCACGCCGGGGTTGGTCGCCGTGCTGCGGGTGGCCGCGAGCGCCTGCGGCGGCGCGCCGGCGATTCCCTTGTTGAAGTGCAGCTCGACCCACCACTGCTGCGAAGCCGCGCACAGGCTGTCCACCAGCCGCGCCTGCGCCCCCTCTTCCAGCAAGGCGGCCGGCAGCCAGCTCGATTCGTAGCCGTGGATGTACCAGCCGACCTGGCCGCGGTCGCCCTCCCACACGGCGTGGTGGGCCGGCGCGCCTTCGCGCTCGTCCTTCACCATGAGGCCGGGCGCGGTCTTGCTCCAGAAGTCGGCGTCCCAGAAACGGCGCGCTGGCACCGCCATGATGGTCGGCTCCTTGAAGCTGTAGTCGTTGTTGGCGCGCACCCAGTCGAGGAAAGGCGCCCATACCGCCTTTGCCTGGGCGCCGTCCAGGCCCTGGAACACCATCGCCAGGTGCAGCGTCCTGCCTTCGCGCAGCGACACCTGCTCGCCCCAGTGCTCGTTGAACAGGCGCTCGCGGTAAAAGGCGATGAAGCGCGCGACCAGGGCCTTGAATGCCGCGTCCGAATCGGCCGTGATGTCGCCGAACACGCCGCCGAAATATTCCGGCAACTCGTGCGTGCGCAGGGTGAGCCGCGTGACCACGCCGAAGGTGCCGCCGCCGCCGCCCTTGAGGGCCCAGAACAGCTCGGGATTGTTGTGCGCGTTGGCGATCCGCACCTGGCCGTCGGCAGTGACGATTTCCGCTTCGAGCAGGCTGGCCGCCGCGGTGCCGTAGCGTTTCGAGAAGCTGCCGAAGCCGCCGCCCGTCACCAGCCCGGCCACGCCCACCGTGGTGCAGCCGCCGCCCTGCACGTAGCGGCCGGCCTTGGTGGTCACGGCCGTGTAGGCGTCGATCCACATCGCGCCGGCGCCGACGCTAACCGCCGGCAAGGCCTCGGCCTGCGTGCCTCCCTGCGGCACGAAGGCATCAATCAGGGTGATGTCGTTCATGGCGCGGGTCCACACCAGCAGCGAGTCCGGCGCGTTCGAGCCGCCCTTGTAACTGTGGCCGCCGCCCTTGACCACCAGGCGCAGCTTGTGGGTGCGGGCGAAGTCCACGGCGGCGGCGACGTCGAGCGCATTGCGCGCCGCGACCGCATAGGCGCTCGGCTGCGACAGCCAGGCGTCCAGCCAGCCGCTGGTCTGGGTCAGGGCGGGATTGTCGCCGACGACGTAGGGATTCTTCAGCTGCTCGCGCATCGCCGCGCAGGCGGCGGCATCGGTGGCGCAGCCGGCGAAGGGCGAGGCCAGCTTCAGCAGCCGTCCGGAGGTCGCGCGGCGCAGGCCCTCCCAGTCGGCGGCGCCGGGCCAGCCGGGCATACCGGGGCGCACACGGACCAGCACCGCCTTTCCCTTCGCCTGCGCCCGCGCCGGTCCGGGCAGGCCGCCCGCTACCAGCGCGGCGCCCAGGGAAGCTTTCAGAACCTCGCGTCGTTTCATGCTTCATCCCTCGTTGTTGGTTTGTTCGCAACAAGGATGCAGGAAGCCGGACGGGCCGGCAATCGCTTTGTGGCGAACCGGGATTGGCCGGTGGCGAAACGGTCGCCTTCCACATCCTAGAAATTTTAGTTGCTATTACATGGAAGTTAACGCTACATTTGTCACGCAATATCATACCAACAAGGAGAATCCCCCGATGCCGCCTGCCCGACCTGTGCCCATGCTTCAGCGCCGCCTGCTGCGCTTCTCCCTGCTGCCCGCCGCCCTCGGCGCCGCATTTTCCGCCCATGCCCAGCAAGCCGGCGCCGGCGCAGCGGTCCAGCAGGTGCAGGTACAAGGCAGCACGGCCGCCTACGATGCGCGCCGCGACGATACCGCCATGAAGACCGTGGTCCGCCACGACGAGATCGTGCGCTATGGGGACACCAGGCTGCTCGAGGTCCTGAAGCGCATCCCCGGCGTGACCGTGGGCGGCGCGGCCGGCCATGGCGGCGAGGTGCGCATGCAGGGCCTGGGCAGCGGCTACACGCAGCTGCTGGTGAACGGCGAACGCCCGCCGGCCGGCATGCAGGTCGATACCCTGGCGCCCGAGATGGTCGAGCGCATCGAAGTGATGCGCGCCGCCAGCGCCGAGTTTTCGATGGAGGGCATCGCCGGCACCATCAACATCGTGCTGAAGAAAACGGTGCGCAAGCCGGAACGCGAGCTGAAGATCGGCTACGGCATCGGACGCGATACCCGCAGTCCGAACGCCAGCCTGCGCCTGGCCGACCGCGACGGCGCCTTCGGCTACGAACTGGCGGGCAGCCTGGCGCACGACGGCTTCCGCGGCGAGGCGCCGGGCCGTGAGGAAGCCGTCGACGCCGGCGGACGCCGGACCCTGCTGCGCACCACGGCCGGCCACGAGGACGGCAGGATGACGACGCTGAATTTGACACCGAAACTGCAGTGGAAGCTCGACAGCGGCGATACCCTCGGCCTGGAGACCTTCCTGAACCTGAACCGCTTCCGCATCGGCGTGAATGCGCCCACCGCCACCCTGCTCGGCGAGCTTCCGCCTTATCCGGACAAGCAGTATTGGATGGCCAACGACAACGATGTCCTGCGCAGCACCCTGGAATGGGCGCATGCGCTGGCGTCCGGCGCGCGGCTGGAGGCGAGGCTGGGCGCCTCCGCCAGCCGCACCGACAACACGACCCGGCGCGCGGCCGGCGGCAATCCGGCGGTGGGGCCGCTCACGCGCACCATCGATTCGCGCGGCCGCGACCGCGGCCTGAGCACGACCGGCAAATATACGGTGCCGCTGTTCGACGGCCATGCGCTGGCGCTGGGCTGGGACGGCGCCTGGGACCGCCGCAGCGATGCGCGCCGCGAGCACGACTACCTCGACCCCACGGCACCCATTCCCGCCGGCGACGAGCATTACAGCGGCCACGTGGCGCGCCTGGCGGGCTATGCCCAGGACGAGTGGACGCTCACACCGCAGCTCTCGCTCTACCTCGGCGCGCGCTGGGAAGGCGTGCGCATCGAGGCCGACGGCAACAGCTTCGGCACGGCGCGCTCGCGCTCCGGCGTCTTCAGCCCGGTGCTGCAGGTGCTGTACAAGCCGCCCGGCATGAAGGACGACCAGCTGCGGCTGGCCGTGGCGCGCACCTACAAGGCACCCGGCATGGACCAGCTGCTGCCGCACCGCTACACCTCGGTCAACAACAACCCGGCCGAGCCGGACACCGAAGGCAACCCGAACCTGAAGCCGGAACTGGCGCTGGGCATCGACGCCGCCTGGGAGCATCGCTGGGCGGAGGGCGCGATGCTGGCACTGAGTGCGTCCACGCGCCGCATCGACGACACCATGCGGGCGCTGGTGGTGTTCGACGGCGGACGCTGGATCGCCCTGCCCGTCAACCTCGGCAAGGCGCGCACCCATACGCTGCAAGTGGAGACGGCCTTTCCGCTGCGGACGCTAGTGGATGGCGCGCCGCCGCTCGAACTGCGCGCCAACGTCGCGCGCAACTGGTCCAGCGTGGATGCGGTGCCGGGGCCCGATAACCGGCTCGACGAGCAGGTGCCGCTATCGGCCAATCTCGGCGTCGACTACCAGGGCAAAGGCGTGACGGCGGGTGCGAACTTCGGCTTTCGCAAGGGCGGGCGGGTGGCGGTGGCGGCCAACCAGGCGGTCTGGCTGCACGTGCAGCGCGATCTCGAACTGTACGCGCTGTGGCCGGTCGACAAGCGCAACCGGCTGCGCATCAGCGCCGCCAACCTGCTGGGAATGGACATGGTCAACGAGCGCAGCTACACCGACCTCGCCGACGGGACGACCCTACGCAACCGGATCGCCAACATCGGCCATCCGAGCCTGAAGCTGAGCCTCGAGTCCAGCTTCTGAAGGGCCAGCGTCTGAAGGAGCGGAGGACGGCGGTTCCGCCGCCCTGCCCGGGCCGGGACAGAATGCGCACAGCATGATCAGCGTGGCCAGGATCGCCAGCCGCTTGAGGTCATCCGGATGCATCACGGCAGTCTCCAATGAGGGAAGATCCCCCATTGTGGAATGCCGTGTGGAAACGTTCTTGATCCAGCCGGCCCGGCGATCAGATGTCCAGGTGGGAGATCAGCAGGCGCCGGCGCTCGCTGTCGCCCTCGCCGCCGTCGCCGTTCTCCTGCCCCAGCGAGATCCCGACCGCCATGATGTCGATGAGGAGCAACTGCAGGATGCGCGAGATCATCGAGAGGAAGGTCGTGCTGTCTTCGCTGTGGTCGACCGCCAGGCAGATGCTGGCCTTCCTCGCCAGCGCCGACTTGCTGCTGGTGATGGCGATGACGTCGGCGCCGGCCGCGCGCGCGGTGTCGACGGCCGACAGCAGCTCGGGCAGCTGGCCGGTGGTCGAGATCGCGATCACGACGTCGCCCGGTCCGAGCAGCTCGGCGGCCAGGCCGAACAGGTGGGAGTCGCCATAGGACGAGGTCGGGATGCGGAAGCGGAAGAACTTGTGCTGGCCGTCCAGCGCCACCACGCGCGAATTGCCCATCGCGTAGAACTCGACCCGCTTGGCTTTACGCAGGATCTCGATGGCGCGGTCGATCGAGTTCACGTCCAGCTGGTCGCGGAACTTCAGGATCGCCGATACCGTGTTGTCGATGACTTTCGCCGACAGGTCGTGGGTGCTGTCGGTCATGCGCACCTGGCTGTGGCGCACGGGGATGGTGCCGGTCAGGCTGCCCGCGAACTTGAGCTTGAAGTCGGCCAGGCCGGAAAAACCCAGCGAGCGGCAGAAGCGGATCACGGTCGGCTGGCTGACGTCGGCCAGCTTTGCGATCTCGGCGATCGGCTCGGACAGCACCTTGCGCGGATGCTCGAGCACCAGGGTCGCGACGCGCTGCTCGGCCGGCGACAGCTCGTGCTGCAGGTGCTGCACCCGTTCCATCAGGGTGTTGGCGCCGGTGCGGCCGCGCAGGTGCTCGGACAGGATGCTCGCCACGCCATACAGGGCCGGATTCGGCGTCATGATGACGTAGGTCGGGATCTGCGCCAGGTAGTCCGAGAAGCGGCCCTTGGCTTCGAAACGGGCGCGGAACGGCGACGTGGCGAACCACTGCGCCACGCGCGGCACGATGCCACCGCCGATGAAGATGCCGCCGAAGGCGCCCAGGGTCACCGCCAGGTTGGCCGCGGCGCCGCCCAGCATGCCGGCGAAGCATTCCAGCACTTCCAGGCACAGCGGGTCGTTCTGCTCGAGCGCGCAGCTGACGATTTCCGCGGCGTTGCGGCCGGGTGCCTGGACCTTGTTACGCAGAGCCAGCGCGCGGTAGATGATCTCCATGCCGGGGCCGGAGATCAGGCGCTCGTTCGACACGTGCTGCCACTCGCGCCAGGCGTACTGCAGGATCGCGAACTCGCGCTCGTCGGCCGGCGCGAAGTTGACGTGTCCACCCTCGCTGCCGAGGGTGACGAAGCCGTCGACGGTCGGGATCACGCCGGACACTCCCAGGCCCGTGCCCGGCCCCAGCACGCCGGCCACCGCATGCGGCTGCGGCTTGCCGCCGCCGATCTGCAGCAGCTCGTCCGGCTTGAAGCCCGGCAGCGCCATCGCCAGCGCCGTGAAGTCGTTCACGATCAGCAGCGTGGTCAGGCCGAGCGCGCGCCGCACCTCGTCGGTGGAGAACTGCCAGTCGCGGTTGGTCATGCGGATGAAATCGCCGCTGATGGGATTCGCCAGCGCGAAGGCGGCATGGCTGATGCGCACGCCGTTGGTCTGCGCCAGGTAGGCGTTCAGCAGCGGGACGATGCCGGGATAATCGTCGCACAGCAGCACGGCGACATTGCGCAGCACGCCCGGCGCGCTCTCCAGCGCAAAGCGCGCATGGGTGGCGCCGATGTCGGCCAGCAGGCGGGGCCCGTCGGAGTAGGCGGCGCGGGGTTGCTTTTGTTCGGTGGTGTCAGGCTCGATGGTCATTGCGCTAGGATACCATTGATTGATTGGCACCAAAATGCCTCGCTCGTCGTTCCCGCCTTCGCGGGGACGACGAGCTATTAACTACTCCGCCTGCGCCGGCTGCGGCACCGCCGCCCCCTCGACCCGCACATCCGGCATGAATAGCAAGATCACCAGCGCCACCAGCACGATCGCCGTACCTGCGCCGAAGATGTTGGCGATGGCGTGCCGGTAGACTTCGCGCATGGCCGGGTCGAGCACGGCGCCGCTGCCGGCGCTGGCTGCCGCCTCGATGCCGTGGGCGTGCAGCTGGTGGGCCAGGATGGCGCCGGAGCCGGTTACGCCCAGCAGGCCGCCGAGCGAGCGGAAGAAGGTCAGCATGGCGGTGCCGACGCCGCGCCGCGCCACCGGCAGTGCGCTCTGCACGACGATGGTCATGTTCGGCATCACCAGGCCCAGGCCGGCGCCCAGCAGGAAGATCGGCGGCTCGATGAACAGGTAGCCGCGGCCGCTGCCCATGGCCCAGGCCAGCATGCCGAAGGCGGCCACCGCCACCGCCAGCCCCACCACCTGCACCTCCTTGTACTTGTTGGCGCGCGCCACCAGGCGGCCGATCACCGCCGACGACAGGATCATCCCGGCCATCATCGGCACCGTCAGCATGCCGGAATTCGCCGGGCTGCTGCCCATCACGAGCTGGAAGAACAGCGGGAAGAACACGCTCGATCCCATCAGGCCGACGAAGCTCAGCGCCATCACCACGCTGGCCAGGTTGAACACCCGGTTGCCGAACAGGTCGGGCGGCAGCACCGGCTCGGCGGCGCGGCGCAGGTGTACAAGCAGCCAGGCGCCCAGCACCACCGTCAGCGCGGCGCAGACCTTGATCTGCGGCGCGCTCCAGGCCCATTCGGTGCCGCCCAGGGCCAGGATCAGCAGCAGCGAGACGATGCTGCCGGTGAGCAGAATCGAGCCGAGATAGTCGATGCGGTGCGCGTGCGTGACGGCGGGTTTGCGCAGCGAGCGCGCGATCGACCAGCAGGCGAAGGCGCCCACCGGCAGGTTGATGAAGAAGATCCAGTGCCAGGACAGCAGATCCGTCATCAGGCCGCCCAGCACCGGACCGAGCACGCTGGTGACGGCGAACACGATGGCGATCGAGCCCTGGCGCTTGGCGCGGTCCTTCGGCGCCACCAGGTCGGAGATGATGATCTGGGCCAGCGGCATGAAGCCGCCGGCGCCCATGCCCTGGATGGCGCGGAACACGATCAGCTCCGTCATGCCGCCGGCCAGGCCGCACAGCACCGAGCCGACCAGGAAGGTGGCGAGGGCCGTGAAGATCATCGGACGGCGGCCATACTGGTCGGCCATCTTGCCGTACAGGGGCATGGTGGCGGTCGAGGCCAGCACGTAGGCGGTCACCACCCAGGACAGGTGGGCCATGCCGCCGAGGTCGGCGACGATGCGCGGCAGCGCGGTGGCGACGATGCTCTGGTCGAGGGCGCCCAGGCCGAGCACGGCCATCAGGGCGAAGTAGACGGCGCGGATCTCCTTCTCGGAAACCGGCGCGGGTGAGGTGGCGTGCGGATTCTGGGTCATGGGTTCATCTTACGACAAGACCCGTGAATTCAGCGCTAGCGTGCCCCCTTCCCCGCCTGCCTTCCCGCCAGCCAGGCCAGCACCGCGCCCGCCACCAGCACCGCCGCGCTCAGGCTGAAGCTGGCCCGGTAGCCGCTGGCATCGAAGAGGATGCCGCCGATCGTTGCGCCGGAGGCGATCGCCAGCTGCACCACCGCCACGATCAGGCCGCCGCCCGCCTCCGCATCCTGCGGCAGGGTGCGCGCCAGCCAGGTCCACCAGCCGACCGGCGCCGCGGTGGCGACCAGGCCCCACAGGCCGAGCAGCGCGGCGGTGGCGGGCAGCGAGGAACCGAAGGCCATCAGGGCCAGGCCGATCGCCGCCATCACGAGCGGGATGACGACCAGGGTGCGG
This sequence comes from Massilia sp. 01N417, assembly GCF_056399645.1. Classification (NCBI taxonomy): domain Bacteria; kingdom Pseudomonadati; phylum Pseudomonadota; class Betaproteobacteria; order Burkholderiales; family Oxalobacteraceae; genus Massilia; species Massilia sp. 01N417. Next base: position 113,751 of record NZ_JBFTRS010000011.1, on the reverse strand, counting down.
TACAGCTGCTTTTCCAGTACCGCGCCGATCAGGGTGGTGCCGATGAAGCCGGCCACGCCGACGATCAGCAGCATGCCCGAGACCATCGACACGCCGGCATGGGTCACGTTCTCCAGGAAGGGCCGCAGGTAGGTGAAGAGCGCGAACTGCCCCATGAAGAACAGCGCGGTGCCCGCCATCCCCAGCGCCACCACCGGGCGCTTCAGCAGCCGGAAGGCGGCGCCCGCCCCTGCCCCGCCCTCGGCATGCATCTTCGGCAGGCTGAAGAACTTCCAGCCGAAGGCGATGGCGGCCACCGGCACCACGGCGAAGAAGGCGCCGCGCCAGCCGATGACGCCGCCCAGGAAGCTGCCCAGCGGCGCCGCCACCACGGTCGCCAGCGCGTTGCCGCCGTTGACGATCGCCAGCGCCTTCGGCACCGCGCGCTCCGGCACCAGCCGCATGGCGGTCGCCGCCGACATCGACCAGAAGCCGCCGATCGCCACGCCGATGAAGGCGCGGCCGGCCATGAAGACCGTGTAGTCGGGCGCGAAGGCGGCCACCGTGCCGGACACCATCATCATCAGGGTCAGGGCCAGCAGCAGCACCTTGCGGTCCAGCCGTCCGGCCAGCGGCGCGATGAACAAACTCGTCACCAGCGCAAACGCGCCGGACACCGAGATCGCCTGGCCGGCCTGGCCTTCGCTGATGTGCAGATCTGCTGCGACCGGCGTCAGCAGGCTGACCGGCATGAATTCGGACGCCACCAGCACGAAGGCGCCGAGCGCCATCGCGAACACCGCGCCCCATGCCGCCGGCCTGCTTTCCACTTCCGCCGCAGCGGCAGGGAGTCGCATGTCCATATCCGTCTCCTCAAGCCGCCAGAGTCGCGCTGTCGATCACGAAGCGGTACTTGACGTCGCCCTTGAGCATGCGCTCGTAGGCGGCGTTGATCTCGTCGGCCCGGATCATCTCGATGTCGGACACGATGCCGTGCTCGGCGCAGAAGTCCAGCATTTCCTGGGTTTCCGGGATCCCGCCGATCATCGAACCGGCGATGGCGCGGCGCTTGGTGATCAGGTTGAACACCTGCGGCGACGGGTGCGGCGTGGCCGGCGCGCCGACCAGCACCATGGTGCCGTCGCGCTTCAGCAGGTTCAGGTAGGCGTCGAGGTCGTGCGGCGCCGCCACGGTATTCACGATCAGGTCGAGCGTCTTCGCACGCGCGGCCATCGCCGCAGGGTCCCTGGACACGACCACTTCGTGCGCGCCCAGCGCTTCCGCATCCTTGCGCTTCGATTCCGAGGTCGTGAAGGCGACCACGTGGGCGCCCATCGCACGCGCCAGCTTGATGCCCATGTGGCCGAGGCCACCGATGCCGACGATGCCCACGGTCTTGCCGGGGCCGGCCTTCCAGTGGCGCAGCGGCGAGTAGGTGGTGATGCCGGCGCACAGCAGCGGCGCGACGGCGGCCAGCTGGTCTTCCGTGTGCTTCACGCTCAGCACGAAGCGCTCGTGCACGACGATCTGCTGCGAGTAGCCGCCCAGCGTGTGGCCGGGAGCGTCCTGGGTCGGGCCGTTGTAGGTGCCGACCATGCCGTCGCAGTACTGCTCGAGGCCTTCCTCGCAGTCGGCGCAGTGCTGGCAGCTGTCGACCATGCAGCCGACGCCGACCAGGTCGCCGACCTTGTGCGTGTGTACGTGATCGCCAACCGCCGACACCCGCCCGACGATCTCGTGGCCCGGCACGCAGGGAAACAGGGTGCCGGCCCACTCGGCGCGCACGGTGTGCAGGTCGGAGTGGCAGACGCCGCAGAACGCGATGTCGATCTGGACGTCGTGCGGACCCGGCGCGCGGCGGGTGATGTCCATCGATTCCAGCGGCTTGTCGCTGGCATAAGCACCATAGGCTTTCACGGTCATGCTGGTTCCTTTCATTCGCAAAGAGCGCATGATACGAGCAAACCCACCCGCGAAACGGTGCCGGAATTGCATGGGCTTATGAATGCAGCTCATGAATCACATCGTTAATTAACGCTAAACTGTCATCAATGGCCCGCGAAAACATCAACGACATCCTCGTCTTCCTCGCCGTCGCGCGCGAACGCAGCTTCACGCGCGCGGCGGCCAAGCTCGGCATGACGCAATCGGCGCTCAGCCACATCATCCGCGGGCTGGAAGAGCGCCTGGGCGTGCGCCTGCTGACCCGCACCACGCGCAGCGTCTCCCCCACCGATGCCGGCGAGCGCCTGCTGCAGAACGTGGGGCCGCGCCTGGAAGAGATCGAGGCCGAGATCGCCGCCGTCAGCGACCTGGGCGACAAGCCGGCCGGCCTGGTGCGCATCACCGCCATCGACCACGTGGTCGACAGCGTGCTGTGGCCGCGCCTGGCGCCGCTGCTGCCGCAGTATCCCGACCTGCACGTGGAAATGAGTGCGGACTACCGCCTGGTCGACATCGCCGCCGAACGCTACGACATCGGCGTGCGCTGGGGCGACCAGGTCGACAAGGACATGATCGCGGTGCGCCTGACGCCGGACATGAAGATGATGGTGGTCGGCGCCCCGTCCTACTTCGCGCACCGGCCGGTGCCCGGCTCGGCCCAGGACCTCATGAAGCACAACTGCATCAACCTGCGCCTGGCCAGCAGCGGCGGCCTGTATGCCTGGGAGCTGCGCCACGAGGGCCGCGACATGGAAGTACGGGTGCGCGGCCAGCTCACCTTCAACAGCGCCTACCAGATCCTGCACGCGGCGCTCGACGGCTGCGGGCTGGCCTTCATTCCGGAAGACCTGGCCGGCGCCCACGTGCGCGCCGGACGCCTGCAAAGCGTGATGGAAGACTGGTGCCCGAGCTTCCCGGGCCTGCACGCCTACTACCCGAGCCGGCGCCAGAATTCGCGCGCGCTGGCCTTGGTGATCGAGGCGATCCGCTACAAGGGCTAGTACAGCTTCGCCAGGTCCTTCCTGAGCTGTACCACCGTGGGCGTCACCACGTTCAGGAAGGCCGCTTCGCGCGAGCGCCGGGCAAAGGCCCTGCCCTCGCTGCCCAGCAGGGCGCGTCCGCCGAGGGCCTGGAGTTCCAGCCGCACCGCATCGGCCGCCATCTCGACCATGCGCAGGCGCAGCAGCAAGAGCTCGCGCGGCCGTTCGCGCAGGCCGCTCCCGTCCAGGCCCGCAAGCAGGACCGCTTCGAGATCCCGGGTTGCCGATTCGAGCGCTGCGAGTTCAGTAGACTGCGCGCCGGCCAGCGCCTGCCGCGTCGCCCGCAGCGAGGCGCGCGCCAGTCCGAGCCCCAGTCCGCACTGGAGTCCGACGAAGACCGGACGGATGGCGGGCAGGAAGACCCGCGCCTGCGGATGCAGCTGCCAGGACTCGTCGACCGTCACCTGGCCGAGGTGCAGCGCCGCCGTATTCGTGCCGCGCAGCGCCAGCAGCTCGAGGTCCGGCGTCCGCTGCAGTCCCTGCGCATCGTGCGGCACGGCGAACACCGCGGGATTGTCGCCCTGCGCATCCCCGGCCGCGATCGCGGCGACGAAGCCTTGCCGGCGCAGGTTGCTGGCCCAGGGCACGGCGCCGTTCAGGCGCATGCCCCCGGCCCCCGTCGTGAAGGACGTGCGCAGGCGATCCAGGCCGCCCAGGAACTTCATCGCATTCGACAGCCCCGGCGCGCCGGCCAGCCTTCCCTGTTGCAGGTCCGGCATGAGACGCGCGGCCAGTTCCCGGTTCGGGCTGGCCAGCACGCATTCCATGAAGGCGCGCTGCGCCCAGAACACGAAGGCGGCGCTGAGCGAATGTTCGGCCAGTGCCGCGACCACGCGCACGGCGCTGCCCGGCGTTCCGGTTGCGAACAGGCCGGATTGCGCCAGCCGCGCCAGCAAACCATCCCCTTCATCGGGAAGAGTATCGAGTGCTTCCGCACGCTCCCTGATCCAGTCGACAAGCGATTCATCCAGCACGGCCATCGATTTACCTTTTATGAAATTGCATCGATGGTAAGCGAAAACAAGGTCCATACATGCGCCGGCGCCGAGATACGTACGCTCCCAGCAGAAAACAAAAAAACCAGCGAAAATAAGAACTTACGAATTCAAGGACCTTCCTTTCGCCATGTCCAATGTAGCTTCTTCGACTATCCCCCGCCGTGCGGCGATGAATCCGACCCCGCTCGGCGTCTCGCTGCTGCTGATCGTCCTCGGCGCGTTCTATCTCGCACAGACGGTCAGTGCCAAGATTTCCGCGCTGTTCGTGGTCGGCGCGCTGCTCGGCCTCTCGCTGTACCACGCGGCCTTCGGCTTCACCTCGTCGTGGCGCGTGTTCATCGCCGACGGCCGCGGTGCCGGCCTGCGCGCGCAGATGCTGATGCTCGCCGTCGGCGTCGCGCTGTTCTTCCCGGCGCTGGCCAGCGGTACGCTGTTCGGCAATCCCGTCACCGGCCTGGTGTCGCCGGCCGGCACCTCCGTCGTCATCGGCGCCTTCATGTTCGGCATCGGCATGCAGCTCGGCGGCGGTTGCGCTTCCGGCACCCTGTACACGGTGGGCGGCGGCAGCACGCGCATGATCGTGACCCTGGCCGCCTTCATCGCCGGCTCGGTGATCGCCACCGCGCACATGCCCTTCTGGACCTCGCTGCCCCAGCTCAAGCCGGTCTCGCTGGTGAAGACCCTGGGCCTGGCGCCCGCGCTGCTGCTCAACTGGCTGGTGTTCGCGGCCATCGCGGCCATTACTATCGTCGTCGAGAAGCGCCGTCACGGCCGCCTGGTCGCCCCGCAGCTGCCGGCGGACCACGCCGCCACCTGGCTGCACGGCCCGTGGCCGCTGGTGGCCGGAGCCCTGGCGCTGGTCGTGCTCAACTTCGCCACCCTCGCGCTGTCGGGCCGTCCCTGGGGCGTGACCTCGGCCTTCGCGCTGTGGGGCGCCAAGGCGGCGTCAAGCATCGGCATCGACACCGCCAGCTGGGCCTACTGGTCGACCAAGGCCAACGCCGCCGCACTGGCCGCGCCGGTCTCGCATGACGTGACGTCGGTGATGGACATCGGCATCGTGCTCGGCGCCATGCTGGCGGCCGCACTGGCCGGCCGCTATTCGCCGGTGTGGAAGCTGCCGCTGCGTTCCGTCATCGCGGCCGTCGTCGGCGGCCTGCTGCTGGGCTACGGCGCCCGCCTCGCCTACGGCTGCAATATCGGCGCCTACTTCAGCGGCATCGTGTCGGGCAGCCTGCACGGCTGGCTGTGGCTGGTGGCCGCGTTTGCCGGCAACGTCTTCGGCACCCGCCTGCGTCCGCTGTTCGGCCTCGAGGTCGAGCGGGTGAAACCAAGCGCCTGCTGATTCGCCTATCCTTCCACGACCGGATGCGCAAGGTGTCCGGTCTTTAGATAAAAACTCACTCCCTGCCAGCCGGCGATGAAGTTGCCCTGTTCGCCGGCCGGCAGCCTGATCCAGCTTCCTGCTCCGTAACGCCGCTCGCCATCGGCGATCTCGCCCTCGAGCACCAGCAGTTCGGCACCCCCGACCACCCCTCCCAAGATCGCCTGCCCCGCTTCCAGGCGCTGCAGGCACACCTGCTCGGCAGGGCTCGAAAACAGCGGGCAGGTCATCCTGTCGCCGTCACGCCGCCAGGCGGCGGGATCGCGCGTATCGATACGCACGCGCTGTTCGTCATCCGGCATCATCTGGCGCAGCTTGACGAAGATGAGCGCGCCCCCGGCACTGGAAGGCTGGTGCGCCGTCCCCGGCGGATTGCGCAGATACCAGCCGGCCGGGAAGTCCCCGGTCTCGTCGGAGAAGGTGCCCGACAGGACCAGGATCTCTTCCCCGCCCGGATGCGCGTGCGGCGGGAAGCGCGAATCCGGGGCATAGCGCACGATGCTGGTGGCGCGGGCTTTCTCCTCGCCGATCCGGTCCAGCATCATCCGCTCGACACCCGCCTGCGGCGACGCGGCCCATTCGTACTGGCCGGGTTCGACGATGACGCGCCGTGAATAGTCTGCGTTGACGAACATGCGTTCCTCCTTACTTGCCCGCCAGGCCCTTCAATAGGGCCGCATGGAAGGCCGCCGGGTCCTGCATCTGCGGCGCATGCCCCATGTTCTCGAACTCGACCAGGGTCGCGTGCGGGATCGCTTTCGCGGTGCGCTTGCCCAGCTCCGCATAATTGCCGAGCCTTGGCCGCAGCTCGGCCGGGGCGGCATCCTTGCCGATGGCGGTGTTGTCCTTCGTCCCGATCAGCAGCAGCACCGGCATCTTCAGCAGCGGGAACTCGTAGACCACCGGCTGGGTGTAGATCATGTCGTACAGCAGGGCCGAGTTCCAGGCCACCAGCCGTTTGCCCGGCCCACGATACATCCCCGCCAGCATCTGCACCCAGGGCTCGTATTCGGGCTTCCACTGGTTCACGTAATAGGTCGATTTCTCGTAGTTGCGGATCTTGTCCTCCGTGGTGCCAAGCTCGCGCTCAAACCATTTGTCGACGCCCAGCGACGGCACGCCCAGCGCCTTCCAGTCCTCGAGACCGATCGGATTGGCCAGCACCAGCTGCTCGGTCTGGTCCGGATACAGCAGGCCGTAGCGCACCGCCAGCATGCCGCCGGTGGAGTGGCCCATGACGGTCGCCTTCCTGACGCCGATCGCTTCCAGCAGCGCATGCGTGTTGGCCGCCAGTTGCTGGAAGCTGTACTGGTAGTGCTCGGGCTTGGTCGACTTGCAGAAGCCGATCTGGTCCGGCGCCACCACGCGGTAGCCGGCCTTGCTCAAGGCCTCGATCGACGATTGCCAGGTGGCCGCGCAGAAGTTTTTGCCGTGCAGGAGAACCACGGTGCGGCCGTTCGGCATGGCCGGCTTGACGTCCATATAGGCCATGTGCATCGGTACGCCTTGCGAAGTGAAGCGGTACTGCTGCACCGGGTAGGGATAGTCGAAGCCTTCGAGTTCGGGGCCGTAGGCGGGTTCGGCGGCCCGGACGGCGCCCACGACGAGGCTCAACAGCAGTGCGGTGGCACGGAAACGGAGGTGGACAGGCATCATGCTTTCCCGACGGATTACGATGCCTGCGAGTCTAGCCTATCCACGAAATCACTTCAGCACCGCTTCCGCATCGACGATATCGACGCCCTGCAGCTGGCCCAGCCAGCTATCGAACCAGGGCTTGTGCGAAGCGCCGACGATGGTCAGCACGCGCGCGGCCGGGCGTTCGCGGAAGGTCTCGCGGATGTTGGCGACCATGCGCAGGTTGCGCACTTCCCAGCCGCCGACGAACATGCGCGGATAATTTTCCGGAGAGTTTGCGCGCATGGCCGGGACCACGTTGGCTTCGGCGAGCGTTTTCAGGTTATTCGGGTCGTTGACGTAGCGGTACAGCGGCACCAGGTCCGGGGCCTGCTTGAGCACGTCCTCGCGTTTTTCGAGTTCCTTGAACCCTGTGTGGGAGGCCCAGGCGGCTTCGAGCGCCTTGACGTAGGCCTTGGCGTCCGCGACGTCGATATTGTCGCCGGTATGGTTGTCGACCGCGTGGACCCGCTCCAGGCCCAGGCGCGCGGCCAGGCGGGCGGCGATCTGGTAGCTCTCGTTGTTGCGCTTGCCGATCTGCGCCAGCTGTTCGACCAGGGCGGCGTCCAGGCCGTCGCCGCTGCGGCGCTCGGCCTCGGGCAGGCGCAGCCACTGCACATAGGCGGATGCCGGTTCGTGCGCCGCCAGGAACAGCGCGGCCAGATGGCGCCGCTGGGCCGGCGTGGGCGGCGACGGCTGCGCGGGCCAGGCCTTGAGCGTCGCAGCGATCCCGGCCAGGGCGCCCGGGATATCGAGACCGGTGGCCTTGCGCGCCGCCTCGGGCGCGTCGCAATAGCCGGCGCCGTATTTGGCGGGATGGCGCAGCGCGAGGTCGCATTCCTCGCCGGGTTCGTTCTCGACGGTGATGATCTCGGGCCTGAAGGCCGCGAGCTTGTCCAGCACGCCGTCCAGCGCTTTCGGATCGAAGCTCTTCGGCATATAACGCAGGTGCACGGTGCCCAGCACCAGTACCTGGGCGCGCGCTCCCGCCATGTCGCGGTCGAGCGCCGTCAGGTCGATCGACTGCGCCTGTACCGCGAGCGGTAATGCAGCGACGAGTCCCCAGCTCCACTTGGTCCACTTGCCCATCCTCTTCCCCCTTTCGAACGGTGTTTGTCGTAGCCGCTCAATGTAGAGAGGAGAGAGGAGGAGCTCAACGGCGATGTGGACAGAATGCTATTTTCGCAGTCCAGCCTGTCGAAAAGCCGGATCGGCCCTTATCCAGCACACCACCACCACGGCCAGGCCGATCACGGTCGGCGCCAGCTGGGACCAGGGCTGCCCTACCCTGACCGTATTGCCGACGGCCGCCGAGAGCATCCCGAACAGGCAGCCGAGGATCTTGTAGATATGCTCGTAGCGCCACAGCCTGGCATGCCAGCGCTTCGGGAACAGCCAGCGCGCCGCATCGTAAGCCAGCAGCATCGCCACCGCCGCCAGGGTCGAATACAGGACCGATGCCGACGCCCCCACCATGGCGCCATCGGCGAACAGGCGGCGCACCAGCATGGCGGTGAGCGCGGCGGCGCCCAGCAGCAGGGCGACATCGAGCCTGTCGGGTCCCGCGGCCCGCGTGTAGATGACGTGCCAGCCGCTCAGCAGCTGGTAGGACACCAGCACGGTCAGCACCGCGAACAGGGGCAGGAAGCGGAACACCGCATTGCCGATCGCGGCGCTCAGGCACACCACCGCGGTGAGCAGCACGAACACGCGTCCGCGCCGGCGGTGCAGGATTGCGTCCTTCGGCTTCCACAGCACATACATGCCGAGGACGATGGCGGCGCTGCCGGCCAGGACGTGAACGAGGATGTTCAGCAAGTGTGGGATCGTCATGCATCCCAAGGTAGGGAAAACGGCAAGGGGACACAAGAACGGCGGAACGAAGCGCCGCTTTTGTGCCCCCAACTGCAAATACGAGGATCGAAGCGCGGATCAGTCCAGCGCAATCAGCGCCACCGGCGCCGCCAGCTCGAACTTCACCTTGCCGCCCGAGACCATGGCGGACTTGCCGGTGTACCAGTCGCGCACCGTCTGGCCGTCCGAGAACACGCCGGACACCGGGATCGCCACCGGGCGGTCCTGCGGCAGGCCGAGCGCCACCACCACGCGGTCGCTCACGCCGTTCTTTTCATAGGTGCGCTTGAAGACGTAGGGGCTGGACTGCAGCATCTGGTGCACACCCGCGCCCACCGCCGGATGCGCATGGCGGAAGCGGCCCAGGCGCGCCCAGTGCTCGCGCACTTCGGCCACGCCGAACAGGCCGACGCGGCTGTTGTTCTTCAGCTGGTCCCAGTTCATGAAGGAGCGCAGGTTGGCGTCGCCTTCCGCGCCCTCGATCTTGAGCACGCGCGCGGTCTCGTCGCCGTAATAGATCTGGGCCGCGCCCGGCGCCAGCAGCAGCTTGTTGGCCGCTTCCATCGGGTGTTCGCGCATGGCGTCGAAAGGATGGCCGTCGTCGTGGGAATCCAGGTAGTTCAGCACCGACACACCCTTCAGCGGGCCGTTCAGCGCCGCCGAATAGCCGGAGAACAGCTGTTCGTAGCCCCCGGCCGCGTCGCGCGCCATGCTGAAGTTGATCATGCTGTCGAAGCCGTTGTCGTAATAGTCGACCCTGGTGCCGCCGTCGTAAGTGAACTCGCGGCCGGCCTTGATCGAGTAGCCATAGGTCTCGGCCGTCATGAAGAACGGCAGGTTGCCGATTTTCTCCACCGCCTGCTTCCCGGCCGGGGTCCGCTTCCAGTCCTCGTAGGCGGCGCTCGCGACCTTCTTGAGGTCCTTCCACACGCCCGGCTCGGTGTGCTTGACGGTGTCGGCCCGGAAGCCGTCGAAGCCGTACTTGCGTACCCAGTCGGCGTGCCACTTCATCAGGTAGTAGCGCGGCGCACGCGGGTAGCCGGTGCGCTTGAAGAAATCGTCCAGCTCCCTGGTTTCGCGCTCGTAGCGCCCTTCCTTCTTCCACTTGGCGGCGACTGCCGGCGGCACCTCGACCTTCTCGTTGCTCTCGGTGCGGAAGTCCGGCAGGTTCTTCACCAGGGTGCAGCTGACCGTCGTCGCCATGTCCTTGTACGTGCAGGTGGGCGCGGTGCGCACCCACTCGGCCGGCCACGCCGGATCTTCCGCGGTGACGGGGCCGGTGTGATTCATCACCACGTCCAGCAGCACGCGGATGCCGCGCGCATGGGCGGCGTCGACCAGCTCGTGCATGTCCTTCTCGGTGCCGAGGTTGGCGTCGATGCTGGTGAAGTCACGCGCCCAGTAGCCGTGGAAACCGTAGGACTTGCCGGTGCCCTCGTCGGTGCCGGCGTGGATCTGCTCGACCGGCGGCGTGATCCAGATCGCGTCCACGCCCAGGTCGTCGAAATACCCCTCCTTGATCTTCTGCGTCACGCCGGCCAGGTCGCCGCCCATGAAGCCGCGGGCGACGGCGGCATCCGTCTTGCGGCCATAGGCGTGGTCGTTGGCCGGGTTGCCGTTGTTGAAGCGGTCCGTCAGCAGGAAGTAGACGGTCGCGTTTTCCCAGGTGAAGGGCTTGCCTTTGATGGGCGACAGGTCCGGAGCGGCGGACGCGGCGCCGAAGGCGAGCAGCAGGGAGACGGCAAGGGCGGAGAATTTCATTCAGGGTCCTTTATGGTTAATGACGGATCATGTGATGACACTTGGTTCGTTACGCCCGGTACGCCGCTTCAGCTCCGACACCTCCTCCGCAATCGCAATCAAGGGCGCCAGGGCCTCCTGGGTATCGAGATCATGGCGCGCCGGATCTGCCTCGTAGCGCTCGAGGTAGACCCGCACGGTCGCGCCCTCGGTGCCGGTGCCGGACAGGCGCAGCACGATGCGCGAGCCGTCCGTCATGATGATGCGGATGCCCTGGCGCGTGGCGACCGAGTTGTCGACCGGGTCGGTGTAGACGAAATCGTCGGCCTGGGCCACGCGGAAGTCGCCGAAGGTCTGGCCGGCCAGCGATTCCAGTTTTGCGCGCAGGTCGACCATCATGCGGTCGGCGGCTGCCGCATCGACGGCTTCGTAGTCATGGCGCGAATAGTAGTTGCGGCCGAAGCGGGCCCAGTGCTCCTGCACGATCCGGTTGACCGGTTTTCCGGTCGCGGCGATCAGGTTCAGCCAGAACAGCACGGCCCACACGCCATCCTTTTCGCGGATGTGGTTCGAGCCGGTGCCGTAGCTCTCCTCGCCGCACAGGGTGGCGAGATTGGCGTCGAGCAGGTTGCCGAAGTACTTCCAGCCGGTCGGGGTCTCGAAGCAGGAGATGCCCAGCGCTGCGGCCACGCGGTCGGCCGCCGTCGACGTCGGCATCGAGCGTGCGATGCCGGTCAAGCCGCCGCGGTAGCCCGGCGCCAGGGTGGCGTTGGCGGCGATGATGGCGAGGCTGTCCGAGGGCGCCACGGCGAGCTTGCGGCCGACGATCATGTTGCGGTCGCCGTCGCCGTCCGAGGCGGCGCCGAAGTCGGGCGCGTCGGGGCCGTTCATCAGCGCCACCAGTTCGGCCGCGTTGACGGGGTTCGGGTCCGGATGGTGGCCGCCGAAGTCCTCGCGCGGTTCGGCGTTGATGACGGTGCCCGCAGGTGCGCCCAGCATGCCTTCGATGATGGCTTTGGCGTAGGGGCCGGAGACGGCGCTCATGCCGTCGAAGCGCATCGTGAAACCGCCCTTGAACAGTGCGCGGATGGCATCGAAGTCGAACAGGCGGCTCATCAATTCGGCGTAGTCGGCCACCGGGTCGATGATCTCGACGTCCATCTCTTCGAGACGGCTGGCGCCGAGCTGGTCGAGGTCGACCGGGCCGGCGTCGCTGATGCGGTATTCCTTCAAGGCCTGGGTGTGCGCGAAGATCGCCTCGGTGATCTTTTCGGGGGCCGGGCCACCGTTCTCGATGTTGTACTTGATGCCGAAGTCGCCGTCCGGACCGCCGGGATTGTGGCTGGCCGACAGCACGATGCCGCCGAACGCGCCGCGCTTGCGGATCACGCAGCTCACCGCCGGCGTCGAGAGGATGCCGCCGCGTCCGACCAGCACTTTCGCCACCTTGTGTGCGGCGGCCATGCGCAGGATGGTCTGGATCGCGTTGCGGTTGAAATAACGGCCGTCGCCCCCGAGCACGAGGGTGCGGGAGCTAGCTTCGCCCAGGGTCAGGAAGATCGCCTCGACGAAGTTTTCGAGGTAGCCGGGTTGCTGGAACTCGGTCACCTTCTTGCGCAGACCCGAGGTGCCGGGACGCTGTCCGGCGAACGGCGAGGTCGCTACTGTCTGAATCGTCATCTCGTGCTCCTGTATCGATGCTTGGTTTGTTGTCAAACCTTCATGATAGGACAGGAGCCGAAATGATGGCGCAGGCTTACTTCTCTGCCTGATCCGTGACAAACAACGTCAATACGGCCGCCAGCACCATGCAGGCGCCGCCCAGCACCAGGGTCAGCACCGTGTGGCCGCCGAAGAAGTGCTTGGTGAAGAAGCCGAGCAGCAGGCCGCTGACGATCTGCGGGATCACGACGAAGAAGTTGAACAGACCCATGTAGTAGCCCATCCGGCTGGCGGGCAGCGCGCCGGCCAGGATCGCATACGGCATCGTCAGGATGCTGGCCCAGGCGATGCCGACGCCGATCATCGGCAGCATCAGGGCCTGCTTGTCGTGGATGAAGAAGATGCTGGCCAGCGACAGGCCGCCGAGCGCCAGGCAGATCGTGTGGCAGGTCTTGCGGCTGGTGGCGCGCGCCAGCACCGGCAGCAGGAAGGCGGCCAGCGCCGATACGCCGTTGTACACGGCGAACATCACGCCGACGTAGTTGCCGGCATCCTGGTAGGCCGCCGATTGCGCGTCGACGGTGCCGTAGACGTTGTCGGCGATCGCCGTGCCGGTGTAGATCCACATCGCGAACAGCGCGATCCAGGTGAAGAACTGGACGAAGGCCAGCTGCACCATGGTCTTCGGCATCTGGCTGAAGCCGCCGACGATCTCGCGCAGCGCCACGCCGAAGCTGCGGGCGTGCTGGCGCTGGGCCTTGAAGCTGTCCAGGTCGGGCGGCGGCAGTTCGGTGGCGGTGAACACGGTCCAGCTGACGGCGGCCAGGAACACGGCGCCGCCGACGTAGAAGGAATACTTCACCGTATCCGGAATCGCGCCGTTCAGCGGGACGTTCGAGACGCCGTAATGCGCGAAGATCTGCGGCAGCAGCGAAGCGATCACCGCGCCGCAGCCGATGAAGAAGGTCTGCATCGCGAAGCCGGCGGTCTGCTGGGACGGATCGAGCTTGTCGCCGACGAAGGCGCGGAAGGGTTCCATCGACACGTTGATCGCCGCATCCATCATCCACAGCACGGCCACCGCCATCCAGACGGCGGCGGAATTCGGCATCAGGAACAGGGCGATCGCGGCCAGGATGGCGCCGATGAAGAAGAAGGGACGGCGGCGGCCCCAGGTCGGGTGCCAGGTATTGTCGCTGAGGTAGCCGATCACCGGCTGCACCAGCAGGCCCGTGACGGGCGCGGCGAGCCAGAACAGCGCCAGGTCGTCGGGCGAGGCGCCAAGGGTCGAGAAGATCCGGCTGGTATTGGCGTTCTGCAGGGCGAAGCCGAACTGGATGCCGAAGAAGCCGAAGCTCATGTTCCACAACTGCCAGAACGACAGGCGCGGCTTGAGCGAATGAGTTTGCATTTCCATCTGTGTCCCCTAACGGTGCCCGGACTCGTGCCGAACTACCTCCATGTAGCAAAGTAACATGGGGATTGTTGAGTGTCAATCCGGACAATACCTAGGATGGCGGGGTGATTTTGTAGTCAAACAACAGACTACGGACTTGTCAACGTCATTCCCGCGAATGCGGGAATGACGGTCTCACGGTTGACGGGTGCTTAGCCCTTCTTGAACGGCTTCTTCTCGCCGAACTTCTTCTTCGGCGCCGCCTTGATCGGCTCTTCGCCGTCACGCGTGATGTTCAGCTGGCGGCCCGCCACCCAGACCTTCTGCAGGTGCTGCAGCAAGTCCTGCGGCAGGTCGGCCGGCATGTCGAGGGTCGAGTAGTCGTCGTAGATCTCGATGCGGCCGATTTCCTTGGACGGGATGCCGCCTTCGTTGGCGATCGCGCCGACGATATTGCCCGGCTTGACGCTGTTCGCGTGGCCGACTTCGATGCGGTAGGTCGCCATGCCCGGTTCCGGCGCGCGCATCACGCGCTCCTTCTTGAAGCCTTCGCGCGCCGGACGCGCGGGACGCTCGTCGTTGCCGAAGTTTTCGCGGCCGAAGCTTTCACGGCCGGCGCGGGCCGGGCGCGTATCTTCGCGCCATTCCGGGCGCGGCTCGCGCTCCTTCCACTCCGGCTTCGGCTCGCGGTCCGGCTTCTCCAGCAGCAGCGGCTCGTCGCCGCGGTTCAGCTTGGCCAGGGCGGCGGCGATGTCGATCGCCGGCACGTTGTGCTCGCGCTCGTATTCCTCGATCAGGGAGCGGAACATCTCCAGCCCGCCGGCGGCCAGGGCCTCGCCGATCTGGTCCTTGAATTTGGCGATGCGCACGTCGTTGACGGCCTTGATGGTCGGCAGGGTCAGCTGGGCGACCGGCTGGCGGGTGGCGCGCTCGATCGCCTTCAGCAGGCCGCGTTCGCGCGGGGTCACGAACAGGATCGCCTCGCCGCTGCGGCCCGCGCGGCCGGTGCGGCCGATGCGGTGGGTGTAGCTTTCCGGGTCCGACGGCACGTCGTAGTTGATCACGTGGCTGATGCGCTCGACGTCCAGGCCGCGCGCGGCGACGTCGGTGGCGACCAGGATGTCGATCTTGCCGTTCTTGAGCTGCTCGATGGTGCGCTCGCGCTGCTGCTGGGCCAGGTCGCCGTTGATGGCGGCGGCCGCGAAGCCGCGCGCCTGCAGCTTGGACGCCAGTTCCTCGGTGCCCAGCTTGGTGCGGGCGAAGATGATCATGCCGTCGAAGGGTTCGGCTTCCAGGATGCGCGTGAGCGCCTCCAGCTTCTGCAGGCCGGCCACCAGCCAGTAGCGCTGGGTGATGTTGGTGGCGGTGGTGGTCTTGGCGGCCACCGTCACTTCCTTCGGCTCGTTCAGGTAGGTGGTGGCGATGCGCTTGATCTGCGGCGGCATGGTGGCCGAGAACAGCGCGGTCTGGCGCGATTCCGGCGTCTCCTGCAGGATGCGCTCGACGTCGTCGATGAAGCCCATGCGCAGCATTTCGTCGGCCTCGTCCAGCACCAGGGTGGTGAGCTGCGAGAGGTCGAGCGTGCCCTTGTCCAGGTGGTCGATGACGCGGCCCGGGGTGCCGACCACGACCTGCGCGCCGCGGCGCAGCGCCGACAGCTGCGGGCCATAGGCCTGGCCGCCGTAGATCGGCAGCACGTGGAAGTTCTTCAGGTGCGCCGCGTAGCTCTGGAAGGCTTCGGCCACCTGGATCGCCAGCTCGCGCGTGGGCGCCAGCACCAGCGCCTGCACGGCCGGGTTCTTGACGTCGATGCGCGACAGGACCGGCAGCGCGAACGCCGCGGTCTTGCCGGTGCCGGTCTGGGCCTGCCCGAGGATGTCGCGGCCTTCCAGCAGGAGCGGAATGGTGGCGGCCTGGATCGGCGACGGCGTTTCGTAACCGACGTCCTTCAACGCCTTGAGGATGGGTGCGGGAAGGTTCAGGTCGGCAAACGTCGGGAGCGGGGTGTCATGCATGTAGGAAATTCTCTTAAAAATCGTAGGCAAACCTGCAGTTTACTCTTTCACAGCTTGCGAAGCTCGATTATTTACGTAGGGTAGGCGGCTTTTTCGCCGAAATGCGCGCCGCAACAACGTTCGCGCCGCCCACGCGCGGACGGCAGATGCTTTACGATAATTCAACTCTTCGCGATCGAACCGTCCACCCGACCCTGCCATGTCCCGTCCCGATTTCAACCACCTGCAAGCCTTCATCCTCGTCGCCCGCGAGCGCAGCTTCACGCGCGCCGCGGCCCAGCTGGGCGTGTCGCAGTCGGCGCTCAGCCACACGATCCGCGCGCTGGAATCGAAGCTCGGCGTGCGCCTGCTGACCCGCAGCACCCGCGGCGTGTCGCCGACCGAGGCCGGCGAAAAACTGTACGCCTCGCTGGAGCCGCACTACGAGGGCATCGAAGCGGGCCTGGCGGCGCTGGGCGATGCGCGCGGCAAGCCGGCCGGCACCATCCGCATCACCACCCACGACCACGCGGCCGGCACCATCCTGTGGCCGAAGCTGTCGAAGGTCCTCGCCGATTATCCGGACCTCAGGGTCGAGATCAGCATCAACTACGGCCTGATCGACATCGTCGCCGAGCGCTTCGATGCCGGCGTGCGCCTGGGCGACCAGGTGGCCAAGGACATGATCGCCGTGCGCATCTCGCCGGACATGAAGCGGGCCGTGGTCGCCAGCCCCGCCTACCTGGCCGGACGGCCGCTGCCGCGGACGCCGCAGGACCTGACCCGCCACAACTGCATCAACCTGCGCCTGGCGACCCATGGCGGGCTGGCGCCGTGGGAATTCGTCAGCGACGGCAAGCCGCTGCAGGTGCAGGTCGAGGGCCAGGCCATCTTCAACACCACGCCGCAGAAACTGCAGGCGGCGCTCGACGGTGCCGGGCTGGCCACGCTGCCGGACGACATGGTGCTCGAACACGTCGCCGCCGGCCGCCTGGTACGGGTACTGGAAGACTGGTGCCCCACCTACCCCGGCTACCACCTCTACTATCCGAGCCGGCGGCAAGCGTCACCGGCGTTTGCGCTGGTGGTCGACGCGCTGCGCTACCGACCGGATTAGTGAAATTTCCTCATATCGCTATTGAATGAGTAGCGACTACTCTCATGAGTCGGCGCTGGCTATAGTGGAATCTCCATCCACCAGCGAGCACCAGCCATGCCTCACATTATCGTCAAGCTCTGGCCCGGCAAGTCCGAGCGCCAGAAGCGCCAGCTGGCCGACGAGATCACGAACAGCGTCACCCGCGTCCTGCAATACGGCGACGAATCCGTCTCGGTCGGCTTCGAGGAAGCAGCGTCCGGCGACTGGATGAAGGCGGTGTACCAGCCCGACATCCTCGACAGGCGGGACACGCTGTACAAGAAGCCGGGCTACGGGCCGCTGGGAGGCCTGCCATGAAACGCCTGATCCTGGCCGCCGGCGCCCTGCTCGTCTGCGCCGCCGCCCAGGGCGCCCCACTCAAGAAGGAGAAACCGTCGATGACACCCGCACTCGATCACTATACCCGGCACCTGGTACTCGGCGACTTGTGGCAGCGCCCCGGCCTGTCGCCGCGCGACCGCGGCATCGTCACCCTGTCGGTGCTGGTCGCGAAGAACCAGGCCCACGAACTGCCCTTCTACCTGAACCGCGCCCTCGACAGCGGCGTCAAACCGGGCGAGATCGCCGAACTGATCACCCACCTGGCCTTTTATTCGGGCTGGGCCAACGCCACCGCCGCCGATGCCGCCGCCCGCGCCGTATTCGCGGAACGGAAGATCGACATGGCCCGGCTGCCGCCGGCCCGGCCGTCGCCGCTGCCGCTCGACGAAAAGGCGGAAGCCGCGCGCGCCAGCGGCGTCGAGGAAAACTTCGGCAAGGTGGCGCCGGGCGTCGTGCAGTACACGACCGATGCCCTGTTCCGCGACTTGTGGCTGCGTCCCGGCCTGGCGCCGCGCGAGCGCAGCCTGGTCACGGTCAGCGCGCTGGTCGCCAACGGCCAGGTCGCCCAGGTCACCTATCACCTCAACCGCGCCATGGACAACGGCCTCACCGAACAACAGGCCGCCGAGGCGCTGACCCAGCTCGCCTTCTACGCCGGCTGGCCGAATGTGTTCTCGGCCATGCCGGTCTTCAAGGACGTCTTCGCAAAACGAAAGGAATGAGCATGCATCTCAAACGCGTCGGTTCCCAGCCCTCGATGAAGGGCCCGGAACAGTACTTCACCGGCACCGTCCGCATCGACCCGCTCAACAGCGCGCCCGAACCCTCGCGGGTGTCCTGTGCCAGCGTGACCTTCGAACCGGGTGCGCGCTCGGCCTGGCACACGCATCCGCTGGGCCAGACCCTGGTGGTGACCGCCGGCTGCGGCTGGACCCAGTGCGAGGGCGAGGACATCGTCGAGATCCGCGCCGGCGACGTGGTCTGGTGCCCGCCGGGCCACAAGCATTGGCATGGCGCGTCGCCGACCACGTCGATGACGCACATCGCCATCCAGGAAGCGCTGGATGGCGTGAACGTGGTGTGGCTGGAGAAGGTCAGCGACGAGCAGTATCTGGCGGGGCCGCCGCAACGATAGCGGCAATGAAATCGTCGTGCGTCGGCATCACGTCGACGCACTTGCCGATCACCTGCTCGATATTCCCGAGGAAGCCGAGCAGCTCCTTTTCGTCCAGCAGGCCGGCCAGCGGATGGTGGCCGCGCGGGCGCACGCCCTGGCCGTGGAAGACCTGCTGCCAGCCGACTTCCGTGAACAGCTCGTTGTTCTCGCGGATCACGCGGCCGTTCGACTTGTACAGCTCCACCTTACGGCGCAGGGTGTCCGGGATGTCCATGGTGCGGCAATGGTCCCAGAACGGCGTGTCGCTGCGCTCGGTCGCGTGGTAGTGCAGGATGATGAAGTCGCGGATGCGCTCGACCTCGAATTCGCACTGGCGGTTGAATTCGTCGATGCCGGCCTGGTCGAAGCCGGCGTCCGGGAAGAAGTCCAGCAGGCGCGAGACGGTCGACTGGATCAGGTGGATGGACGTGGATTCCAGCGGCTCCAGGAAGCCGGACGAGAGGCCCACCGCGACCACGTTCTTGTTCCACACCTGCTTGCGCTTGCCGGCCGTGAAGCGCAGCATGCGCGGCTCGGCCAGGGCCTTGCCGTCCAGGTTCTTCATCAGGATGGAGGCGGCTTCGTCGTCGCTCATGAAGCGGCTCGCGTACACGTGGCCGTTGCCGGTGCGGTGCTGCAGGCCGATGCGCCATTGCCAGCCGGCCGGACGCGCGGTGGCGCGCGTATAGGGCTGCAGCGCTCCACTCGATTCGCAGGGCACGGCCCAGGCGCGGTCGCAGGGCAGCCAGTGGCTCCAGTCCTCGAAGCCGGTCTTCAGGGTCTGCTCGATCAGCAGGCCGCGGAAGCCCGAGCAGTCGATGAACAGGTCGCCGCCGATCGCCAGGCCGTTTTCCATCACCACCGATTCGATGAAGCCATTCTCATGCTGGCGCACCTCGACCACCTTGCCCTCGGTGCGCACCACGCCGCGGCTTTCGGCGAACTTGCGCAGGTAGCGCGCGTACAGGCCCGCATCCAGGTGGAAGGCATAGGGGATGTTGGCCAGCGGCGAATTCGGCATCTCGGACTGCGGCCGCATGAACTTGCCGGCTTTGGCCGCCATGCGGTTGAGCGAATAGTGTTCGAGGTCCGGCGCCTTGCCGGCCTGCCAGGCGCGCAGCCAGTACTGGAAGAACTCGAGCGTCCACAGGGGCTGGCCGAGGACACCGAAACCGTGCATGTAGCGCTCGCCCACCCTGCCCCAGTCGGCGAACTCGATGCCGAGCTTGAAGGTGGCCTTCGTCTCGCGCATGAATTCGTCCTCGTTGATGCCGAGGGTCGTATTGAACAGGCGGATCATCGGGATCGTCGATTCGCCGACGCCGACGGTGGAGATCTCGTCCGATTCGATCAGGCGGATCGCGTACTTGCCGCGCAGGAGATGCGACAGCGAGGCGGCCGTCATCCAGCCGGCGGTGCCGCCGCCGACGATGACGATGTTCTTCAGGAGGGTCTCGGTTTTCATTGTTCTGCCAGCATATGGAAAAAGCCTCTTGCGCGGCTACGCCGGGCAAGAGGCTTTATATACGACCTATCGGCTCACGCCAACACAGGATTACAGCTTGTAGTTCAGGCCGAACAGCACGGTGCGGCCGAAGCGGGTGTCTTCGATGACGTTGTCCTTCGTCTTGCGATAGCGGATGTAGTGCGCGTCGTTCAGGTTGTTCATCTCGATCAGCAGCGACAGACCCTTCATCGGACCACTCTGGAACTCGTAGCCGAACTGCAGGTCCAGCACCTTCTCGCCCTGGATGTAGCTCAGTTCGCGGTCGCCGGTGTTGCTGGACACCTCGCCGATGAAGTCCGAACGGTAGCGCTCAGCCGCACGTGCCGAGAAGCCGTTCTTCTCGTAGTACAGGGTCAGGCTGGCGACGCGCTTGGACAGGCCCGGCAGGCCCATCGTGCCCGAACCGCCCTGGGCGATGTCCGGCAGGTTGACCGCGCTGGCGTTCTGCGAAGCGTTGGCCACCACGCCGAAACCGTCCAGGTAACGGGTCAGGGTGTTCAGCGGCAGCGATGCGGCCAGTTCGATACCCTTCAGGTTGCCGCCGTTGCCGTTGACCGGCGAGGTGAACAGGCCGATATTGGTCGGCGCCTTCACGGTGCTCGGCAGCAGGAAGGGCGTGAAGTCCACGGTGCGGGCAACGTTCACGACATAGGTGTCGAGCTTCTTGTAGAACACCGCGGCGCTGACGTAGGCCTTGCTGTCCCAGTACTTCTCGTACGACAGGTCGATGCCCTTGGCGCGGAACGGGTCCAGTTTCGGATTGCCGCCGCTGCCGCTGTAGATCTGGCGGTTGGCGTCGTAGCCGAAGCTGCCGCTGGCGCGCATGTCGTTCAGGGTCGGACGGGCCATGATCTTGGCCAGGCCGAAGCGCAGGCTTTGCTGGTTGCCCAGGTCGCCGATCAGGTTCAGGCTCGGCAGGAAGTCGTTGTAGCTGGTGCCGTCGGAAACCGGTGCGGTCGGACGATTGGCATCGCTGGTGCCGCCGTTCTTGTCGACCGAGTACGCGGTCGAATCCTGCTTGGTATGGATCATCTGCACGCCGAGGGCGCCACGCAGCGGGATCGCGCCGATTTGCGAGTCGATGCCCAGCTTGGCGAAGGCGGTCGCGACTTTCTCGTTGACGATCCAGTCCTTGTTCCAGATATCCGGGTGATCCTTGCGCTTCAGGTCATACAGGCTCCCGATGTTGGCGACCGGGTCGAAGGTCGGCACGCTGATGCCGCTGTCGCCGGCCAGGGCCGAGCCGCTGCCCGACGGGAACGGGATGCTGGCGTAGGGATTGCCGGCACCACCCTTCACGGACATCAGGTTCTCGGTGTACTCGCGGGTCTTGGAACGGCTCGACACGTTCACGCCGGTGGTCAGCTTGCTGAAGAACATACCCTCCGGCAGGTCGCGCGTGGCGTCCAGGCGGATGGCGTTGATCTTGTCGTAGTTATGCGGGAACTTGACGTAGCCGGCCTGGATGTCGGCGCCGCCCCAGCCCTGCGGGTCGGTCAGCTTGGACACGTTGGTGTCGGCGTAGTTCAGGTTCGGCACGAAGGTGTGGCTGCCGGCGGTGAACTGGACGCTGGCCAGGTTGGTCGCGAGCGAGCTGCCATAGGTTTCGATGTTGGTGCCGGTACGCTCGGCCGAGTTGAACGACAGGTCGAGGTTCGCGGTCCAGTCCTGGTTCACACGCAGCTTGTTGTTCCAGCCGATCGACTTGCTGGTGTCGCTCCATGCCACGGCGTCGTTGCGGATGACGGCGCGCACGTTGTTGACGGTGCCGGCGGTGACGTTGTTGCCCGACAGGGTCGCATTGACCAGCTGGCCCGGACGGTCGTACTGCGGATTGCCCGGATTGTCGAACAGCGGCATCTGGATGCCGTGGGTGCGGGTGTCCTTATTGTACTTGGTGTAGAACAGGTCGACGGTGCTGGTGAAGTCCTTGCTCGGACGGTACTGCACGACACCCATGAAGCCGTTGCGGTCCTGCTCGTACTTGTCGGTCCAGGAGTTGAAGCCGTTGTACGGGACGTTGACGGTCTGGCCGTTGTAGGTGGTGGTGCCGTTGCCCCAGCCTTCGAAGCGGGTGGTATCGCCGCTCTTGCCCTGCAGGCGAGCGAAGCCGAAGGCCACGCCGATCTGGCGGTTCATGAACTGGTCGATGTACGAGAAGGTGAAGCGGTTGCCGTGGCCCTTTTCGTTATCCATGCCCAGGCCGGTCTTGTCGCGGCGGTAGTTGACCGCCATGACGCGCTTGTTGAAGTCCAGCGGACGCACGGTCTGCAGGTCGACGGTGCCCGACAGGCCCTGGCCGACGAGGGCGCCGTCCGGGGTCTTGTAGATCACCACGCCCGACAGCAGCTCGGACGGGTACTGGTCGAATTCGACGCCGCGCGAGTCGCCGGTCGAGACTTGCTCGCGGCCGTTCAGCAGGCCGGTCGAGAAGTCCGGGGACATGCCGCGGATCGAGATGACGGAGGCGTTGCCGTGGGCGTCGCGCTGGGCGGTCACGCCAGGCAGGCGGGCGATCGATTCGGCGATCGACTGGTCCGGCAGCTTGCCGATGTCTTCGGCCGAAATCGCTTCGACGATCGAGTCGTTGTTCTTCTTGACGGAGATGGCAGCCTCGATGCCGCGGCGGATACCCGTCACGGTCACGGTCGAGATGCCGGAATTGGTTGCGCCGGTAGCGGCAGCGTCCTGGCTGCTGGTCTCCTGCGCGAGCGCGGCATGGCCGCTCAGGGCCATGAAGACGGCGCAGCCTGCTGCAACCGGGCTGAGCTTGAATGCAATGCTGCCCGGCACAGAGCGCGCCGCGCGCTTATTGATAAGGTTCATTTGTCCCCTCAAATCGTTCAAATCTATGTTTTTCCCGAAAACACTAGCCGGAGAGCCATCACTACGGGAGCCAGAAGCAAACGTTCTTAGACGTTCTGCTAACGATTCTGTACTAAAACTAGATGCACTGTCAACGCAACTTGCCTTCGACTACGCGAATCTCGATTTTTTACGTGCTTTTCTTAGAGTGAAGCCGTATATCGTTGTATTCGAGCTACAAAGCACTCATACAGACGATGTAGTCGTACTACAAACAGCTTACTTTGCACCAAGAATGTTTGATTTCGCACCAAGTTGGTGCAAATTTACGTAGTAGATTTTCAGCTTCTGTCAAGACAGGCGGTCGCAGGCACGTATTTATGCTCTAGAAAAGGTGTAGCAAAACTAGAGATTCAAATAGTCACTGTCGTTGAAGACACATCTTCGCTGGTGTATTCTCTGGGCAATAATTGCAATGACGGCACACTTTCCAGGACGCTAGCGTCCGCCAGCCGATGTAGTTGCGCTACTTACGGAGACCCTTCCATGCCCGCCACGATCCGCCGCACCCTCGCCAGCCTCCTCATCGGCACCGCCTTCCTCGCCAGCGGCGCGGCGCGGGCCCAGGCACCCGCCATCGACCACGTCGATCCGCCCTTCTGGTGGGCCGGCATGCACGACCAGCGCCTGCAACTGATGATCCACGGCCCGGCCATCGCCGACCTCGAGCCGGCGCTCGACTATCCGAGCGTGCGCATCGCCCAGGTGACGCGGGTCGCCAACCGCAACTACCTGTTCATCGACCTGGTCGTCGATGGCAAGGCCGCGCCGGGCAGCCTGCGCATCGATTTCCGCGGCAAGGGCGATGCGGCCTCGCGCAGCACCTCCCATACCTACCGCCTGCTGGCGCGCGAACACGGCTCCGCCCAGCGCAAGGGCTTCGATACCAAGGATGCGATCTACCAGATCATGCCGGACCGCTTCGCCAACGGCGATCCCAGCAACGACAGCGTGGCCGGCATGGCCGACAAACTGGATCGCAAGCTGGGCCACGGCCGCCACGGCGGCGACATCCAGGGCATCATCGACCACCTCGACTACATCGCCGGCATGGGCTTCACCCAGCTGTGGCCGACGCCGCTGGTCGAGAACGACATGCCGGCCGCTTCCTACCACGGCTATGCCGCCACCGACCACTACAGGATCGACCCGCGCTACGGCAGCAACGAGAATTACCTGCGCCTGTCGAGGGAAGCGAAGAAGCACGGCATCGGCCTGATCCAGGACGTGGTGCTGTCCCACATCGGCAAGAACCACTGGTGGATGAAGGACCTGCCGACGCCGGACTGGATCAACCACGCCGGCAAGTTCGTCGCGACCCAGCACCACCGCACCGCCGTGCAGGATCCCTACGCCTCGAAGGAAGATGCCGGCAACTTCACCACCGGCTGGTTCAGCCCCGGCATGCCGGACATGAACCAGACCAATCCGCTGGTGGCCAACTACCTCATCCAGAACAATATCTGGTGGATCGAATACGCCGGCCTTTCCGGCCTGCGGATCGACACCTTCGGCTATTCCGACGGCGCCTTCCTGACCGAATACACGAAGCGCCTGATGGCCGAGTACCCGCAGCTGAACATGGTGGGCGAGGAATGGAGCAAGCTGCCGGCCGTGGTCTCGCACTGGCAGCGCGGCAAGGTGAACTTCGACGGCTATGTCAGCCACATGCCCAGCATGATGGACTTCCCGCTGACGGAAGCGATGCGCACGGCGCTGGCGGATAAGGATGGCAAGAACATCTTCAGCGACGTATATGAAACCCTCTCGCTCGACCACCTGTATCCGGACCCGAGCCGCCTGGTGCTGTTCGAAGCCAACCACGACATGGCCCGCATCTACAGTGTCGTGGGCGAAGACTACGACCGCTACAAGATGGACATCGCCTTCGTGATGACGATGCCGCGCATCCCGCACTTCTATACCGGCGACGAGATCCTGATGACCAGTGCGACCAAGGAGCGCGACGACAACAGCTACCGCCGCGACTTCCCCGGCGGCTGGGCCGGCGACAGGATCAACGCCTTCACCGGCGCCGGCCTCACGCCGCGCCAGCGCGAGGCCCAGGATTTCGTCAAGAAGCTGGTCAACTGGCGCAAGAACAGCCCCGTCATCCATCACGGGAAGCTGATGCACTACGGGCCGGAGAACAATACCTATGTCTACTTCCGCTACGACGACAGCAGGAAGGTGATGGTGGCCTTGAATGCCAACGACAAGGAGACCGTGCTGGATGCGGGGCGCTTCCACGAGATGCTGTCGGGTGTGGCGTCCGGGCGCGATGTACTCACCGGGAAGACCTACTCGCTGAAGGACGAGATTCGCCTGCCGGCCAGGTCGACCCTGATCCTTGAACTCTGACCCAGGGTGGGCACACCGTGCCCACGCAAACGCCAACCGTACGCAAACGTCACGTGGGCACGGCGTGCCCACCCTACCCATGAAGCCGACTATTCTTGCCATCGCCGCGGCCTTCGTCGCGCAAACCCTCCCCGCCATCGCCGCGGAAGCGCCGCCGCTGCGCTACGACATCTACGTCCGCGGCGCCTTCAACGGCTGGGGCACCGACAACCGGCTCGCCTACCAGGGCAAGGGCATCTACGAGACCGACATCCTGGTCAGCCCCGGCAACCACGCCTTCAAGATCGGCAGCAAGGACTGGAACGCCGAGTGGGTCGCGAATCCCTCGGCCAGCGTGACGGTGGCGCCGGACCAGGCCTATCCGCTCGCCACCGAGGCCGGCCCCGAAGACTACCTGTTCACGAAGCAGACCGCGACCTTCCGCTTCCGCGTCGACGTCTCCGATCCCGCCAGGCCGGTACTGAGCGTCAGCCGCGTCGAGACGGCGTCCGCCGGACCGGCCGTCGATCCGCACGCCGGCGCCGGCGCGAGCGCTTCGCTCAGTTTCCCGACCTGGGACGGCAAGCAGGAAACCGCGCGCTTCTCGGTGAAGGATCCGCAGGCGCCGCTGCGCAGCTATGCGCACTCGACCACCATGCAGCTGCGCGACCCCGGCCCGCAATACCTGACATACCAGGAAGACCCGCTGCTGCCCCGCGTGCGCAGCGGGAACCTGGCCTTCGATGCCCTGTTCGCCCTGGCCGCCCACGAGATGCGCCAGGACTCGGTGAAGGAAATCCGCGACGGTAACTACAACGGCAACAACGCGATTCCCTGCGACTGCTTCGAGACCGGCGAGAAGTGGCACTACGTCTGGACCCGCGACCTGTCCTATGCGGCCGACCTGGGCCTGGCCATGCTCGATCCCCAGCGGGTGCGCAATTCCCTGCTCTTCAAGCTGTCCGGCTGGCGCGACGGCGTGCCGAAGGCGCCGCAGGTAGCGGGCACGCCCGACGGCCTGCAGATCGTGCAGGACACCGGCAGCGGCGGCAGCTGGCCGGTCAGCACCGACCGCATCACCTGGGCCTTCGCCGCCGAGGAGGTGCTGAAGTCGCTGCCGCCCGCCGAGCGCAAGGCCTTCGCCGCCACCGCCCTGGCCGCCCTGTCGAACACGATAGCCAACGACCGCATCGCCGCCTTCGACAAGTCCACCGGCCTGTACACGGGCGAGGAATCCTTCCTCGACTGGCGCGACCAGAGCTACGCTGCGTGGATTCCGCAGGACCTGGCCTCGATGGCGAGTTCGAAGGCGCTGTCGACCAATGCCGGCCACTACAAGGCCCTGACCCTGGCAAGCCGGCTGGCGCGCGAACAGGGCGACCAGGCACGCGCGGCACGCTACGAAGGCTGGGCCAGAGACCTGAAGCGCGCCGTCAACGCCCGCCTGTGGCTGGACGACGCCGGCATGTACAGCAGCCTCACCGCCGCCCATTTCGACGGCGCGCCGATGCACAAGTTCGACTGGCTGGGGCAGTCGCTCGCCATCCTCACCGGCATCGCCGACGACAAGCGCGCGCGCCGCATCCTGGCCAGCTATCCGCACGGCCCGATGGGCGCGCCGGTGATCTGGCCGCAGCAGCTCGACATGCCGGTCTACCACAACCGCGCCATGTGGCCCTTCGTGACGGCCTATGGCCTGCGCGCTGCCGCGGCGGGCCGCAACGTGGCCGTCGCCGATGCCGCCTACGACTCGCTGATGCGCGGCGCGGCCCTGAACATGTCGAACATGGAGAACCTCGAGTGGCTGTCCGGCCAGCCGCTGCTGCTGGACGAAGCCCACCCTAACCTGATCGGGCCGGTGATCAACTCGCGGCGCCAGCTGTGGTCCGTCGGCGCCTACCTGGGCATGGTGGTGCGCAATGTATTCGGCGTCTCGACCACCCTTGACGGCATCGCCCTGCAGCCCTTCGTGACGGCCAGGCTGGGCGCCAGGGTGTTCGCGGGCGGCGACGCGGCCTCGCTGGACAACCTGCGCCTGCAGGGCCATGTGCTGAACGTGACCCTGCGCCTGCCGGCGCGCGCCGCGGCGGGCACAAACGGCGCGAACGGCGCGAACGGCGTCTATACCGTCGAGCGGATCCTCCTGAACGGCAAGCCGGCCGGCAGCAGCATTCCGTGGAGCGCGCTGGCGGCGGACAACCGGATCGAGATCGTGCTCGGCAAACTCGACGCCGGCGAGCAGGCGATCCGCCGCGTGAACGCCGATCCCTACGTGGAGACGCCGGCCGTGTTCGGCCCGCACGAGCCGGTCATCGCCGGCCTGAAGCGCGACGGCGCCGGCCACGCCGCGCTGGTCATCGAAGCGAAGGATACGGGCAAGGTACGCTACAACGTCTACCGCGACGGCAAGCTGGCAGCCTCGCAGCTGCCGGCCGGCGCCTGGGTCGACGGCAAGGCCTCCGCCACCGCCTGCTATGCCGTCGAAGCGGAATTCACCGGCTCGGGCAACCGCAGCCACCACAGCCGGCCGCGCTGCGTGGATGGCGGCGTCGAGATCCCGGCCACGGACAAGCGCGTGAGCGCGGACGTGGCGCTGGCTCCGCCGAACGCCCGCTTCGACGAAGCCCACCTGGCCGGCTGGGGCAAGCCGCAGGACCGCTTCAGCGTCAGGGACATCAAGGTGCCGGCGGCCGGCGACTACGCCGTGCAGGTCCGTTATCACAACGGCGCCAACCAGGTGAACCTGGGCATCAGCGGTGGCGTAAAATGGCTGACGGTCAAGGATGAGTCGGGTACCATCGTCGCGCAGGGCGTGGTGCAGCTGCCGCACGCGCGCATCGAGAAGGCGCATACGCCAACGGTGTATTCGACGCCGCTGGCGGTGAAGCTGAAAGGGAACGGCGCATACCGCGTCGAGATGAGCGACTTC
The DNA here is from genome assembly GCF_056399645.1 of Massilia sp. 01N417. Lineage (NCBI taxonomy): Bacteria > Pseudomonadati > Pseudomonadota > Betaproteobacteria > Burkholderiales > Oxalobacteraceae > Massilia > Massilia sp. 01N417. The sequence continues at coordinate 85,806 of NZ_JBFTRS010000011.1, read as the reverse complement.
TACAATATGAGCTACCTGCAGAGCAACGGCAGCTTCAGCGCGGCCGGCGGCCTCGATGGCCCATCCAACCGCTTCGACATCTATGGCGTGCGCCTGCTGCGCGTGCGCTGAACAGGACAGCCATGAAACGAATCAGCATGAACACGAGGGCAGCGGCGGCAACGGCCGCGCTGCTGGCGCTGGCGGCCTCCCAGGCCGGCGCCACCACGGTGCGGGTGCACTACCCGGCCGGCAAGGAAGAGATCCGCATCGTCGGCGACAAGGGACCAATGAGCTGGTCGAAGAGCGCGCCCGCCCAGCGGCCCGAGGGCCCCGTGAACGTCTGGACCTATACCTGGCCGGACGAACTGGGCGACGTGCAGATGAAGCCGACCCTGGGCGCGGACAAGATCTCGATCGGCGGCGCCTACAAGCTGCCGGCCGGCGCCACGGTCGACATCTATCCCTTCTTCGGCGCGCCGTTCGGCAAGGTGACGATCGTGAAGGACGTCGCCTCGCCCCAGCTGAAGAACAGCCGCTCGCTGCGCATCTACCTGCCGCCCAGCTATGCGGAGAACCCGGCCAAGCGCTACCCGGTGCTCTACATGCACGACGGCCAGAACCTGTTCGACGCCAAGACCGCCTCCTTCGGCGTCGAATGGGGCGTCGACGAAACCATGAACCGCCTGGTGGCGATGGGCACGGCGGACGAGGTGATCGTGGTCGGCATCGACAACACGCCGGACCGCATTCCCGAATACACGCCCTGCTGCGACCCGAAATACGGCGGCGGCAAGCTCGATGCCTACGGCGCCTTCATCGTCGACATCGTCAAGCCCTACATCGACCGGACCTACCGCACGCTGCCGGGCAAGGCGAATACCGCGATCATGGGCTCCTCGCTGGGCGGCATCGCATCGGTCGCGATCGCGCAGCGCTATCCGGACATCTTCTCGAAAGCGGGCGGCGTCTCCAGCTCCTTCTGGTGGAACAACGGCGCCCTCATCACCAAGCTCCCGGCGCGCGTGCCGGTCAAGTTCTACCTCGATGCCGGCACCAGGGACGATGGTCTCGACGACACGACGAAGATGGTCGAGGCCATGCGGGCCAAGGGTTACAAGGAAAGCGAGGACCTGCTGTTCTTCAAGGCCGAGGGCGGGAAGCACAACGAGGCTTCCTGGGCGGCGCGGGTGGAGAAGCCGATTACGTGGTTTTTCCCTTGGGGGAGTACGAAGCAGTAACGCTATTCGAGTTCCAGGCTATACAAATTACTCCCCGCATCCTCCGGCACCAGATGCGTAAAGTGCACGAAATTCATCCCCAGCTTGCGCAGCAAGCCGTTCGACGCCAGGTTGTTGGGTGAGGTAATGGCCAGCAGGCGCCGGATGCCGATGGTCGGCGCGTAGTCCAGCACGGCGCGCGCCGCTTCGAAGGCATAGCCCTGGCCGCGCCAGGCGGGCAGGTAGGCGTAGCCGATGTCGATCTCGTCCAGGGTATCGCGCTTGATCAGGCCGCACATGCCGATGGCGACGTGCCCGTCCGGGCTTCCGTCCTCCTTCAGTTCGACCATGTACAGCGAGTGGCCGCGCGTCTCCTGCATCGCGATCGGCCCGGCCAGCAGGGCCTGGCGGGCATCGTCGAGGCTGCGGATGCCGCGGTCGCCGATGTGCTCGATGAAGGCCAGGTCGTTGACCAGCGTGTAGTAGAAGGCGGTGTCGTCGAGGTTGGCGGTGCGCAGCCGCAGGCGCGCCGTGCGGGCGATTTCCATGCGTTCAGTCTTCCTCCGGATGGTCCCAGCGGGCCGGGTCTTCCAGCAATTTGTACATCACATAGGCGTCGACATACCCCAGGCGGCGGTGCCGGTAAGCCTTGGGCAGGGTGCCGACGATCGAGAAGCCGAGCCGCTTCCACAGGTTGATGGCCGGCGAATTGGTGCTGACCACGTAATTGAACTGCATCGCCAGGTAGCGCTGGCGGCGCGCCTCCTCGATGCTGTGCTCGCCCAGCATGCGGCCGATGCCCACCCCCTGGGCGTTCGGGCTGACCATATAGGAGGCGTTGGCCACGTGGTCGCCGCGTCCGAGATGGTTGGGCTGCAGCTTGTACATCCCGAGTATGCGCTCGCCGCCCTTTACCGCCACGAAGGTCGTCGCACTGGGCGCGAACCAGTAGTCATGACTGTCTTCACGGCTGGTGGCGGGACCATGGGCGAATGTCTCGCCGCTGGCGACATGCGCCTGGAAGATGGTCCACATGGCGCTGAAGTCGGCGTCGCGCGCTGGTCGAATCTGGATGTCTCTCACTGCAGGCCTGCTCGAATGTAACGAAAGGGCAAGATTCTAAACCGGGAATTGTCCGCACGGCTAGGGAAAAATGTAACCGCATTTACATAAAGAAATTGAATTACAGTAAGCAACTTTTCCCGAATTTTTAGGATGTTTGTCCGCTGTGTTTACCCATTTTCTCCTGTGTTTACCTTGTATAGACATAGTGGGCTAACATTCTTACTCCTTGCGTGTCAAACGGAAATTTACAACGCCTGGCCGGCCCGGCAGGCGCAGGCTGGCGTGTGCTGGCGGCGCTTCGCTGACGATCTGTCCGCGGCGCAACACCAGGCGGCGGGCGGCGCGCAGGCGGATCGCCTCGGCCGGGCTGCCGGCGTCGAGCAGCACCAGGTCCGCGTAGCAGCCGGGGGCGACGCCATAGCCTTGCAGGCCGAGGATACGCGCCGGTGTTTCCGTCACCGCCTGGAAGCACTGGCGCATCGCGGCCTGGCCCGTCATCTGGGCCACGTGCAGGCCCATGTGGGCCACCTCCAGCATGTCGCCGGAACCGAGGCCGTACCACGGGTCCATCACGCAATCGTGGCCGAAGGCGACCGGCACCCCGGCCGCCAGCAGCTCCGGCACGCGGGTCATGCCGCGCCGCTTCGGATAGCTGTCGTGGCGGCCCTGCAGGGTGATGTTGATGAGCGGGTTCGCGATCGCCGCCACGCCCGATTCGGCAATCAGGGGCAGCAGCTTGCTGACATAGTAGTTGTCCATCGAATGCATCGAGGTCAGGTGGGAGCCGGTCACCCTGCCCTGCAGCCCCAGGCGCTGGGTCTCGAAGGCCAGGGTCTCGATGTGGCGCGACAGCGGATCGTCGCTCTCGTCGCAATGCATGTCGACCATCAGCCCCTGCTGCGCCGCGAACTCGCACAGCAGGCGCACCGATTCCGCGCCCTGCGCCATGGTGCGCTCGAAGTGCGGGATGCCGCCGACCACGTCCACGCCCATCGCGATCGCACGTTTGAGCTTGTCGAAAGCGCCGGGGCTGCGCAGCAGGCCGTCCTGCGGGAAAGCGACCAGCTGCAGGTCAAGGTATGGCGCCACGCGCCGCTTCACCTCGAGCAGGGCCTCGACCGCCAGCAGCCGGTCGTCGCAGACGTCGACGTGGGTGCGGATCGCCAGCAGCCCGCGCGCCACCGCCCAGTCGCAGTAGCGCATCGCGCGTTCGATGAGGTCTTCCTGCAGCAGTTGCGGTTTCAGTTCGCCCCACAGCGCGATCCCTTCGAGCAGGGTGCCGGACTCGTTCACGCGCGGCAGGCCGTAGCTGAGGGTGGCGTCCATGTGGAAGTGGGCGTCGACGAAGGGCGGGCTCACCAGGTCGCCGCCGGCGTCGATCTCGCGCCGGCCTGTCAGCGCCAATTGCGGCCCGACCTCGGCGATGCGCTCGCCGTCGATGGCGATGTCCATGGAATGGCGGCCATCGGCCAGGGTGGCGTTGCGGATTACCAAGTCCATACGAGTCTCCCGATGAGGTAATTAATTGTACTGTCAATGACCTGGATTAAGAAACTATGCTGCAACGCAAGATTTCCTTATAAAAACAACACAAAATACTTCTTTCCAACACTATCGAACCGCTTTACACTAGTTCTTATTGCAGTGCGTCATAACTGAATAAAAAGGGATCCAGATGACTCCATTTTCCGACCAGTTGTCCGCAGTACGCCAGGCTCAATGGGAAGCCCAGCTCGACTTGTTCCGCAACCTGAGCGCCCGTGCGCTCGAGAGCGCCGGCCAGATCGCCGCGCTCAACGTGCGCACCTCGCGCGCATCGATCGAGCAGGCGGCCGGCACCGTGAAGCACCTGCTCGAAGCGCGCGAACCGCGCGACCTGCTGGCCCTCGGCTCCGCCGCCCAGGGACAATGGCATACCCTGTTCTCCTACGGCCGCGAACTGTTCGGCCTTGCCGTCGGCGCACGTGCGCTGCCGGCCACCATCCCGCTGCTGGCCGCGCCGGCACCGACCGCCAACGTCCCGACCAGCTATGCCCAGGCCATGGAACAGGTCTCGATCGCCACCGCCGATGCCGCCACCATCACCGGTGAGATCGCCGCCGCCGCGGTAGACATCGGCGCCGCGCATGCCGAAGCCGCGCTCGATGCCGCCCAGCCGAAAGCCGCGCCGAAAGCCGAAGCCGCCAAGCCTGCGGTCGAAGCTGCGCCGGCACCGGCAATCGCGCCCGCCGACGCCAAGCTGGCCCAGGCCGAAGCCCTCATCGACACCGCCATCGCCGACGACGTCCCGCCGGCCGAGCCGAAGCCGCTGGCCAAGGCCCTGCACGAGATCTCGCCCCTGCCGGCCGGCGCCGAGCATCCGCTCGCTTCCACCGTGCCGCTGGAAGCCCAGGTCAAGGTCGAATTGCCGCCGGTGACGCCACCGGAAAGCATCGCTCCTGCAAAGCCGCCGCGCAGCTCGCGCAGGAAGTAAGCGGCCAGGGCAGGCCCTTGCCAAAAATAGTACAGTAGCGGTCCTCGGAACAAGAACCAAGAACAGGACACGCAATGGGTTTGGCAAGGCTGATCGGCGGCTTCGTACGCCGGCACTGGCGTTCGTATGCCTCGTCGGCGGTGATGCTGTTCGGCGTCGCCCTGTGCTCGGTGCTGGTGCCGCGCAAGGTCGGCGCCACCATCGACGCCCTGGCGGCGCACCGCATCCAGGGACAGGAACTCACGATCCAGCTGCTGCAGCTGCTCGGCCTCGGGCTGGCGATCTACGTCCTGCGCGTGGCCTGGCGGCTGCGCCTGTACTCCGCCGCCTACCGCCTCGGGGTCGAGCTGCGCACGAAACTGTATGCGCGGCTCTCAAGCCAGGGCCCGGCCTTCTACCAGCGCCAGCGCACCGGCGACCTGATGGCGCTCGCCACCAACGACATCGACGCCATCGAGCAGGCCGCCGGCGAGGCGATGCTGGCCGGCTTCGACGGCACCCTCACCCTCGTCATGGTGTTGGGGATCATGTTCCTCGGCGTCGACTGGCGCCTGACCCTGATCGCCCTGCTGCCCTTCCCGCTGATGGCGCTGGCCTTCTGGCGCATCTCGAGCCACATCCACACCGCCTCCAGCGATTCGCTGAAGCGCTTTTCCGCCCTCAACGACCACGTGCAGGAAACCCTGAGCGGCGTACGCACCCTGCGCGCCCTCGGCCTGGAACAGCGCAGTGCGAAACAGTTCGGCGAACTGGCCGCGAACGCGGCCGCCGCCAGCCTCACCGCACAGAAATGGGAAGCGGCCTACGAACCGGCGGTGGGCCTGACCCTGACCGCGGCCACCGGCCTGACCCTCGGCCTGGGCGGCTACCTGGTGTGGAACGACCAGCTCACCATCGGTTCGCTGACCAGCTTCACGATGTACCTCGGCCAGCTGATCTGGCCGATGTTCGCGGCCGGCTGGGTGCTGTCGCTGATCGAACGCGGACGCGCTGCCCTGGCGCGCCTGCAACCGCTGCTGGATGCGCCGCTCACGGTCGATGACCACGGCACCGTCGACGTACTGGCGCGCGGACCGCTGGTGCTGCGCGACGTGAGCTTCGCCTACACGGGTCAAGAGAAGCCGGCGCTGAAACAGGTGTCGGTCAGCCTGGCGCCGGGCCAGACCCTGGGCCTGGTCGGCCCCACCGGCGCCGGCAAGTCGACCCTGCTGCGGGTGCTGCTGCGCCAGGCCGAACCCCAGCACGGCACGGTCACCTGGGGCGGCCATGCGCTGGATGAATACACGCTTGCCACCCTGCGTTCCGGGATCAGCTGGGTGCCGCAGGAATCCTTCCTGTTCTCGGCCTCGATCGCCGAGAACATCGCGCTCGGACGTCCGGGCGCCTCGCGCGCCGAGATCGAGCAGGCGGCGAAGATGGCCGACATCCACGACGACATCCTGCGCTTCCCGGACGGCTACGACACCCCGGTCGGCGAAAAAGGCATCACCCTGTCCGGCGGCCAGCGCCAGCGCGTGGCGATCGCGCGCTCGCTGCTGGTGCAAAGCCCGCTGCTGCTGCTCGACGATGCCCTGTCCGCGGTGGACACCGGCACCGAGACCCGCATCCTCGAACACCTCGACGAGCTGCGCGCGAACCGCCCGGAACTGTCGGCGGTGATCGCCAGCCACCGCCTGTCGGCCGTGGTGAAGGCCGATCTCATCATCGTGCTGAAGGATGGCCGCATCGTCGAATCCGGCACCCACGAGGCCCTGCTCGCCGAAGACGGCTGGTACGCCAGCCAGTGGCGCTATCAACAACTGGAGGCGAGCCTCGATGCAGTCTGAAGCCAATAACAATAACAGTAACAAGAACAAGAACAGGACCACCCCGGCCCAGGCGAAACAGGCAGCCGGCCTGCTGCGCCGCGCCGCGCATCCGGACCGCGCCCACCTGGCCTGGGCCACCGGCTGGCTGATCCTGGCCGCCGGCCTCGAAGTGCTCGGTCCCCTGCTGGGCAAGAAGCTGATCGACGAACACCTGCTGCCCCACCATCTCGACTGGACCCGCATGGCACTGCTGCTGGCCGGCTTACTCCTTACCGGCTGGGCCGCGTCCTGGATCCGCTTCCTGCAGCTGGTGCGTTTATCCGGCCTGGCGATGCGCTCGGTGCAGCGCCTGCGCGAATGGGTGTACGGCCACGTGCTGCGCCTGCCGATGGCCTTCTTCGACCGCGCCATCACCGGCCAGCTGGTGAGCCGCGTGACCAACGACACCGAGGCGGTGAAGACCCTGTACATCCAGGTGTTGTTCGTGATCCTCGACTCTACCATCGTGCTGGTCGGGACCTCGATCGCGATGGCCTGGCTCGACTGGCGCCTGATGCTGATCGTGCTGGCCCTGCTGCCGGCCGTGCTGGGCATCATCTGGCTGTATCAGCGCCTCTCCGCACCGGCCGTCACCCGCGCGCGGGCGCTGCGCAGCGACATCAACGCCCAGATGGCGGAATCGATCGGCGGCATGAGCGTGCTGCAGGCGAACAATGCCCAGCACCGCTTCGGCGAGCGCTTCGCCGCCACCAACGACCAGCACTACACGGCGCGCGTGGCCGAGCTGCGCGCCAATGCCTTCCTGCTGCGCCCCGCCCTCGACTTCCTCAACGTGATCCTGCTGGCGGTGGTGATCTTCAGCTTTGGCCGCCAGAGCATGGGCGCGGTCGAGGTCGGGGTGCTGTACGCCTTCATCAGCTATATCGCGCGGGTGGTCGAGCCGCTCATCCAGATCACGATGCAGTTCAGCGGCCTGCAGCAAGCGGTGGTGGCGACCGCGCGCGTGGCCGCCCTGCTGGACGAAACCAATGCGCCGGAACACGGCAGGCGCACCGGCAGCGGCGGCCGTCCGGCCGACGGTCCGGCGAATATCGATCCGCATGCGCCGGCGGTGCGGGTGCGCGACCTGAGCTTCGCCTACGTCGAAGGACAGACCGTGCTGCATCACCTGTCGCTCGAGATCCCGCAGGGCGCCTTCTTCGGCATCGTCGGCCATACCGGCAGCGGCAAGTCGACCCTGCTGTCGCTGCTGCTGCGCTACTACCCGGTCCAGGACGGCAGCATCGAGGTCCACGGCGAGCCGCTGGCCGCCATCGACAACGAACGCTTCCGCAGCGAGGTCGGGCTGGTGCCGCAGGATCCCTTCCTGCTGGCGGCGTCGGCGCGCGAGAACATCGACATGGGGCGTGGGCTCTCCATCGAGGCGATCGAGACCGCGGCACGCGCCGCCCACGCCCACGACTTCATCGCGGCGCTGGAACAGGGCTACGACACGCCGCTGGGCGAAGGCGGCTCGCGCCTGTCGTCGGGCCAGAAGCAGCTGATCGCGATCGCGCGCGCCCTCGCCGGCCGTCCGCGCATCCTCCTGCTGGACGAAGCGACCTCCCGCATCGACAGCCAGACCGAGCAGATCGTGCAGCAGGCCGTGGTCGGGCTGCGCGGCAAGGTGACCGTGATCGCCATCGCGCACCGCCTGTCGACCATCCGCGATGCCGACCGCATCATCGTGCTGAACCACGGCCGCATCAGCGAAGCCGGCAAGCATGAGGAGCTGATGCGCATCGAAGGCGGCCTGTACCAGCGCCTCTACCTGCTGCAGCAACTGGCGGTTTGACCAAGGCGATAGCGCCTGTCTATACAGCCCATGAACCCAAGGAATACATATGTAGCTTTTTCGCATATACCCGGGAAAATATGTATTTCTTTGTAGCAAGCGGCGTACAATGACCGGCTGTGTCCCGCACGGGACGATCGTCACGCCCCTGAGGAACTATGTTGGCAGGCCACCATCGCGGATCGCATCACCGGCGCAGCCTCGGGCTGCTGGCGGCGCTATTCCTGGCGTCGAACCTGGCCTTCGCCGACGCTCCCGCGCCGCTGGCCCAGCGCCTGGCCGCGCTCCAGGACGTGAGCCGCTTCGTCCCGCAGCGCGCCCTGCCGCAGCTGATGAAACTGGAGCGGGAAAGCCGCGCCGCGCCGCTGGCTGAAAAAGCCGCCTTCCTCGACCTCGCCTGCAAGACCTACAACACCCTGGGCAAGAACGATGTCGCCAACAAGCTGTGCGACGAGCTGATCCAGCTCGGCCAGCAGCATGCCGACAACACGATCACGGCGCGCGGCCTGCTGGCCAAGGGCTATGTGCAATTCTCCCTGAACGAGCTGGCCCTGTCCCACCAACTGATCTGGCAGGCCGAAAAACTGGCTGCCGGCAGCCGCGACATGGACCTGCGGGTACGCGTCACCATCTCTTCCGGCGAGTCCTTCGGCGAGGATGGCAACTTCCCGATGGCGCTGACCAGGCTGCAGGCGGCGGCCAACCTCTCACGCGAGAGCGGCCAGCCGATGCTGATGGTGATCGCCTACAACTCGCTGGCGAATCTGTACGAACAGATGCGCGAATACGAAAAAGGCTTCGACGCGCTGAAGGAGGCCTACCGCGCTGCGGAGAGCATCGACTCCCCGGGGCGCCTGGCGACACTCAAGAATACCGAATACGCACTGTCGATGGACACCGGCCAGACCCAGCGCGGCCTGAAGGCCCTGCTGGAAGCGGTGGAGCTGGAGCGCAGGATCGGCGCCGGCCCGATGATCGCGACCGCGCTGGTCAACCTGTCCGACTTCTACCTGAAGGAGAAGGATTATCGTAATGTCCTCTCCTACGGCCAGCAGGCGCTGGAACAGGCGCGCCTGATCAACAAGGAAAATTCGATGGCGACGGCGCGCGTCAACATCGGCCAGGCCTACCTGGCCCTCGGCCGCCTGGCCGAAGGCAAGAAGAGCATCGAAGAAGGCATGGCCTGGTACGAAAAATCGGGCGACAAGCCGCAGCTGCAGGCTGTGCTGGCCGAATACGGCGATGCGCTGGAGCGGGCCGGCGACCTGCCCGGCGCCCTGGATGCCTACCACCGCGAGCGCACGCTGTCGAACGAGCTGTTCGAGACGCGCCGCCAGAAGGCGGTGATGGAGCTGCAGGAAAAATACGAGGCCGACAAGGCCAGGCGCCAGATCGAACTGCTGCGCCAGGAAAACCAGGTCAAGACCACCGAGATCGACAACCGCCGCCTGCAGCAGCGCGTGTGGTGGCTGCTGGCGCTGGTGTTCGCGCTGTCCTCGGTGATCGTCTACTTCTTCTACCGCAAGGTACGCCAGGCCAACGCCCAGCTCGAGGAAAAGAACCTGGAACTCAAGCAGCAGAGCGCACGCGACCCGCTGACCGCCCTGTACAACCGCCGCCACTTCCAGGAGTTCATGCGCGGCCAGCAGGACATCGCCCTGGCATCGGCGAACGACGAGATGGTCAGCGCGATGTACCTGATGGACGTCGACCACTTCAAGCACATCAACGATACCTACGGCCACGGCGCCGGCGACGCGGTGCTGCGCGAGATTTCCGACGCCCTGCGCGAGATCCTGCGCGAGACCGACATGATCGTGCGCTGGGGTGGCGAGGAATTCCTGGCCTTCCTGCCGGCGGTGCCGCGCGGCAGCCTGGACGACGTGGCGCGCCGCCTGCTGAGCGGCATCCCGGCCCGCACCATCGACTACCAGGGCGTCCAGCTGTCGGTGAACGTCTCGATCGGCTTCGCGCCCTTCCCGCTGGCGCCGGGCGGCAAGTCGATGTCCTGGGAACGCGCCGTCAACCTGGTCGACATGGCGCTCTACCTGGCCAAGGGCCACGGCCGCAACCGCGCCTACGGCGTGCAGGGCTTCGCCCACGAGACCGGCATGACCATGGAGCAGATCGAGCAGGATATCGAGGCTGCGTGGCGGGCCGGCAGCGTCGAGCTGTCCGTGGTGCAGGGCAGCTGGCCGGAGTTGCGGGCGGTTTCCTGAGCCGGGCGCTCAGCGCGCCGCTTCCTGGATCTTCTCGCCCGCCTTCTCGACCTTCTCCCCGACTTTCGCCGTCACATGATCCAGGTTGCGGCTGGCTTCCGCAGCCGCTTCCTTCGCCTTGTCGCGCGCCCGCTCGGCGGCGGCGTCGGCCTTGACCACCTGGTCCTGGACCGCGCCCTGCACCTTGGCACCGGCATCGTCGACCGCCTTGCCGGCCTTCTGGGCGGGGCCCATGCCGTCGCCGGACGTCGATTGATTGCAGCCGGCCAGCAGGGCGGCGAGCAAAAGGGCTGGTGTCGATATGCGATTCATGCTGCTCCTCCTTTCCGTTACTGGAACCTTGCCTGCTGCTCGGCCTGGGTCTTGAGTGTCCGGCACTCGCGGTTGCCGGCATCGACCATGGTCAGGCATAGCGTCATCTTGTCGGCCGCGGCACCGTAATTGCCGTTCGCCATGTCGCGTTGCGCGCTCTGGATCAGGTTGTACGCGGACTGGGATTTGTCGGCGCCAGCGGCGGCACTGCGCGGCACGGCCAGCGGATGGGCGGCGTCGCGGCGCGCCGTCTCGATGCGCTCCTTCAGCGCGCGCGTGGCGTCGTCCTCGCCCCAGCGCTTCGTGAACGCCTGCAGGCGGGCAAGTGCCTTGTCCCAGCCGTCGGCCTCCAGCGCCGATTCGACCGCGGCGCTGGTCTCGCTCCAGGCCTTGGCGCGCTGGCGCCGCTTCGTACAAATGGCCGCTTCGTCGTTCAGCGCCTGCTGCAGGCGCTGCAGCTGTTCCGGTGTGGCGCGGGTCTTGCGCAGGGCGATCAGCTCGGCCTGGGCATCACTGCCCTTGCACTCGCGCGCCAGGGCGACCGCGGCGTCGATGCGGCGGTCGATCTTCTTCGTCGACGGCTTGGCCATCAGCCACAGGCCCCACAACACGGCCAGCGCCAGCAGCCACCAGCGCAGCCGGATCGGCTTGCGCTGTGCCGGGTGTGCGGCCAATGGCGGGCGCGGGACTTCCTGGCGCGGCGGCGATGGCGATGGCGGTGGCGTTGGCGGAGGTGGCGGAGGTGGCGGAGGCGGCGGCGGCGCGGAAGGGCTCCTGGCGCTGTGGCCGAAGGCGGTCGCGCTCGGAGTGGGCGGCATGGGAGGCTCGGGCTCGGGCTTTGCTTCGGGCCTGGTTTCGGGCCTGGGCGCCGGTGTGATGTCGGGCGGCGGCGCATCGGACCATCCCGACAGCGATGCCGCCGCGCTCGCCCCTGCACCGGCGCGCGACTGCGCCGTCCCGCACCAGGGACAGTAGCTCACGGGGCGCGGCGCCGGCCGGCCGCAGGCCTCGTTGATACAGCGGTAGATCGCTTCGTCTTGCACGGTGCTCCCTTATTGCGGATCCGGGATCCCGTCGTCCGGATCCGGGATCGCGGCGTCGATGCCGCCCGCCAGTTCCGGGATCTCGCCGACCGTCTTCCACTTGTCCAGGCGCGGGTTCCACTGCATGTTCCAGATGCGCGTGCCAGGGTCGATCTCGCCGCGCGCCAGCTGCTGCGCCACCTCTTCCAGTGCATACGGGCCGTGCTGGGCACCGTTCAGGAACAGCTTGTAGCGCGAGGCCATCGGGGTCGCGCCGACGACGAATGCCGCCGGTCCGAGCTCGCCCGGATGCACCCCGGCCGCCGCCGGCGCCGCCGGCATCGACGGGCTGACGATGGTGGCGGCGGCAGGCGCCGCGTGCGCCGCATGTGCCATATCCATCGCCGCCAGGCCGCCCCCGGCCGGCGCCGACGAGCGCCGCTCCAGCGCCTGCAGCGCGCGCGCCTCGCTGGCCAGGAATTCGGGCCGGATCACCCGCTTGTCGCTCGGGCGCTCGACCTCCCACTGGTAGGCGTCGCTGGCGGAATCCGGCACCGTCTCGCTCCACAGCTCGAGCTGGGCCAGGGCCGCCTCGACCTGGGCCGGCGACAGCTCCGGCTGGATGGTCGCGGCGCGCCGCATCCACTGGTCGTACAGGCGCCGCGCCGTGATGGTCGGCAGCGAGGGCGAAGGCAGCTGGGCGCCGGTTTCGTCGACTTCCAGCCTGGGCTCGTAGACGCGCAGCTGGTAGTGGCGCATCAGCGCCGCCAGCAGCGCCAGCCGGTAAGGCCCCATCGTGCCGAGGCGCTGGCGCACGGCGGCGATCACCTGCTCGCGGTAGTAGGGCGGCAGGCCGTTCGAGCGGATCGCGTACTCGTTGCCGATCTGTAGCCATTCGCCGGAACCCGGCTCGACCTCGAACAGGTATTGCCCGCGCGGCTGGAAGGCGGCCTCGCGGTCGCCCGCATCCTGCTTGCGGCGGATGACGCCCAGCGCCACCGCTTGCAGGAACCATTCGTAGTCGTCGGCCAGGCGGTTCAGCTCGTCCATCGAGGGCGAGATCGGATGGCGGAAGCGGGTCGAGTCGAAGTGCAGGTGGGTCGGGATCTTCGGGTTCTCGATCTGGTAGGAAGCGCGCCAGGTCGGCAGGCCGCGCAACACCGTCATCGGATAGCCGGACAGTTCGATGTAGCAGACCGCCCGCCCCGGCTCGCCGGTGTTGACGATGGCGACCGCATCGCCGTGCAGGAAGCCGGTCGGCACGGCGGCGCGGATCTCGGGTTCCAGCCTGCGCCAGGCCGACGGATCGCCGACGCCGATGAAGCACTTGAACTGGTCGGCGCTGGGCGTGAACTCGGCCGAGAAGCGCGCGTTAATCCAGGGCATGCTGCTCTTGATCCATTCGCTGAACACGCGGTGGCGCTCCTGGGGCGACATGGCGTTCAGGCGCTCCAGGAGCGGATCGACGGCCGCCGCCGGTTCTTGCCCGGCCGCCTGCATGGTCAGGGTTTGGAAACTGAGCTGAGTCTGCGCGCGGCGGAACAGCTTCAGCAGCAGGTCGGCGCGCAGGCGCTCGTCGCCGAGCTGCGGGAACAGCTTGGCCGAGCCGCCGAATTCCAGCAGCACCTCTTCGGCCCAGCCGCTGACGTCGCTGGTGAGACGTACCGGCTGCGGCAGCACGTCGCTGGCCAGCTTGATGTAGGTGGCGTGTTCCTGGCGCGCGTCGGCGCGCAGCTGGCCGATGCGCTGGTCGCAGGCGGCCAGCATGGCCTGGACCGAACGCCGTCCTTCCTGGAATTCGCCGGCGATCCCGCTCCATTGCACCTGTCCCTGCTCGTCGGTGCCCTGCGGATTGCCGAGCCAGGCCGACATGCTGTTCATGACGTCGATGGCCTGGCCCGATGCGACGGCCAGCAGGTGGAAGCGCAGGTAGTCGGCGATGTCGCGCTTCAGGTGATTCATCACCTCGCGCGACTGGGCATCCTTGCCGAACAGGCGGCCGGCGGCCTGCGACAGGTTGTTCAACGATTCCTCGACCTGGCGGGTGCGCAGGGCGTCGCGGATGTCGCGGTAGCGCTTGCCGTTGCGCTGGGCGTTGGCGAGGTCGCGCTGGGCCAGCCTGCTCTTCACCTGCTCCAGCAGCGACAGCACGAACTCCAGCCCGCCCTGCTTGCGGTCGTCCAGCAGCATGTAGAGGCGACCGCGCACGTTCAGGCGCAGGTTGGCCAGCAATTCTCCGGTGTGGCGCTTGATGCGGTCTTCGCTGGTCTCGGCGGTGGCGCCGGCTTCGCGGATGGCGTCGCGCTCCAGGTTCGGCAGCAGCTCGACGATCTTCTCGCGCCACAGTTTGAGGTCGTAGGACGCCATGATGCGGTCGATCTCGAGCTGCACCTTGCTCTCGACCCGCTCCAGCAGCGAGCGCTGGTCCTTGTCCATCAGGAGCATGTCGGTGAGCGCGTATTCCTGGAAGGGCGTGACGTCCACCGTGCCCTTGCGGAAGTCGGGGAATTCCGAGAAGGGATGTTCGCCCATGCCCATCTGCTCGCGCATGAAGCTGTCGCGCTCCGCATCGGTGGCGCGGCGCGCGGCGCTACCGTCGGTGCTGGCGAGACCGAAGAAGGCCTTCACCATCAGCGCCGCCAGTTCATAGGCGCGGATATCGTCGCGCAGGCTTTGCTGGGTGTCGAGCACGGCCTGGCCGAAGGCCGAGTACACCTTCGAGTAGGACAGGCGCATGTCGCCGAAGCGCTGTTCCGGCACCCGCGGATTGTAGGGACCGAGCTTGTGCTGCTGCTGGTTGACCGCCACCGAGCGCTTGCGGTTGGCGAAATCGGCGGAGGCGAAATCCTCGAACAGGGTGTCCGCCACCATCTGGTAGACGTCCTTGATATCCTGGGTCGCCTTGTTGGCCAGGTTGGCGGTGTCGACGAAATAGACGTCGTCGAAGGGCGCGCCGCGGCCGACCACGCTGTCCGGATCCATCCACTGCACGCGCGCATTCATGTCGCGCATGCTGGTCTCCAGCTCCATCAGGGTCGCGTAGGCATTGGCCTCGGTGCGTTCCTTGTTGGCCTTTGCATAGCCCGAAGGCAGGAACATCACCAGGTCGACCTGGCTGTCCGATACCTCCTGGCGCGCGATGGCCTTGGCGATCCAGCCCAGGTCGATCGCGCTGCCGGCCCCGGTGCCGCCGGCGTTGGAGGCGATGACGACGATGCGGAACTTGCTGGTATCGACCTGCAGGCCGAGGCGCTGGTAATTCTCCTTGCGCTCGATGCCGGCGTTCGAACTGAGGAAGTTCAGCGCGCCCTTGATGCGTCCCCTCAGCTTGGGATACTTGTCGAACAAATACAGCCGCGCCAGCGCGCGGATCTGGCCCGCGCCCTTGGACGGGTCGATGCCCAGCGAGCGCAGCTTCTTCGGCCGCAGCGGCATCCAGTTTTCAATCAATGGGAACCGTGCCAGGCTGTCGTCGGACTCGTGGTACTGCGGCAGGTCGAGCGGCTCGACCAGCCGCTCCTCGTCCGTCAGCTTGACCAGTTCGAACCAGGGGTCGGTGCGCTGCGACTTGCCTTCGTCGATGATGGCCTGGTTGTCGAGGTCGAAGTGCAGGAAGCGCGCGACGGGGAAGTCGGCGATCGACTCCACGCGGGTCGGGTGCTGGCGGTTCCAGACCGCCGACAGGATGCGGCGGCGGATCCGCATCATGACTTCCATGCCGGTGCCGCCGGCGCCGATGAACAGGGTCGGCCGCAGGTCGACTTTGAGTTCGGCCTTCTGGTTCAGGGCCGAGGGATCGGGAAAATCTGCCATGTCATGCATCCTTACTTATTTTGTACACTTAGCGGCGGCCAATGAACAGTGCCGCTACCAGAGCCACCACGCCGATCACGACCAATGGTCCCGTGATCGCCAGGGTCAGGTACTTGGCCGCGTTGATGATCGCCAGCACCGCGGCGAAGGACAGGAAGGCCAGGCCGACGAACATCAGCCAGCCCGCGCTGCCGGCCGAGGACGGTGCCACGCGCCTGACGACCAGGTGGTGCACGTAGGCGTTCCGCACGAAGAAGTAAATCACCAGCAGCACCACGAACACCGCGCCGCCGATGGCCAGGTCGCGCGCCGAGGTGTCGCGCAGCGGCGCCGCGCTGGTGTTGGTGGCGCCGCCCGGCGCGATCTCGACCGGCTGGCTGGCGGTATCGGGCGCCGTCTTCGGCATCCCTTCCTGGGGCGTGGTCGGCGCGGTCGGCGTCGTCTGGCCCGGCAGCTTGAAGCCGGGATCGGTCGATGTGGGTGCGGTCTTCTGGTCTTGCATGGGGTCCTCTTGGGTATGTTCTTGTTTCATCGCCCCAGCCTGACCTGGGCGCCTTCGCGCAGGTCGGTCAAGCGGTGGCCGAACAGCGTCGTCTTCAGGCGGGCCACTTCCCTGCCCGCCTTGTCGTAGATCGGTTGGGTGGCGCCGGCGCGCGTGTGCACGGTGCGCAGCTCGTCCTCCACGGTCAGCTGCACGCGACGCGGACGGGCATAGGCATACGCTGCCCCCAGACCCGCCGCCAGCAGGGCCAGCGCCGCGCCGATCAGCGCCACCAGCGGCCCCGAGCCGTAGTGCACCCTTACTTCGAGCGGCAAGATGGCGGTCGAGGCCTGGATCTCGCCTGGTGGCGTGAAGATCTCGGGCAGCGGATCGCCGGGGAACAGCGCCGCCATCCGGTCGCGGAAAGCCTGCGACAGCACCAGCTTCTGGCCGGCCAGGTGCAGTTCGATTCGTCCCGGCAGCACATAGGCCGAGCCGGCCGACCTGATTGCCTCCATCGACCATTTGCCCGGCAGCCTGGCCACCGGCAGCTGGATGCTGGATGCCAGCGGCTCGGCCTTGCCGGGCGCCAGCTGGTCGACCCTGCTGCGCTCCAGCTCGATCGGGCGGTTCTCGCCGGCCAGCATCGAGCGCGCGCTGATGGTGGCGCCGGCGATCGTGTAGGGATAGATCGTGTTCTCCAGCTGCCACTGGATGCGGGTGCTCGGCGCCACGGCGCCCGGTTCGACGTCGGCGCGCAGGCGCCCGCCCGCATCCATCGCCAGCGCGACGCCGGCCGCGCCTTCGACCCGGCGCGGCACCAGGCGCACGGTGTCGCGGTCCAGCGGTTTCAGGCGCGCCGGCGGTTCGGTGATCACGCGCTGCACACGGCCGGATGCCAGCAGGGCGTCGAGCGCCTGCACGCCTTCCTTCCCGGCTGCGAACACGTAGACCATCAGGCCGTTCGCGCTGTAGTGCTCGCCCTTGACCGGCATGCGCAGCGGGAAGGCCAGCGCCTTGTCGATCGCGGCGCCGCGGTGGATCAGCGCGTAGAACTCGCGGTTGCGCGCCGCGGTCGCCTGGTCGTTGTTGGGACTGTTGCGGTTGTTCGTCACCAGCCAGATCAGGCCGGGGTTGCCTCCCAGGACCTGGTTCAGGGCCGCCTCGACGGCTTCGCCGAGGTCGGTGTCGGCCAGCGCCGCGCCACCCGATTTGCCCGCGCCCGCGCCGGGCTTGCGCGCGGTCTGCAAACCGGCCAGCGCCGCCTGGACGTGGGCATGCAGGGTCTTGGGGTCGGCCTGCTCGGACAGCAGCCCTCTCGGCGAGGGCGCGCCCGGCAGCGACTGGTTGAAGGCGGCCAGCACCAGGGCGTCGCCGGGCTGCACCACGCTGGCGACGAGTTCCGTCACCAGCGGCTTGAAGGCCGACGCCGGATCGCTGTAGAAGGGCTCCATCCAGCCCGAGTTCTGCACCAGCACCACCTGTGGGATGCCGAAGGCCGGCGCGGCGGCGCCGAGCAGGCCTGCCGTGAGCATCGCCAACCGTGTGGCAAGTGAGACGAGCACGCGCCTCACGACGGCTCTTCCAGGTTCCAGCCGCGGATCCGGTTCCAGTCTGGGTGGTGCAACCAGAGATGGTTGGCGTACACGAAGGGCAGGCACTCGAGCGGGCGCGACAGGCGTGCGATCTCGTCGAGGATGACGTTGCGCCGGCCTATCCATTCGACCGTGGTGCGGGCGATCACGCGGTCGGCCAGCGCGTCTTCCGCGCGGCCGGTGTATTTATGGAAGCGCAGCACCAGCCCGCTGGGCTGGCTGCGGTTGTTGTTGAAGCTGCGCAGCAGCGGCAGCACCAGGGAATCGTCTTCGTTCTGGTCTTCGACGTGTTCGCCGGACCAGGGTTCGTCGACCACCGGGTGGCCGCGCCGGAACAGCAGGTTGGCAAAGCCCAGGCGGGCGCCGTCGATCGGCTCGCGCTGCGGCTTGTCCGTCCCGAGTTCGAGGAAGCAGTAGGACTGGCCGTCGTGCCCGATCAGCCACAGGCGGCCGTCGCGGCTCAGGGTCGGGCCGCCGAACTGCAGGCGCGGCAACCAGGTGTCGGGCCAGGGCAGGAAGCGCGGCGCCTCGCCCGGACGCCACAGCAGCTGGCCTTCGTCGTGCAGCCAGAACAGCTGGCCGTCGTAGTCGATCGGCCGGCTCCAGCCGGACAGCGGCAGCGCGCCGCATGCATACTGCGGGCCGGGCGCGAGGTCGGCATCGAGCGAGGCCAGCACCAGCACGCCGGCATTCCCGCGCACCAGGCAGGCGAGCTGGCGCCGCAGGGAACCCGGCGCGGCGACGAGCGGCGCGCCCAGCACCGGTTCGAGGCGGTAGGTTTCGTTGATCGGGTTGATCCACAGGCGGTAGAGCCCCTGGGCAGTCGGCACCAGGCCGACTTCGCCGCGGCGCGGCTCCAGCGCCGGCAGCCAGCCATACTCGGACGCGCCGAAGCGCAGGTCGGCCGTGCCCTCTTCCGGCACCAGCACATGCCACAGGGCGCCCAGCGGATCCCAGTACTGCAGCACGCCGCGCCCCGGGGCCAGGGCCAGCAGGCGCTGTTCCGGAAAACCGTAGCCGGCGGCGATGAACACGCACTGGGCGTTCGGCGGCGGCGGCATCGAGGTATCGAAGCGGCCGATGTGGGGCGCGGCCGGGCGCTCCTCGAGGCTGTCGCCGAGCGGCAGCGAGGTGACGGGCAGGCCGTGCGGCACATGGCGCGGCAGCAGCTGGTCGGCATGCGGGCCATACCAGTCGGGGCGGCGCTGCTGGCGTCCGGCCAGGCGCTCCAGGGGGCGGCCGCATTCGGGACAGAAGGAGAAGCCTTCCGGATAGATGGGCGAGTGCTCGCAGCTCTCGCCATCGCAGGAAGGAAGAGAGGCGCCGAGCAGGTGCGCGAAATCGGCCACGCGTCCGCGCGCATGGGTGCTCCAGTCGATCCGGCCCAGGCCTTCGCTGGCGGCCAGTTCGAACTGCCCGTTCTCGTTTTCCAGCCAGACACTGGCCGGAGTTTCCCATCGGTATGCCACTGGGTTTGCCATTGTCCCCCGCTGTCGGTCGTCAAAAACGCCACGGCCCGCTCCATTCCCGGGGCCGTTGTGCTTTTGGAATCATAGCGCCAGCATGGGGGGCATGGCGCCCCGTTCACGAAAGGAGCGCGGGGCAGCGCTTCAGGGATCAAATGACGGGCTGTTCAGCGGAACTTCTGGACGCATCGACGGACACGACCTGGCGGATCTTCCAGCTGCCATTCTCCAGCACCATCGCCAGGGCCAGCACCTGGCGCGGGCCGTCGTCCTCGCCGTTTTCCCCGCCGCCGAGGGTGACGACGACATCCGCGGCGCCGGCGCGCCGACGCATGGTGGCCGCATGCACGCTGCGCTGCCAGGCCGGGCGGTAGCCGGCGGACTGGGTGAAGTAATCGCGCTGCGGCAACCGGCCGCCCTGCAGCCTTTCGACCAGCTTCGCCGCCAGCTCCTTGGTCACGTAGCGGGTGAAGGTGTCGTAGCGGTCGCTGAGCGGATCCTGGTCGGCGCTCAGGGCCTCGAGGTACCAGCCGTAGAACTCGGCCGCCACCACGTCCGGCGCGACCGTGCCCGCCCTGGCTTCGGCCGCTTGCGCAGGCGAGCCCGCGGCCAGCAGCAGCGCCAGCAGCAGCGCAGTTAAATTAAAGATAGGAAATTTTCCTTTTATAATCAACATGATAAGACTCCCTGACAGGCAAACTGTGCAGCAAAGCCGGCCTCGTGTCCGTGAGCTGCCGCAAGCACTGCCGCCCGCATCCCGGCGGCCGGGGCAAGGCTATAATGACGGGTTGCCTCCCATCGTCCCGACGCCATGAACGCCATCGAGCTCCCGAATCCCGACCTGCCCGCTTCCGCCATCGACGCCGCCACCGCGCATCTGCGCGACGTGCTCGCGATCGCGCTCGAACACGGGCCGGGCAAGCGCGCGCTGGTCGTGTTCGACCGCCGGACCGGCCTGTCGCGCGCCCTGATGGAGGCTTACCGCCGCAACCTGCCCGAGGCCGACTTCATCGACTTCGACGCCGTCACGCCGGACACGGTACTCGCGGCCTTCAAGACCTATGCGCCGGGCGACCTGGTGGTACTGGTGCAGTCGACCAACTTCCGCCTCGACGGCTTCCGTTTGCGCGTGGAGCTGTTCAAGCTGGGACTGAAGGTGATCGAGCATGTGCACCTGTCGCGCATGCCGGGTGCGCAGGGCGAGCACTACATCGAGTCTCTCGCCTACGATCCCCGCTACTTCCGCGGTGTCGGCCACGCGCTCAAGCGCCGCATCGATAGCGCCTCGCGCGCCGAAGTCCATGGCGGCGACGCCGTACTGGTATTCGATTCGCCGTTCGAATCGGCCAAGCTGAACGTCGGCGACTACGGCGCGATGAACAACGTCGGCGGCCAGTTCCCGATCGGCGAAGTATTCACCGAAGCGCGCGACCTCGAAGCCGTCAACGGCCGCGCCCAGGTCCACGTGTTCGGCGATACGAGCTATCTGGTGAACCGGCCGGATGCCCCGGTCACGCTGGTGATCGAGCGCGGCCGCGTGGTCGCTGCGGAGAACGTCACGCCCGAGTTCCAGCAGGTGCTGGACATCATCCGCCGCGACGAAGGCGAGGTCTGGGTGCGCGAACTCGGCTTCGGCATGAACCGCGCCTTCTCGCGCGAGCGCCGGGTCGACGACATCGGCACCTACGAGCGCATGTGCGGCATCCATCTGTCGCTGGGCGCCAAGCACGGCGTGTACGCCAAGCCGGGATTCAAGCGCAAGGATGCGCGCTACCACATCGATGTGTTCGTGGTGACCGATGCGGTGTACCTGGACGATGAACGGGTGTATGCCGACGGGGGCTGGGTCGTCTAGCGCATGGCTCAAAGGCCATGAAGCATGGTTGGTGCTTCGTGCGTCCCGATGATCGTTGCGATGTCCCTTCCGGCAGAAACCTCTTCATGGGTCGTCGAACTGGTTTCTGTATGCAAAGGCATCATATTGGCCGCGAAGAGATGCTCGAGTTCGGCATCACCAGGCAAGGCGACACTGTTACTGCTGTTTTCTGGAATCTGCCAATAGCCTCCGGGTTCGGGGACGTAACCAAAGCCTCCGGCGCCGCTCCCACCTCCAGTCCATCCCCGCCATCCGATCCGGAATCGCCCGTGACATAGGCCGGAGCGTTCCAGTTACTCGGGTTTTTGCAGAAAGCGACGTATTTCGGATCTTCCCTGAATTTTTGCGTCGCTGCGGCGATACCCGCTATTTCATACATTGACGATCGCGGATCGATACCGTTCAAGGCTTGCAGCATCGAGTCATAAAGATTCGGCAAAGCCGTCGTGCCCGCGACGAAATGCGTACCGGACTCCTGAGCCACTTTGAACGCATAAAACGACGCCATCCCTTCCCGCTGCATGCACCATTCCGCTTTCGCATCGATTGATGCGCCATCGCCCGGCGCTGTCATGTAGGCGCGCTGCTGGTAATAGGCATGCCCCAGCTCGTGTATTGCGATCGCTTGCGCCGCTTGAACGGGAGTAATGCCTGCGGTTTGCGCAAGTGCGTCGACAGCCTTGGTACCCACATAAATGACGCCATATTGGACCACTCCAGACTGGTCGACGTTGCCATTGCCTTCTCTTCCAAGATTATGGCTTTACCCTGAGATCAAGATTAAGGGTTACAACACATTGTTTACGAACGAATGCGGCAGCGGAAAGCTCCGGATACTGGCGGTTTATTTTCTTATATTGAAGAAGCACTGTTTCGGGTTCTTCCGGGCCGAAAAACATGTCACCGACAGGCATTTCCGGCCGGCGTCCGGGCGTTCCAAACAGAACATCAAGATCGGACAAACGGTAGCAGTCCCCGGACCCAGGCAGGGTCAGCGTCAGGATGCCGCCAGCCGGCGTCGACAGCGGACGGTATTCGACTTCAAAACTCGATAAGCGGGCTGGTTCGGCGTCATCCTCATTCACGTACGAACAGAACTTGAAACGTTCTTCACAACCCGAAGGTTTATATTTCCCTGGAAAGTCGTGTTTGACACGCCCCATCGTCAGCAAATCAGGATGCTTTACATACGCGTATGCCTTTTCGACAATCTGAGCGGCATTCTGCGTATTTTTACCGGCAATATCATTCCCTTGCCAATTGGCCGCCCAATTTTCTCCAGCAATGAATATCTGAAGAAAGACAAGAATAAGGGTCAATTTGCAATGCTTCATCATATCGCTCCCAGGTGCGATTAAATTTAACGAAAAAATAACGCACCGTCAAATCCTCAACACGAGAATTTCACGAAAAAAGACAGGAGAATTTCCCCTATATATTTCCTTATAAAAACTCACAAAATATAACGATGGCGCGCGTAAGCGCCGTAATGAATCCGCTCCAACGCGGCGGGGTCTCTCCGCATGCCGCTGAACGGCCGACGGTAGGCGAATCGCTCCGCTTCGCATAAACTCTCCTTCTCGATCACCGCGGAACGATTTCCATGTTCAAGCTCAATCAGGAACAGCGCAGCCAGTTCTCTACCATTTCGTATTCACTGGCTCCCAGTCCATCCCCGTCTATCAGGCCACGATTAAAAGCCTGATTCGTCGCATCAAGTCACGCTGCCGTCTAGAGTACTTTGGTGCTTACGAAAACGACAAAATGAAAGGGCTACATGCTCACTGTTTCATCGTCATTGAAACGAGCAAGAAGACACCGTTCAAGCTGCTGGATGTGAACGATGGAGCGTACCTACACAAGCTGGCAGAGCGCCACGGGCTAACTCGTCGTATTCACTCATTCGGCTTCACAGCCGACCCAGAAGGCACCAGCAATGCAGCGGGAATGGTGGATGGCGGACCCACAGCCCACGGTAACGAGGAAGCCAGAGACGAAAGCAAAGCCAGCACAGACGATGAGCGCCACAGTGCTAGCCGAGCTAGCCCGTATTACGAAAGGAGAGAAATGACGCCAGCTCAACGATACCTGGCCTCTCTCTACGAGAGGTGCGTGGATACCGATATGGACACCGAACAGGTACGCCGGTATCTATTGGATCGGGGAATTCGTAAGACGCCGGGACAGGTCGCATGGGAGCTGGAGCACGAATTCAGCTTCTACGGCTACGCCGACAGTCACCCACCAAAGCCGGTTATGAGCGTAGAGGATTACGACAAGATGGTGTGCCGCTCACATTGAGTGAGCGGCGTGAGGAATAACGCGTGGGTTTATGCTTTGCGACGACGAGCAAATGCCAGCCCTGCCATAGCCAGCCCCATCAGGGCTAGCGAGCTTGGTTCTGGAATGACATAGACCTTCGCATATTCAAAACTGCTTTCGAAAATGAAGCCACCTTCATACGGTTCCCAATGGTCGACATCAAGACTAGCGTTTGGTGTGTAGCCACCTGAGCCATCTTGATCCACTTGAATCGTTTTGCCGAAGATTTCAGATGCTTGATCAAATTGCAAGTTCCACCTTCCGTCTATCACTCCGTCAAAATAAACGCCCCAAAGGCCGGGAGCCTGAAAATTAGGTGGAATTGGCTCATCAACATACTTGCCGTGCGTGTACGCATTAACTCCAGTTTTGGAAATGCTAAAACCAGTAGAGCCGTAATAACCCACATAACCATCGTAGTAGGGGATGTACTGCCATTGCGAGTCAAAGTCGAAGCCAAAAGCTTGCATTTTTATTATTTCACGCACGCGGCCGCAACTCCCGCTCATGCCGCCGACATAGGAAACATCGCATGAGTCAAGTTCAAACATTATTGAGTGTTTGAATTTTCCTTTGGCATATTCTTCTGGGCTTATCCAATCAGGCGTAGGATGGTAGCCACCACCCATAGTATTCCAATAGTTCCCAGTCGCTTCAATAACGAGAACTGGACCAGCAATTGCTACCTGAGTGCAGAGAGCCAGTATAAGACCAGCTCCAATTGAGAAAATACGACGCATGTAAGTCTCCAAAGATACAATAATAGAAAATAAATGTCCAGTTAATCGGCGCTGAGTTCAGAGTGACTTCTATGACTTCTTCCGTCGCCCTACAAAGGCCAATGCAGCTAGAGCGATACTCATCAAGCCAAATGAACTCGGCTCGGGAACGTCTATAATTCCATTTGGCGCAAGAGTAAAAATCGCGTATGTGACATTAAGCTCCGATACCATATTCCAATCACGAAGTGCCGAGAATCCTCCCACTCCGTGATACGGAAGCGCAGTATCGTTACTAAATGAGCTATTGATAGCGGCAGCACCATAAACATATTCAGTGTCACTCATATAAGGAATGAAAACCCAGCATTCGTCAATTGCCGTGCATCCCCGAATTTTATATGGTTGAGTATCGAACATTCCTGCTTTACCATCGACGAATACTTGATCAAGCAGCGCTGGTATCGCTGCCTGGGCAGCTGCGAACGTATTGAAAGCAAAAGCGGAGGCCGAGCAATTTTTGAAAACCGAATTGCATGAACCATCGGCAAATGTAACATCGTACAATGTCCCTGCTACATCGACATTTTTAGCGCCGACGAGCAGACCATGTACGTTCACAAAAAGAGTAGGAGTGGCGTTAGCCTGTGTAACGGAAGTGATTGTAATAAATGCGAGCAAAGCGCTAAGGAATTTAGTGATGTTCATAAGATCTTCTGCTCCGACAGGACTAGTTGATTGCTTGCGTAACATTGTGGATAGTCTGGTTCTCGTAGCTGTAAAGGGCGAGTCAACGCAGAGCCATTAGCTTCTTAGTATTGCAGATGTGCGAGGTTTTTAAACGTGCGCACCGGTTAGTGGCGGTCGCCAAAGCATGTAAATTCGAGCAGAAGTGCCAACAGAACGGTTTCAAGTTGCGTGATCATCTGAGATGAACGGTTGCCGTATTGGACGATGGCAATAGTCCCACAAAGAGGTAATTTTTGCAAC
This sequence comes from Massilia sp. 01N417, assembly GCF_056399645.1. Taxonomy (NCBI): domain Bacteria; kingdom Pseudomonadati; phylum Pseudomonadota; class Betaproteobacteria; order Burkholderiales; family Oxalobacteraceae; genus Massilia; species Massilia sp. 01N417. The sequence goes on along the minus strand of NZ_JBFTRS010000011.1, from coordinate 60,612 downwards.
AATTATTGTCGAGTTTGCATTGTGTTGCTCACGCCTCAAGGCATTAGCAACGTCTATGCATAGAGAAGCTAACTTGAACGGAGCATCCGGACGCTCAGGTGGGTCAGTCGAAGCTGATGACCCTTGTAGTTCAGCCTATTAAAACCGGCGTTTTCCTTAAAAGGAAATGCGATCTGCTATTGGTTGAGCGCGCATGCCATCGGTGGCATCTACTGGATGGGGGAATTCGTAAGACGCCATATCAGGTTACCGATGATCTGGACAACGTATTCCAGTTCACAGGCTACAGCGCCAGCCATCAGGCGAAGCCGGGGCAGAGCGTGGCAGAGTGGGACAGGGCGATAGACAGGGCATAACCCGGCCTCCCATTGATCGGTTGGTCGGGCAGAGAAATGCCTTTGTTATTTCGGCGCTGGATCGTTTCGGTTCAAAAAATACGCTCGCGTCAGAGTGTAGATATCATTATTTGCTACAGCCGAATAATCCTCTGATTGCTTGCTTGGGAAGTTTTTAGAGCAAACACTTTTGAATAGGGCTTCGCCAATACTACCCGGAATAGGCTCGGACGGCTTTCCCGGTGAAGTTATTGTTTGCATCAAGAGCTGATTCTTATCGTAGGTGACCATAGTTAGCGGCTGCAATGTTTGCTTATTACAGTCGATGTTGTACTTCATGGCAGTGGCGTAACTTCCGTCCTTGTCCGGCGTGGCTTCCGAATTTACCGATTTGATCCAAATGATTGCGCCACCTGATCGCTTTACAACCGTGTCCATGTCGAAGAAGTAAACCGCTCTATCTCCACCAACGGAGTGAAAAACGTACCAGCTTGCAGCATGTGCGCTGCACGCAAGCATCGATCCGATAACAAAAGTGGCTATTTTCGTGCGCATACGCTTTCCTGTTTGGCGAAAGCATCATGCTAGCACGACAACTTTCCTATTTACAACAAATCAAGCCACGATTGTATCTGCCTGCTCCACCCGTGCGGCATTCTGCTGGGTCACCGAATCCATCTGGCCGATCGCGTCGTTGATCTCGACGATGCCCGCCGACTGATCCTCGGTAGCGCGCATGATCTCGCCGAAGATGCAGGCAACGCGCTCGCCATGCTGGAATAAATGACGCTTTAGCAGTAATCGAACATTTATTTTTACGGCTTGCCAAACAGACATTGCCCGTTTTTCTTGCAATAAAAGTAGTACTGTGCCGCCAAAACATCCCCATGGACAGATTGGACTGATATACTCATTCAGTATCTTTTAATGCACTTTCGGTGTTTTAACCATGGACTGCCACATCGAGATTTTTCACGAAGGCCAGTGGCTGGAAGCCGCGCGGGCCAGCTTGTCCGATGTGGTGCGCAACGGCTTCCGCGCAAGCGACTGCGTGTTCGAATACGAGCTGGATTATGCGTTCGGCGAAGCGACGCTGCCGGTGTCGCTTGCGCTCCCGGTAGATGCGGCCCGGCATGTCCTGCAAGCTTGGCCCGCCTTTCTGTATGACCTAGTTCCGCAAGGTAACGGGCGCCGCTTCCTTCTCGACCGTCTTCAACTTCCCGATGCCCAGTCGTCCGATCTGCCGTTGCTGCGCGCAGGCGCTTTCAACCCCATCGGACGGCTTCGCATCCGGGAGGCAGTGCAGTATTTCGAACAGCATGTCGAGCGCCATGGCCCGACCGCAGACGGTTTCGAGTTCGCAGAGTTGCTGGGGCGCGCGCCCGACTTTCATGAAGCGATGATGGTCCATGGCATGCTGGCAGCCGGCGGCACAGGCATCCAGGGCGTCGCTCCCAAGTACTTGCTGACCGAAGCCCACGATGGAAAATGGTATCCGGACGCGGCACTTCCGGATGATCAGGCGCGGCGCCACTACATCGTCAAGCGCCCGCGCGGTCCATCCGAAGCCGACCGCAAGGTACTGCGCAACGAAGTCCGCTACATGGAAGTTGCACAGCGCTTCGGCATCCGCTGCTTCGACCTCCCTTCCCTGCATGCCGATATGCTGTTCATTCCGCGCTTCGATCGCCGTGCCCAGGACGGACATGTGCTGCGCTTTCATCAAGAGAGCGCGGCTTCCATCGCCAATCTCGGTGGCTTCGGCATCCAGGCCAACCAGTTCCAGCTGCTCGCGGCGATTCGCCGTGTGGTCGACGTGCCGATCGACGAAACCATCGAATTCATCCAACGCGACGTGCTCAACCTGGCGATGCGTAATACCGACAACCACGCCCGCAACACGGCCGTGCAGACCGTCGACGGCGTCACCCGCATCACGCCGCTGTTCGACTTCGCGCCGATGTATCTGGACCCTGAGGGCATTACCCGTGCGTCGCGCTGGTATCACCCCGAGACGGGCAAGGAGCTGCGTAGCTGGGAGGAGGTCTTGCCGCACCTGGCCCTGCCCTCGTCCGAACACCAGCAACTGGTCGAGGCGCTGGTGCGGTTCGGCGAGCAACTGGCAGGACTGCGAGACTGCATGCGTGAGACCGGCGTCGACGAGGACATCGTCGAATTCGTTGGACCCAGCATCGAGAAGCAGCGCACCCAACTTCTGGCATTGAGGTCATCATGAGCAAACGAAAACCGATGGACAAGACCCAGGCACGGGAGCGGCGTAACCGGCTGCTGGAAAGCGCTGCCGCGGCCGAACTGTCGCTGACAGAAGGCGTGCGTGAGATGCGTGCGATTGCCGGCATGACGCAGGACGAGTTCGCGGCTCACCGTGGGGTTAGCGCGCGGGTCATCAAGGCGCTCGAACTGGGCCAGGGGAATCCGACCGTGGCGACGCTGAACCGGATCGGGGAGTTCTTTGGTTTGGAGGTGGCGTTCGTGCCAATTCAACGAAAGCCGAATGCTAAGCAGCAGCCCGAGCTAGCAACGGCGTTGACCGAGCTGCAGGCGCTGCCTTTCAATCCTGACCTCGTCCTCAAACATGAGGATGTGGCGCACGCCGTGATGCTCAAAGAAGTCCAGCTGAAGAGCCCTACTGAAATTATTCGGAATATCGAGGAAGCTCGGGAAGATATCTGGCGCCGCATATCCACAGCAATCGAAGCACTGCAAGAGGTGTATCTTCCTTCTCCGCACGAGCCAGCGCCAGACAAGACATCAGCGATTTCCCCCGCGGGCATACGCGCGCCAAGAAAGAAAAGGTCGCCGCCAAGCTAAACTCTTTGCCCGACGGGCTGTCGGTTGTCCGAATCCTTCAAACGTCTCAAGCACCGGCCGGCCGCCGCCAGCAAGCCGCTCGCTCATCCCACACCCACCCTATGCACACTGACGCGGTCGCGGCCATTGCGCCTGGCGTGATCTACGAACTATGTGGAAATGTTTGCAACAGGTTCGGATGCCGCCCGTGATCCAAGCGAAAACGGAGCCCAGCAAGGCTGTGATATACAAGGCACTTCACTACCGGCCGATTGTCATGAAACCAGCCTTCTTCGCCATCGTCGGGGCCCAATTCTTTTCCTCGCTGGCCGACAGCGCCTTGTTCATCCTGTGCGTGTCGCTGGTCACGACGCTCGCGTTTCCGGAATGGATGACGCCGATGCTGAAGATGGGTTTCGTGCTCTCCTATATCGTGCTGGCGCCGTTTGCCGGCGCCTTCGCCGACATGTTTCCGAAAGGCCGGGTGATACTGGTGACGAACACGATCAAGATGTTCGGCTGCTCGCTGATCCTGGCCAAGGCCAATCCCCTGCTCGCCTACGGCATCGTCGGCTTCGGCGCCTCGGCCTATTCGCCGGCCAAGTACGGCATCCTGGCCGAAGTCCTGCCGGCGCCGCGCTTGGTGGCGGCAAACGGCTGGATCGAAGGGAGCACCGTGGTCTCGATGATTCTCGGCACCATCCTGGGCGGCCTGATCTCCGCCAACGAGCACACCATCGCCTGGCTGCTGCGGCTGGCGCCCGCCCACGGCCGCATCGCCGATACGCCGGTGAGCGCGGCGGTGTTCGTGATCGTGCTGACCTATTTCGTGGCCGGCGTGCTGAACCTGTGCGTCGTGAACACCGGTACGCGCTATGCCAGGCTGCGCCGCTCGATTCCTTCGCTGTTGCTCGATTTCTACCGCTGCAATTCGACGCTGTGGCGCGACCGCGAGGGCCGGGTCTCGCTGGGCGTGACCTCGCTGTTCTGGGGCGCCGGCATGGTGCTGCAGATCCTGCTGCTGGCCTGGGCCCGGTCGGCCCTCGGCCTCGGGCTGGACAAGGCCGCCGCGCTGCAGGGTGTGTTCGCCTTCGGCGTCGTGATCGGCGCCGCGATCGCCGGCAAGACGGTGCCGCTGGTGCGTTCGATGTCGGTGATGCCGGTCGGGATCGTGATGGGTGTCGGCCTGTGCGCGATGGTGTTCGTGCATACGCTGCAGGTCGCGCTGCCCATGCTGCTGGGGATCGGCGTACTGGCCGGGCTGTTCGTGGTGCCGATGAACGCCATCCTGCAGCACCGCGGCCACAGCCTGATGAGCGCCGGGCAATCGATCGCGGTGCAGAACTTCAACGAAAACCTGGCCATCCTGGCGATGACGGCCAGCTATGCCTTCGCGCTGCAGGCCAAGCTGGGGATGGATACGGTGCTGGTACTGCTGGGCATCCTGATCGCACTGGCCACCGTCTACTTACGGACGGTGGCGAATGCGGCACGGGGCGCATAAACATATGCATATATAGAGCAACAAAAGTATCCAAAACGCCACATTTTGGCGTTTTATTGCTTTGTAACAAGCTTGTTACAAATCAAGCGATCCCTTGTTCTAGAGGTAAGACTAGAATATTTTCTTCTTTTCAACCTCTATCGCAGGGTAAATATGATACGTTTGCCGATCAGCTTGGCGGCGCTATGCCTCACCATGTCCGCAATCGCGGCTGAACCTTTCGACGACAAGTTCCGCCAGCTCGACGAACTGCTTCCGACGCCGACCACGATCCGCACCGCTTCCGGCGCACCGGGTCAGGCCTACTGGCAGCAGCGCGCCGACTACACGATCCGCGCCACGCTGGACGAAGCGAACCGCGCGATCACCGGTGCCGAGACGGTCACGTATCACAACAATTCCCCTGACACGCTGACCTACCTGTGGGTCCAGCTCGACCAGAACATCTACAAGCCGAACTCGGATTCGCGCACCACCGCCACGATCCGCTCGCGCGACGCCTGGGACAAGCCGCGCGGCCCGGACGACGGCATGAAGTTCGACGCGATGCAGTCGCTGATGACCGCGCGCAGCTTCGACGGCGGCTTCAACATCAAGTCGGTGAAGGACGCCAACGGCGCCCCGCTCCACTATGTCATCAACCGCACCATGATGCGCATCGACCTGCCGCAGCCGCTGAAATCCGGCGCCAAGGTCGCGTTCTCGGTCGAGTGGAGCTACAAGATCAACGAGCAGAAGGTGCTCGGCGGCCGTTCCGGCTACGAGAAGTTCGACGAAGACAAGAACGACCTGTTCGAGATCGCCCAGTGGTTCCCGCGCATGGCCGCCTACTACGACGTGATGGGCTGGCAGCACAAGCAGTTCCTCGGCACCGGCGAATTCACGCTGGAATTCGGCGACTACGACGTCTCCGTCACCGTCCCGGCCGACCACATCGTGGCCTCCACCGGCGAGCTGCAGAACCCGGGCGACGTGCTCACCGCCGCCCAGCGCCAGCGCCTGGAGCAGGCGCGCACCGCCACCAAGCCGGTCGTCATCGTGACCCAGGCCGAGGCGGAAGCCAAGGAAAAGACCCGCGCCACCACCACCAAGACCTGGCGCTTCAAGGCCAGGAACGTGCGCGACTTCGCCTGGGCCTCCTCGCGCAAGTTCATCTGGGACGCGCAGGGCTTCAAGAAGGATTCGACCAATGTGCTGGCGATGTCCTACTACCCGAAGGAAGGCAACCCGCTGTGGGAGCGCTATTCGACCCAGGCCATCATCCATACCATCGACCAGTACAACAAGTACTCCTTCGACTATCCGTATCCGGTCGCGATTTCCGTGAACGGTCCGGTGGGCGGCATGGAATACCCGATGATCTCGTTTAACGGCCCGCGTCCGACCAAGGACAAGAAGACCGGCGAGATCACCTATTCGAAGCGCACCAAGTACGGCCTGATCGGCGTCGTGATCCACGAAGTGGGCCACAACTACTTCCCGATGGTCGTGAACTCGGACGAGCGCCAGTGGACCTGGATGGACGAGGGCATCAACAGCTTCGTGCAGTACCTGGCCGAGCAGGCATGGGAAGAAGGCTATCCGCAGTCGCGCGGCGAGCCGCGTTCGATCGTGGACTACATGAAGAGCGCGAACCAGCAGCCGATCATGACCAACTCCGAGTCGATCTCGGCGCTGGGCCCGAACTCCTACGCCAAGCCGACCGCCGCGCTGAACATCCTGCGCGAGACCGTGCTGGGCCGCGAACTGTTCGACTTCGCCTTCCGCGAATACGCGCGCCGCTGGAAGTTCAAGCGTCCGACCCCGGCCGACTTCTTCCGCACCATGGAAGACGCGTCCGGCACGGACCTCGACTGGTTCTGGCGCGGCTGGTTCTACACCACCGATCACGTGGACGTGAGCGTGGACGGCATCAGCGAATACACGATCGGCACCAAGGATCCGGAAATCGAGAAGAAGTGGAAGAAGTCCCTGAAGGACCAGGAGCCGGTCTCGATCACCGACCAGCGCAACAAGGGCACACTGGCGCGCCGCGTCGATGCGCATCCTGAACTCAAGGACTTCTACAACGAGCACGACGACTTCACGGTCACCAACAAGGACCGCAACAAGTACAACGAGACCATGGAAGGGCTCGAGGACTGGGAGAAGGCGCTGCTGAAGGAAGGCAAGCACATGTACCTGGTCGACTTCACCAACAAGGGCGGCCTGGTGACCCCGCTGATCCTCGAGATCACGCTGGCCAGCGGCAAGAAGTACGTCGAGCGCGTGCCGGCCGAAGTGTGGCGTTACAACCCGAAGAAGATCACGAAGCTGATCATCACGGACGAGCCGATGACCAGCCTGGTGCAGGACCCGTACTGGGAAACCGCGGACACCGACCAGAGCGACAACGCCTGGCCGCGCCGTGCGACCCCGTCGCGCCTGGAGCTCTTCAAGTCGCAGCGCGGTGGCGGTGACGATATGATGCGCGACTATAATGAGAAGCTAAAGACCAAGGAATCGAAGGAGTCCAAGGACGCCAAGCCGGAAGTCAAGGCCGCTGCCGACGCAGCAGCCAAGTAATACCGTGGGGTGGGCACCCCGTGCCCACGTGTGACGCTTGCGATTTGCAGGCTCGCGCGTGGGCACGGGGTGCCCACCCTACGTTTTGGGACCGTAAAAACATACATATAACGAGAGACATGAATTTCAAACGCCTGCCCGCCAGCCTCGCCGCACTGACCTTGGTCGCTTCCCTCGCCCACGCAGCCGAACCGTTCGAAGACAAGTTCCGCCAGCTCGACGAACTGCTGCCCACGCCCACCGACACCCGCACCGCATCCGGCGCCCCGGGTCACGCCTACTGGCAGCAGCGCGCCGACTACAAGATCCGCGCCCGCCTGGACGAAGCCAATCACGCCATCACCGGCAGCGAGACCGTCACCTACCATAACAACTCGCCTGACACGCTGAACTACCTGTGGCTGCAGCTCGACCAGAACCTGTTCAAGCCGAATTCCGGCGCGCGCACCACGGCCACCCTGCCGTCGCGCGAGGCCTGGGCCAGGGCGACGCCGGAGACGGGAGTGAAGTTCGACGGCATGCGCACCATGCTGGAATCGCGCCTCTTCGACGGCGGCTTCAACATCACCGCCGTGAAGGATGCCGGCGGCGCCCCGCTTCGTTACGTCATCAACGGCACCATGATGCGCATCGACCTGCCGCAGGCGATGAAGCCGGGATCGAAACTGGCCTTCTCGGTCGAGTGGAACTACAAGATCAACGACCAGAAGGTGGTGCACGGCCGCTCGGGTTACGAGACCTTCGACGACAAGAACGACCTGTTCGCGATCGCCCAATGGTTCCCGCGCATGGCCGCCTACTACGACGCCCACGGATGGCAGCACAAGCAGTTCCTCGGCGCCGGCGAATTCACGCTGGAATTCGGCGACTACGACGTCGAGCTGACGGTCCCCGCCGACCACATCGTCGCCGCCACCGGCGAACTGCAGAACCCGGACGCGGTACTCACGCCGGCCCAGCGCGAACGCCTGAAGCAGGCGCGCACCGCCAGACAGCCGGTGCTGATCGTGACCCAGGCCGAGGCCGAGGCCAAGGAAAAGACCCGGCTCGAGGGCAGCAAAACCTGGCGCTTCAAGGCGAAGAACGTGCGCGACTTCGCGTTCGCCTCGAGCCGCAAGTTCATCTGGGATGCACAGGGTTTCAAGAAGGAAGGCACGGATGCGCTGGCGATGTCCTACTACCCGAAGGAAGGCAATCCGCTGTGGGGCAAGTACTCGACCCACGCGGTGGTGCACACCCTCGACCAGTACAGCAAGTACTCCTTCGACTATCCCTACCCGGTCGCCATCTCGGTCAACTTCGACGTCGGCGGCGGCATGGAATACCCGATGATCTCGTTTAACGCCCCGCGTCCGACCAAGGACAAGAAGACCGGCGAGATCACGTATTCGAAGAACGCCAAGTACGGCCTGATCGGCGTGGTGATCCACGAGGTCGGCCACAACTACTTCCCGATGGTCGTGAACTCGGACGAGCGCCAGTGGACCTGGATGGACGAGGGCCTGAACAGCTTCCTGGAGTTCCTGGCCGAAGAAGCCTGGGAAGAGAAATTCCCGGTCCAGTGGGGCGAGGCGCGCCTGATCGCCGGCTACATGAAGAGCCAGAACCAGGTGCCGATCATGACCAACTCGGAATCCCTGGTCCAGTTCCTCAACAACGCCTATGCGAAGCCGGCCACCGCCCTCAACGTGCTGCGCGAGACCGTGCTGGGCCGCGAACTGTTCGACTTCGCCTTCCGCGAATACGCACGCCGCTGGAAGTTCAAGCGTCCGACCCCGGCCGACTTCTTCCGCACCATGGAAGACGCCTCGGGCACGGACCTCGACTGGTTCTGGCGCGGCTGGTTCTACACCACCGATCACGTGGACGTGAGCGTGGATGGCATCAGCGAATACACGATCGGCACCAAGGATCCGGAAATCGAGAAGAAGTGGAAGAAGTCCCTGAAGGACCAGGAGCCGGTCTCGATCACCGACCAGCGCAACAAGGGCACGCTGGAACGCCGCGTCGATGCGCATCCTGAACTCAAGGACTTCTACAACGAGCACGACGACTTCACGGTCACCAACAAGGACCGCAACAAGTACAACGAGACCATGGAAGGGCTCGAGGACTGGGAGAAGGCGCTGCTGAAGGAAGGCAAGCACATGTACCTGGTCGACTTCAGCAACAAGGGCGGCCTGGTGACCCCGCTGGTGCTGGAGATCACGCTCGCCAGCGGCAAGAAGTATGTCGAACGCGTACCGGCCGAAGTGTGGCGCTACAACCCGAAGAAGATCACGAAGCTGATCATCACGGACGAGCCGATGACCAGCCTGGTGCAGGATCCGTACTGGGAAACCGCGGATACGGACCTGAGCGACAACGCCTGGCCGCGCAAGGTGACGCCGTCGCGCCTGGAGCTGTTCAAGTCGCAGCGTGGCGGTGACGACATGATGAAAGACTTCAATGAGAAGCTGAAGGCCAAGGACGAGAAGGCCGAAGACGCGGCCGCCAAACCGATCGCCAAATAATCGACACGTGATGCGTGGGCACGGAGTGCCCGCGCAAACGCACAACCACCGTTCCAAAAACAATCCAATGAAACGCCTGCCTGCTCGCCTCGCCACATTCACCCTGGTCGCCGCCATCACCGGCTCGGCCTTCGCCCAGCAATTCGACGACAAGTTCCGCCAGCTCGACGAGCTGCTGCCCACGCCCACCGACACCCGTACCGCCTCGGGCGCACCGGGCCACGCCTACTGGCAGCAGCGCGCCGACTACAAGATCCGCGCCCGGCTGGACGAGGCGAATCGCGCCGTGAGCGGCAGCGAGACCGTCACCTACCACAACAACTCGCCGGACACGCTGAACTACCTGTGGGTGCAGCTGGACCAGAACATGTTCCGCGCCGACTCGGACAACCGCAATATCTCGAGCTACCCCTCGCGCGAGGCATGGCGCACGGCCGGCGCCGGCGGCCAGACCGGTTTGCAGTACGAGGCGGCCCGCTTCCTGGTCGAGAGCCGCAAGTTCGACGGCGGCTTCAAGATCGCCAGCGTCACCGGAACCGACGGCAAGCCGCTGCGCTACGTGATCAACAAGACCATGATGCGCATCGACCTCGACCAGCCGCTGAAGCCGGGCTCGCGCTTCTCCTTCAATATGGCGTGGTCCTTCAATGTGCCGGAGACGAACGTGCTGGGCCGCCGCATGGGCTTCGAACGCTTCGACAAGCAGGACAAGAACGACCTGTTCGAGATCGCCCAGTTCTACCCGCGCATGGCCGCCTACTATGACACCCACGGCTGGCAGAACAAGCAGTACCTGGGCGACGGCGAGTTCACGCTGGAATTCGGCGACTACGACGTCGAGATCACGGTGCCGTCCGACCACATCGTGGCCGCCACCGGCGAGCTGCAGAACGAAGGCGAGGTCCTGACCAGCGCCCAGCGCGAGCGCCTGAAGCAGGCGCGCAGCGCCACCCAGCCGGTGATCATCGCCAGCCAGGCGGATGCGGAAGCCCGCGAGAAGGGCCGCGCCACCACCAGCAAGACCTGGCGCTTCAAGGCGAAGAACGTACGCGACTTCGCCTGGGCCTCCTCGCGCAAGTTCATCTGGGATGCGCAGGGCTTCAAGAAGGGCGGCACCGACGTGCTGGCCATGTCCTTCTATCCGAAGGAAGGCAACCCGCTGTGGGAAAAGTATTCAACCCAGGCCATCATCCATACCATCGACCAGTACAACAAGTATTCCTTCGACTATCCGTATCCGGTGGCGATTTCCGTGAACGGCCCGGTGGGCGGCATGGAATACCCGATGATCTCGTTTAACGGCGGCCGTCCGACCAAGGACAAGAAGACCGGCGAGCTGACCTACTCGCGCAGCACCAAGTATGGCTTGATCAGCGTGATCATCCACGAGGTCGGCCACAACTACTTCCCGATGATCGTCAACTCGGACGAGCGCCAGTGGACCTGGATGGACGAAGGCATCAACTCCTTCATGCAGTTCCTCGCCGAGACCGCGTGGGAAGACAATTACCCGGCCCGCCGCGGCGAAGCGCGCAACATCGTCGACTACATGAAGAGCCGCAACCAGCAGCCGATCATGACCAATTCGGAATCGATCACGAACCGCGGCAGCAATGCCTACGCCAAGCCGGCCACCGCGCTGAACGTGCTGCGCGAAACGGTGCTGGGCCGCGAACTGTTCGACTTCGCCTTCCGCACCTATGCCGAGCGCTGGAAGTTCAAGCGCCCCACCCCGGCCGACTTCTTCCGCACCATGGAAGATGCGTCCGGCACGGACCTCGACTGGTTCTGGCGCGGCTGGTTCTACACCACCGACGCGGTGGACGTGAGCGTGGACGGCATCAGCGAGTACACGATCGGCACCAAGGATCCGGAAGTCGAGAAGAAGTGGAAGAAATCCCTGAAGGACCAGGAACCGGTCTCGATCACTGACCAGCGCAACAAGGGCACACTGGCGCGCCGCGTCGATGCGCATCCTGAACTCAAGGACTTCTACAACGAGCACGACGACTTCACGGTTACCAACAAGGACCGCAACAAGTACAACGAGACCATGGAAGGCCTGGAAGACTGGGAGAAGGCGCTGCTGAAGGAAGGCAAGCACATGTACCTGGTCGACTTCAGCAACAAGGGCGGCCTGGTGACCCCGCTGATCCTCGAGATCACGCTGGCCAGCGGCAAGAAGTACGTCGAGCGCGTGCCGGCCGAGGTGTGGCGCTACAATCCGAAGAAGATCACGAAACTGATCATCACCGACGAGCCGATGACCAGCCTGGTGCAGGACCCCTACCTGGAAACCGCCGACATCGACACCAGCGACAACGCCTGGCCGCGCAAGGTGACGCCGTCGCGCCTGGAATTGTTCAAGAGCCAGCGCCCATCGGACGACATGATGAAAGACTTTCAAGAGAAACTGAGCGAAAAACTGAAATCGAAAGACGCCAAGAAGGACAGCAAGGAAGCCGTGAAGGATGCCGAGCAGTCCATCGAAGCGGGCGGGAAGGTGCAATGAGCTTCAAACGCTTCATCGCACAGTGCGCAGCGGCCGCCGTCCTGGCGGGCGCCTGCGCGCTGGCGCCGGCGCACAACTTCCACGCCGGGATCACCGACATCAGCTATAACGAGCGTACCGGCAGCACCGAGGTCGTGCACACCTATATGGCGCACGACGTCGAGGCCCTGCTGACCAATCTGTACCAGCGCCAGTTCGACCTGTCCGACCCGGACGACCAGGCCGTGTTCCGCAAATACGTCGAGAAGCAGTTCTGGCTGGCGGACAAGGACAAGCGCCGCCTGCCGCTGAACTGGGTCGGCATGACGGCCGACGCCCAGAGCGTCGTCGTGTTCCAGGAAGTGCAGCAGACGCCGGCCTCCAAGGTCGAGTTCATCCACGACGAAGTGATGATCGACTTCCTGCCCGACCAGCTGAATACCGTCAACCTGACGGTGGCCGGCGGCATCCGCACCTTCGGCTTCAACAGCAATCACCCTGAGTTTTCAGTACATTAAGTCCTGGTTCCATGCGTCTTCGAGTCCTGCCTTGCGCGCTGGCCGCGCTGTTTTCCCCATTGTTGGTTCACCCCGCTGCACATGCCGACGATTTCGTGATCCAGCGCGTACTGGTCGAAGGCGCCCGCGCCAGCCAGCTCGGCCTGCTTGACTCCGCGAATGCCGGCAGCGTCAGCCAGAAAGAGCTGGAGATGCGCACCATCTACCGTCCCGGCGAACTGCTGGAAGCGGCGCCGGGCCTGATCGCCAGCCAGCACAGCGGCGAAGGCAAGGCCAACCAGTTCTACCTGCGCGGCTTCAACCTCGACCACGGCACCGACCTCGCCACCTATGTCGACGAGATGCCGGTCAACCAGCGCTCGCACGCCCACGGCCAGGGCTGGACCGACCTGAACTTCCTGATTCCGGAACTCACCGCCCGCCTCGACTACCGCAAGGGACCGTACTCGGCGCGCGAAGGCGATTTCGCCTCGGCCGGCAGCGCCTCGGTCACCTATGCGAACCGCCTGGTGCGCGACGTGGCGACCCTGAGCGTCGGCCAGAACGGCTATGCGCGCACCGCGCTGGCGGCATCCAAGGATGCGGCCGGCGGCGCCCTCACCTATGCGCTTGAACTGCTGCACAACGACGGCCCCTTCACCCATCCGGACGATTACCAGAAGGTGAACGGCGTGCTGCGCTACAGCCGCGGCTATGCGAACAATGGCTGGAGCGTCACCGCGATGGCCTATCGCGGCCGCTGGAATTCCACCGACCAGATCCCCGAACGCGCGGTGGACGACGGCCGCATCGGCCGCTTCAACCTGGTCGACGATACCGACGGCGGCGAGGCGCGCCGCTACAGCCTGTCCGGCGTGTGGCGCCAGACCTCGGCCGATTCGATGTCGAAGGTGAGCGCCTACCTGATCCGCAACCAGCTGGACCTGTGGTCGAACTTCACCTACTACATGGAAGACCCGCTGCACGGCGACCAGTTCGCCCAGCCGGACCGCCGCGTGACTGGCGGCTTGAATGCCCTGCACACCTGGCATGCGCACCGCGGCGACACGGTCACTTCGGACCTGAGCGTCGGCCTGCAGGCCCAGAACGACAATATCTTCAACGGCCTGCTGCACACCCAGGCGCGCCAGGCCATGGAGACCACGCGCCAGGACCATATCGTCGAGACCAGCAAGGCCGCCTGGATCGAGAGCGCCACGCGCTGGGGCGAGTCCTTCCGCGCCATCGTCGGCCTGCGCGCCGATAACTACCGCTTTCGTGTGAAGAGCAATCTGGCCGCCAATTCCGGCAGCGCCGGCGACACCCTGCTCAGCCCGTCGATGAACCTGGTGTTCGGTCCGTGGAAGAGCAGCGAGCTGTATCTGAACTATGGCCAGGGCTTCCACAGCAACGATGCGCGCGGCACGGTCGCCACCGTCGATCCGAAGACATTGGCGTCCCTCGGCCAGTCGCCGGGGCTGGTGCGCTCGCGCGGCATGGAGATCGGCCTGCGTACCGAGGCAATCCCGAAGATGCAGACCGCGCTGTCGCTGTACCGCCTGGATTTCGACTCGGAGCTGAGCTACGTCGGCGACGAAGGCACGACCGAGGCCGGCCCGCCCAGCCGCCGCTACGGCATCGAATTCTCGAACTACTACAAGCCGGTGAAGTGGCTGTCGATCGACTTCGACGCCGCCTTCGCGCGGGCCCGCTCGCGCGGCGTGGAGCCGGCCGAGGACCGCATTCCCGGCGCGGTCGAGGGCGTGGGCCAGCTGGCCATCACCGCCAGCCAGCTCGGCAAGAACGGCGCCTGGGAAGGCGCGCTGCGCCTGCGCTACTTCGGCCCGCGCCCCCTCATCGAGGACGACAGCGTGCGCTCGCACGCCAGCACCACGCTGAACGGCCGCATCGGCTACCGCATCGCCAGGGACCTGCGGCTGGAACTGGAAGGCTTCAACCTGGCCAACAAGAAGGTCTCGGCCATCGACTACTACTACGCGTCGCGGCTGCGCGGCGAGAGCGAACCGCGCGAGGACATCCACTTCCATCCGCTCGAATCGCGCTCCTTCCGACTGACGCTCGTGAAAAATTGGTAGGGGGGCTCTCCGAGCCCACGCAAGCGAAAAGTGCTACGCTAGCGGGATGACTACACCGCAACCACCCTATACCGACCCGTCGCGCATCGCCGAAGCGCTGCGCACGGACGGCTATGCGCTGCTGCGTCCGCAAGACGTGGCTAGCCTGGCCGGCTGCTCCCTCGACGAACTGCAGGCCCTGGCGCCGAGCTGGGACCGGCTGGAACTCGACAACTACCTGAAGGACGGCGGCCGCTACCGGCGCCGGCGCCACTCCTGCTTCGTCGACGACGGCGGCACGCTCACGCAGAGCCCCCACCGCGCCCACTGGCAGCCGGTCGAGTACAACGCCCTGCACGGCGGCATGCACCGCCTGTTCGTGCCGATCGAACCCGGCACCGCCGCGCAGCCGGCCTGGAACAAGCTGCTGCGCTCACTCGGCGCGGTGTGCTCGAAGGTGAAGGGCGAGCAGACCTGGTATGTCGAGGCGCACCAGTTCCGCATCGACACCGCCGACGGCATCGGCCGTCCGACGCCGGAAGGCGCCCACCGCGACGGCGTCGACTTCGTGGCCGTGATCCTGATCGGCCGCGAGAACATCAAGGGCGGCGAAACCCGCGTGTTCGAAGCCGAGGGCCCGAAAGGCCAGCGCTTCACCATGCTGGAACCCTGGACCATGCTGCTGCTCGACGACGCCGCCGTGATCCACGAATCGACGCCGATCCAGCCGCTGGGGGAGCATGGACATCGGGACACCCTGGTGCTGACCTGGCGGGCCGGGGCTTTTCAGGGGGATGATGTGGAGACCACGCGCGCCTAGTTTCAGCCGTCGTCCCCGCGAAGGCGAGGATCCAAGTTTGCATGCGTATCGTAAGCGCAAACAGAACTTGGGGCCTCGCGCAGCGAGGCGCCTTCGCGGGGACGAGGGATGGAAGCGCGGGAATGGCGTCTTTAAAAACGCACGCAAAAAAAACCCGCTACCTTGCGGAGCGGGCGGAATCCAGATTTCGGAGAAAACTGGAGGAGACGGTTCAACTATAGCGCCATTTATTGTGCACCGCAATACGGTAAAACTACGATAGCGCGTTGACCCCGCCCCACAGTGGGACCGCTCCTACAATCAGGCACCGAGCACGCGGAAAGACGCAGCCTTTTGCGGCATTGCGGGAAAGACCTGGCTCAGCTGCTTGTCGCTCAAAAGTAAATGCTGTTCGGCGATTTGCGCCAGGACCGAACGGAAATCGGTCGTCACCGGCAAATCGCGGCCTTCGTTCAGCGCAGCCTCTTCCAGTCCCTGCCAGTCGCCGTAGACCCGGCCGCCACTGACCTTCCCTCCCATTACCCACATCACATTCCCATGGCCATGGTCGGTGCCGCCGGTGCCGTTCTCGCGCGCGGTGCGGCCGAACTCCGACATCACGACCACCACGGTATCGTCGAACAGGTTGCCCAGGCGTTCGGCCAGCACCGCCAGGCCCTGGCCCAGCGGCGCCAGGCGGTTCGCCAGCTGGCCGGTGCCGGCGCCCTGTGCCACGTGGGTATCCCAGCCGCCCAGCGCAACGAAGGCCATCTGGATCTTTGGATCGTTGCGCATCAGGGTGGCCAGGCGCGCGGCATCGTCGGGGAAACCGTTCGGCAGCGGCGCACCGCGGTCGGCCGCCTGCATCTGCGGCGTCTCGGCGGCGGCCATCATCACTTCGCGGTGGGCCTTGCGGCCGTCCTCGTAGGCACGGCCGAAGCGCGGATGGCCGGCGTAGAGCTGGTCGAAGGCGGCGCCGATGGCCGGGCGGTCGAGGATGTCGGCCTTGGTACCGGCGGCCACGTTCGGCAGGTTGACGGCCGCGGCCTGGCCGGCCAGGATGCGCGGCATGACGGGGCCGATGCCCAGCAGGCGGCTCGGCGTGGCGGTGCCCGGGAGGGCCGTGACCAGGCGGTTCATCCAGCCGTCCGGCGTGCTCTTGCGGCCGGGCGTGGCCGATTCCATGTAGTCCTGGGCATCGAAGTGCGAGCGGGTGGCGTCCGGCGAACCGCTGGCATGCACGAAGGCGAGCTTCTTCTGCTGCCACAGCGGCTGCAGGCTGGCCAGCGCCGGATGCAGGCCGAAGTAACCGTCCAGGTCGAGCGCGCCGTTCTCCATACCGGGGCTGGCCAGGCCGATACCGGGACGCAGGCGCAGGTAGTTCTCGTCGCCCACCGGCGCCACCACGTTCAGGCCGTCCACCGCCCCGCGCAGCATCACCACCACCAGCTTCCTGCGGGTCGGGCTGTCGGCGGTGCCGGTGCCGGTCACCGCCCAGGCGTGGCGGCCCAGCGGCAGCATGATGCCGGCGCCCAGCGCCAGCGTGTTCAGGAAATCCCTGCGTTGCATGGTCGTTCTCCAGGTATCGAGGTTAATGCTGCATGAAATCGGGGCTGCCCAGCAGCATGGCCGCGCGCAGATTGTCCGGGCTGCGCGCGATGGTGTCGGCGGTGCGCGGCGACAGCGAACCCGCCAGCGTGGCCTGCAGCCTGGCCGCATCGAGCGGCACCGGCGGTGCGGGCGGGGTTGGCGGCGGCGGCACGAACATCGCCGGCGAGGCGTCGCTGCCGGCCAGGTTCTGCATCGGCGGAGCGGGCGGCGGCGGCGCCAGCGGCGGCCTGGTCGCCAGCGGCAACCGGCCCTGGGCCAGTGCGGTGGCGAAGGCGATGCGGCGCGTCAGGGCGTCCGGGTTCAGCCAGGCCTCCTGGGTATTCTTGTAGCCGTCCGGGGTCTGGCAGCCGTACAGCGGCATGCCGAGCTGGTTCATGGTGCTCACCAGCGGCGCCACGTTGACCAGCGGCGCACTGCTGGCGCGCGCGGCCGAGACCACGAACTGGTAGGGCGTCTTGAACTTGGCGCCGGCGGCCTGGCTGTCCATGAATTCGCTGCTGGAGAACAGGGTCTTCAGCACGGCGCGGATATCGCCCTGGCTGGCCAGCCAGGTCCGGCTCATGCGTTCGACCAGGGCCGGGGGCGGCGTGTCGCTGACGAAGTACTGGGCCAGCTGGAAGCTGATGTGGTGCGCGGTGGCCGGATGCATGGCCAGCACGTCGAGCGCGTATTCTCCCTCGCCCTGCCCGTTCGGCGCGATTTCCTGGCCGAGCCAGGTCTTGGCGCCCTTGTCGTGGCGGCCGGCGTCGAAGCGGAAGGTTTCGCCATCGCGCACCAGGCGGCGCTGGTCGAAGGTCCAGCCGGTCAGCATGCGCGCCAGCTCGGTGACGTCACGTTGCGTATAGCCGGCGTCCACGCCCAGCGTGTGCAGCTCCATCAGTTCGCGCGCATAGTTCTCGTTCAGGCCCTGGGCCCTGCCTTTCGCATTCGGCCGCGGCGTCGAGGACACCACGTTATCGAGGTAGAACAGCATCGCCGGATGCTTGGCGGTGGCGCCCAGCAGGGCGCGGAAGGAGCCCAGCGCGTAGGGACGGATGGCGTCGCGCTCGTAGCTGGCCACCAGGGCGCGGTCGATGCCCTTGCCGGCGAAGACGTTGAAATGGTTGAACCAGAAGTCGACCATCACCTCCTCGAGCTGGCGCGGGCTCTCGACCGCGCGCAGCAGGCGCGCCTCGGCTTCCTCGCGCGTGGCGCGTCCCTGCTCGATGCGGCGGCGCTGCTTGGCGCCCTCTTCCTCGTTGCGCACCTCCTTGCGCAGCTCGATGTAGTCGCCGAGGGCCGCGCCGGCGCTGCGCTTGACGGTTTCCAGCGCATCCAGGCGCGCCGACAAGTCGGGCGGCATCGGGATGCTCTCGGGGTGCAGCTGCTCGTCGATGTACTGCTGCACGCCCATGCGCTGGACGCGCTCGACGTCGCCCGGACGCGGGCCGAAGGCCAGGCGGTTCAGCACATGCACCGCCTGCTGGTCGGGTGCGAGGGGCGCCGCGTGGAGCGCCGGTGTGAAGAGCAGGCTTGCAGCAAGGATGGCGAGCAAAGGACGGCTGGTCATGGTGGACGCTCCGGAGGTTTATCGAACAATCAGCTCTACAGGGAAGTGTAGATAGGAGTGCGTCTTTGCAAAAGTAAGGATTTGTAACCGGCATGCTGCCGCTGGCGGTGGCCGTGATCGGCGGCCTGATCACCTCGACCTGATGAGCCTGCCATCGAATGGTTAGCTCCCAGACGTCGTTCCCGCGCAGGCGGGAACCCAAGTTCGTAGCGAACCACGTAAACTTGGATCCCCGCCTGCGCGGGGACGACGTTCTGAAGCCAACAAAAAAAAGCCGGCCCAAGGGCCGGCGCTCTCAGCTACCGATCGATTTACCGATCAATAGTCACGGCGGCTGCCACCACCCAGGATCTTGGCCAGCAGGAAGCCCACGCCCGCAGCAATCGCCACGGCGGTACCCGGGTTCTGGCGCACGTATTCGCGGCCCTGGTCCATGTACTGGCCGTAGGCGTCGGTCAGCTGTTCCTTGCGCTGACCCAGGCTGTCGCCCGCGCCGCTCAGCATGCCCTGCAGCTTGTCCACGCCGGCGTGGGCGGTCGTTGCCAGGCGGTCGACCACCGGCTGCACGCTGTTGACGGCCTTGTCGACCATCGGCTTGGCGGCGTCCGCGGCCTGGTCGATCTTGCCGTGCAGGTCCTGGGCCTTCTGGTCGACCACGTTCTGGGCCTTGTTCGCCATGTCCTTCATGTCGCCGCCGGTGCCGGAACCGGTGGCCGAGCCGGCGCCCGTGCCGCTCTGGCTGCTACCCGACGAACCAGTGGGGCCCATGCTGGAGCCGCCGCGGTTGAGGTTGGACGAGCCGTTCGAGCCGGACGAACCGGTCGAGCTGTTGGTGCCGCTGGCGGTCGAGCCGCTGGCGCTCATCGCACCCATCGAGCCCACGCCCTGCGAATTCGACGACGGCGACGACGACGAGGAACCGGCATTGCTGGTGCCGCCCACGGCGCCGGTGCTCGACGCGGTGGCGCCGCCGGTGCTCGAGCCGGTCGAGCCGGTCTGGTCCTTGCCCTGGTTCATCTGGCTGCTCTTGTTCAGGCTGCTCGAGCTGTTCGAGCTGTTCGAGCTGCCCTGGTTACCTGCATTGCTACCTTTTGCTTCGCTCGGCTTCTGATTATCCATGATGTATTCCTCGTAAAATTTTGACTGACGCGGAGTAGACCGATATTCGACCATCAACACATTGACCCTGAACACTTTCAGGAGTTCCGCGCATAGGAATGATCCATTTCGGGTTTCGCTGGGTAGGGCCGCGATGCCGGTTCGACACCGGTCGCGCGGCGTCGCGATAGAAAAAATACAACTTACGGACGAGGGGGACTGTGCGCTGACTAACAGAGCTGTTGGATCGTGGCGAAAGAGGCCGCCGGAAAGCAAAAAGGCACCCCGATGGGATGCCTTTACGCCAAAACTGGTGCCGCTGACCGGAATCGAACTGGTGACCTTCGCATTACGAATGCGCTGCTCTACCGACTGAGCTACAGCGGCGGGAGCCGTATTCTAACAAACAACTTCGTCAACTGGCTAGCCCGGCTCGGCAATTTTGTCCAGATCACTCCTGGTGGTAGCTGGTCACGCGCTCGACCTCGCTCTTCGAGCCGAGGAAAACCGGCACGCGCTGGTGCAGCTTGGTCGGCGGGATGTCGAGGATGCGCTGGCGGCCGTCGGTGGCGGCGCCGCCGGCCTGCTCGACGATGAAGGCCATCGGATTGGCCTCGTACATCAGGCGCAGCTTGCCCGGCTGGGACGGATCGCGCAGGTCGGCCGGGTACATGAAGATGCCGCCGCGGTTCAGGATGCGGTGCACGTCGGCCACCATGGAGGCGATCCAGCGCATGTTGAAGTCCTTGCCGCGCGGACCGGTCTTACCGGCCAGCATTTCGGAGACATAGCGCTGCACCGGCGGGTGCCAGTGGCGCTGGTTCGACATATTGATCGCGAATTCCTTGGTCTCTTCCGGGATCTGCATGTCCTTCTGGGTCAGCACCCAGGAGCCCATCTCGCGGTCCAGGGTGAAGCAGTTGACGCCGGCGCCGGTGGTCAGCACCAGCATGGTCTGCGGGCCGTAGACGGCGTAGCCGGCGGCGACCTGCTTGGCGCCTGCCTGCATGAAGTCGGCTTCGGTCGGGGCGGTCATGCCTTCCGGCGCCTTCAGGACCGAGAAGATGGTGCCGATCGAGACGTTGACGTCGATGTTCGACGAGCCGTCCAGCGGATCGAACAGCAGCATGTATTCGCCCATCGGGTAGCGGTTCGGGATTGGGTGGATCGATTCCATCTCTTCCGAAGCCATGGCCGCCAGGTGGCCGCCCCACTCGTTGGCTTCGAGCAGGATCTCGTTCGAGATCACGTCGAGCTTCTTCTGCACCTCGCCCTGGATGTTCTCGGTGTCGGCGCTGCCCAGGATGTCGCCGAGGGCGCCCTTGCCGACCGAGTGGCTGATGGTCTTGCAGGCGCGCGCCACCACCTCGATCAGGAGGCGCAGGGATGCCGGGATGTTGTTGTGGAGGCGCTGCTCCTCAACCAGGTATTGGGTCAGGCTGACTCGTTTCATGAACTTCCTTCGTTTGGTTGAATTCGTTTTCGGATCGTGGGCACGGGGTGCCCACGTTCATTCTTAATTGGCCAAGGCTTTGGACACCACCTCGCGCACGTCGTTCGACAGCTTGCCCTGGCCGGCCACCTGCTGCAGCGCTTTCTTCATGTGCGCCTGCAGGGCCGGCGAATAGCGGCGCCAGCGGTCCATGGCGCGCGACAGGCGGCTGGCCACCTGCGGGTTGAGCGCATCCAGGGCGATCACCTGCTCGGCCCAGAAGGCGTAGCCGCTGCCGTCCGGGGCGTGGAACTGCACCGGGTTGTTGACGCAGAAGGCGGCGACCAGGCTGCGCGCGCGGTTCGGGTTGCGCAGCGTGAAGGCCGGGTGCTTCATCAGCTCGCGCACGGCCGCCACGTCGGTGGTCGGGGCCGATGCCTGCATCATGAACCACTTGTCGACCACCAGGGCCTCGCCCTGGAACTCGTCGTAGAAGCGCTGCAGCGCGGCCTGGGCGCCGGGTGCGCGCGCATGCACGAGGGCGCTCAGGGCGGCCGCGCGGTCGGTCATGTTCGTGGCTTCGTCGAACTGGCGCTGGGCCAGGGCGATCGATTCCTCGTCCGGGGCCGCGCACAGGTAGCTCAGCGCCAGGTTCTTCAGCGCCCGCTTGCCGATCGAGGCGGCGTCCGGGCTGTACTCGCCCGGGGTCTGGTTGGCCTGGTACTGGGCCAGCAGCTCGGTGCGCAGGCGGGCGCCGATGTCGGCGCGCACGAACTGGCGCGCGGTGTGGATCGCCAGCGGGTTCACCACGTCGAGCTGGTCGGCGATCATGGTTTCCGACGGCAGCAGCAGCGCCTGTTCGCGGAAGGCCGGGTCGAGGCTTTCGTCGGCCAGCATCTTGCGCATCGCTTCGACGAAGACGTCGTCCAGGTCGAGCGCGTCCGGACCGCCGTTGGCGCCGGCCATGCCGGTCAGCTTGAGCAGGCGGCCCATGGCCAGGCGCTGGCCGGCTTCCCAGCGGTTGACCGGGTCGCTGTCGTGGCTGAACAGGTGGACCAGTTCGGCGTCGCTGTAGCCGTGCTTCAGGATCACCGGGGCCGAGAAGTCGCGCAGGATGGAGGGTGTCGGTTGTTCCAGCACGTCGGTGAACACGAAGGTCTGGTCGGCTTCCGTCAGTTCCAGCACGGCCGTCGTGCCCTTCGGCTGGCCGTCGATCATCAGCGGCATGTCGGTGCCGTCCTTGCCCAGCAGGCCGACGGCCACCGGGATGTGGAAGGGCAGCTTGTCCGGCTGGCCCGGGGTCGCCGGGCAGGACTGGACCAGGCGCAGGGTATAGGTTCTCGCCTGTTCGTCGTAGCGGGTCTCGGCCTGCACGATGGGCGTGCCGGCCTGGCTGTACCAGCGTTCGAACTGGGTCAGGTCGCGGCCGTTGGCGTCGGCCATCGCCATGCGGAAGTCGTCGCAGGTGACGGCCTGGCCGTCGTGGCGGGCGAAGTACAGGTCCATGCCCTTGCGGAAGCCTTCGCGGCCCAGCAGGGTCTGGTACATGCGGACCACTTCGGCGCCCTTCTCGTACACCGTGACCGTGTAGAAGTTGTTGATCTCGACGAAGGAGTCCGGGCGCACCGGGTGGGCCATCGGGCCGGCGTCTTCCGGGAACTGGGCCTGGCGCAGGGTGCGCACCTGGTCGATGCGGGTGACGGCGCGGCCGGTATCGGTGCCGATCATGTCGGCCGAGAATTCCTGGTCGCGGAACACGGTCAGGCCTTCCTTCAGCGACAGCTGGAACCAGTCGCGGCAGGTGACGCGGTTGCCGGTCCAGTTGTGGAAGTATTCGTGGCCGACCACCGCTTCGATGCCCTGGAAGTCGAAGTCGGTGGCGACGCGCGGATTGGCCAGCACGAACTTGGTGTTGAAGATGTTCAGGCCCTTGTTTTCCATCGCGCCCATGTTGAAGTCGCCGACGGCGACGATCATGAAGCGGTCGAGGTCGAGCTCGAGGTCCCAGCGTTCCTCGTCCCAGCGGATGCTGCGCTTGAGCGACTGCATCGCGTAATCGGTCTTGTCGAGGTTGCCCTCTTCCACCCACACCTGGAGTAATGCCGTGCGGCCGTCCTGGAGCCTGAATTTTTCCTCCTGGCAGACCAGGCGCGCGGCCACCAGGGCGAACAGGTAGGACGGCTTCTTGAACGGATCTTCCCACAGGGCGTAGTGGCGGCCGTCGGGCAGCTCGCCCTCGTCGACCAGGTTGCCGTTCGAGAGCAGGACCGGATATTTGTCCTTGTCGGCGCGCAGCATGACCATGTACTTGGCCATCACGTCCGGACGATCCGGGAACCAGGTGATGCGGCGGAAGCCCTCGGCTTCGCACTGCGTATAGAAATTGCCGTTCGAAACGTAGAGGCCGCTGAGCGTCGTGTTGCTCTCGGGAACGCAAATCGTCTCGATCTCCAGCGTGACGCTGTCCGGCGTGTCCGGGATACGCAATACCGTGCCGTCGATCGTGTAATCGCCCTCGGCCAGGGTTTTGCCGTTCAGGCGGATTGCCACCAGTTCAATATCCTCGCCGTACAATTCGATGTCGCGCCGGCTGCTGTCCGGGTTGCGGCGCATCGTCATCCGGTTGGCGACGACGGTGCGGGCGGGATCGAGGTCAAAACCGAGCTCCACGGTCTCGACCTGGTAGCTGGGGGCAGTGTAGTCCTTGCGATAGATGGTCTGGGGCGTATCGGTGCGCATGGTTGGTGTCCGCGAACGATGGTGGAATGAATGCTTATTTTACCAACAGCGGCGGCATGCTTCGATTCCACGTTCGTCTGCGGTTTTCCTGTGTATCGCACTGTAGCCGCCGTAACCGCCCGTAAATGTATTTCTGAAAATTGAACAGCAGGCGTAAACTGTATTCGTGAAGAATTCCGATTGAAGCAAAGATAGCCAGATGGAGCATGTCATGAAACGCATAATGATCGCGGCGGCAGCATCCTTGAGCCTGCTGCTGGGCGGCTGCGCGACCACGATCCGCAGCGACGTCACCACCTTCCACCAGTGGCCGGCCCAGATTACCGACAAGAGCTACGCCTTCGAGGCCCCGGCCCCGCAGGACAACACGCTCGAGCTGCAGAACTACGAGAACCTGGTGCGCGACCAGCTGAACCGCCTCGGCTTCCACGAGGCGCAGCAGTCGCCGGCCCTGAAGGTGGCGGTGCGTTTCGTGACCGTCGACGTGCCGACCCAGGTGCTGTACCCGTCCTATGCGCCCTTCTATCCCTATTCGGCGCGCTTCGGCTACGGCGGTTTCCGCCGCCGCTACTGGGGCGGCGGCTGGTACAACCCCTTCTATGACCCGTTCTGGGGCCCGGTGCCGCGCTACGACGTGGAAGAGGAACACCGCTACCACCGCCAGCTGCAGATCTCCATCAGCTCGGCGACCGACAGCAAGCGCCTGTTCGACGTGACCGTGCGTAACGTCAGCAAGACCATGTCGACCCCGGCGGTGATGCCGGCGCTGGTGCAGAGTGCCTTCGAAGGCTTCCCTGGACCGAATGGCGGGGCGCGGGTGATCGAGTTGAAGCAGGAGCCGCGGAAGGGTTGAGTTTCAGTCTCTCTCGGCGCTTCAGTATGGGTTCCCGCTTTCGCGGGAACGACGGTGGTTTGCTCAGGCCAAATACCTCTCCGAAAAAAACGTAATCGCCACAATCAGCAAAACCGCCAGCGCCAGCACCGCCAGCAGGCGGCCGAAGCGCGGGCTGTCGTCCTGCTGGGGCTCGATCGGGGGTTCGTTGTCGTCGCTGAACTCTCTCATGGCTGTCATGGCAGAAGGATGGTCTTGCCGGTGGTGCGCCGCGATTCCAGCGCAATATGGGCCTGGGCTGCGTCCGCCAGCGGGAAGCGCTGGTGGATCTCGATCTTGATCTTGCCGCTGGTGACCATCTGGAACAGGTCGGCCGCCATCGCCTCCAGGTCTTCGCGCTTGGCCGCATAGGTCTGCAGGGTCGGACGCGTGATGTAGAGCGAGCCGCGCGAAACCAGTTCGGAAAGTGCGAAGGGCGGCACCGCGCCGGACGAGTTGCCGAAGCTGACCATCAGGCCCAGCGGCTGCAGGCAGTCGAGCGAGCGCAGGAAAGTGTCCTTGCCGACCGAATCGTAGACCACCGGCACCTTCGCCCCGTTCGTGATCTCCAGCACGCGCTGCACCACATCCTCGGTGTTGTAGTTGATGACGTGGGCCGCGCCATGCTGCCGGGCCAGTTCCGCTTTCTCGTTTGACCCCACCGTGCCGATCAGGTTCACGCCGAGCGCGCGCGCCCACTGGCAGGCGATCAGGCCGACCCCGCCGGCCGCCGCGTGGAACAGGATGGTCTCGCCGGCCTGCAGCGGATAGGTACGGCGGAACAGGTACTGCACCGTCAGGCCCTGCAGCATCATCGCCGCGCCGGTCTCGAAGTCGATGTCGTCCGGCAGCTTGACCAGGATATCGGCCGGCATCACGCGCAGCTCGCTGTAGGCGCCGTTCGGGCGCGCCGCATAGGCCACGCGGTCGCCTGGCCGCACATGGGTCACGCCCTCGCCCACCGCCTCGACCACGCCGGCGCCCTCCTGCCCCAGGCCCCCTGGCAGCGGGGCCGGATAAAGGCCATTGCGGAAATAGACGTCGATGAAGTTCAGGCCGATCGCATGGTTGCGCACGCGCGCTTCACCGGGACCGGGCTCGCCGACCTCGACCTCGGCCAGTTCCATCACCTCGGGACCGCCGGTACGCGCGTAGCGGATCGCTTTTGCCATTGCCATTCTCGTTCTCCTTTGTCAGGACAGTTCCATCAGCCGGGACAGGACCAGGTGCGCGCTCGCCACATTCGTCGCGCACGGGATGTTATGGACGTCGCAGGCACGCACCAGGGCATTGATGTCCGGCTCGTGCGGTTGCGGGGTCATGGGGTCGCGCAGGAAGATCACGCAGTCGATCTCGCCGTTGACGAGGTGGGCGCCGATCTGCAGGTCGCCGCCCAGCGGGCCCGAATGCATGCGCGTGACGTCGAGGCCGAGCTCGTTGTTCAGGCGGCCGCCGGTGGTGCCGGTGGCGGTGAGCGTGCAGCGGCCCAGGAACTCCCGGTACTCGGCGGCGAGCGCGATCATGTCGTCTTTTTTCTTGTCGTGGGCAATCAGGGCGATTCTTGGCGGTGGTTTCATCTTTTTCCCTTAGGTTCTTTTCAGCGACAGCATATAGATTCCCGCCAGCACCAGGCCGGTCCCGGCCAGCTGCACGGTCGTGATCGGCTCACCCAGCAGCGCCCAGCCCAGGAACAGCGTGGACACCGGGCCGATCATGCCGGCCTGCGAGGCGGTCGCGGCGCCGATGCGCTGTACCGCGATCATCGTCATGAAGACCGGGAAGATGGTACAGAATATTCCGTTCACGAGCGAGAGGCCGTAGACCTGCAGCGGCTGGATCAGCAGCGAGGCCGGGCGCAGGATGAAGAACTGGGCGATGCAGGCCACGCTCGAGACGCACATGGCGTAAGCCACCAGGCGCAGCGAGCCGATGCGCCTGACCATCTCGCCGGTGCCCAGCAGGTAGATCGCATACGCCAGCGCCGAACCCAGCACCAGCAGCGAACCGGTGACGATGCTGCCGGCGCCGCCCTGCAGGTCGTGCACGAACACCAGCACGATGCCGCAGTAGGACAGGCCCAGCGCCAGCCATTGCGCGCCACCGATGCGGCGCTTCAGGAACACGGCGGTAATCAAGAGCACGAAGGTCGGGGTCAGGAACAGGATCAGGCGCTCCAGCCCGACCGAGATGTATTGCAGCCCCAGGAAATCGAGGTAGCTGGACAGGTAGTAGCCGATCAGGCCCAGGCCCACCAGGCGCCAGCGGTCGGCGACGGCCAGGGGCGGCTGGGTACGCATCTTCCAGATCGCCACGCCCGCAAATACCGGAAGCGAGAACAGCATTCTGAAGGCGATCAAGGTTACTGCATCGATGTGGTAGCGATACAGCAGTTTGGCGACGACAGCTTTGGTGGAGAACAGGACGGCGCCGGCAATGGCGATGGCGAGGCCGCCGATCAAGGCCGGACGTGGGACCGGCGCAACGGAAATGTCGATTGCAGATTTGCTCATCAAAAGATTGTAGTGCGAATCCGGATTTCCGGCTGAGGGCGGCTGCGAACGCCGGATGGCAATAGTGGTCCAACCGCCGCTGACCCACTTCAAAGAGGAGATGTTCATATGAGCACTGCTGGCGGCGTCAAGCGCAGTGGCTCCGAACGCACCATCGTCCTGGCCCTGCTGGGCCTGCTCGCGGCCCTGTGCTGGGCCTACCTGCTGGTCCGTGTCGGCCGCATGGCGCCGCTCGGCCTCGGCGCGGCCGGCAAGACCGCCGCCGCCCCCTGGCACGCCGGCGACCTCGGGCTGCTGTATGGGCTCTGGGTAGTCTTGATCGCGGGGATGATGCTGCCGGCGGCGGCGCCCTCGGTGCTGCTGTACGCGCGCGTCAAACGCCTGCGGCGCGAACGCTGGGTCTACGCCGGCACCCTGATGTTCATGCTCGGCTACCTGTGCGTCTGGTGCTGCTGCGCGCTGGCGGCGGCGCTGGCGGCCTGGCTGCTGCACGATACCGGCGCGCTCGACGAGAGCATGGCGATCGCCGATCCCACCGTCGGCGCGCTGGCGCTGGCGGCGGCCGGGGTCTACCAGTGGACGCCCGCCAAGCACATCAGCCTGGACAACTGCCGCACGCCGCTGGCCTTCGTCCTGACCCATTGGCGGCGCGGCAGCTGGGGCGCGTTCAGGATGGGCATCGCCGACGCCCGCTATTGCACCGGCTGCTGCTGGCTGCTGATGGCGCTGGTGCTGCCCTTCGGCGTCCTCAACCTGCCCCTGATCTGCGGCCTGATTGCCCTGATCCTGGCCGAAAAAATGCTCCCCGGCGGACACCTGCTGGCCTGCGCCACCGGACTCGGACTGGTGGCCTGGGGTACCGCGCTGTTGTTTCCCTGACAGTTTTTGAGCAAGGGCGCTATGATAAAATGTCGAGGATTAAATCCATACCGTCTAAGGGAATCTCGACATCATGGCTGGACACAGCAAATGGGCCAATATCAAGCATAAGAAGGCCGCCACCGACGCCAAGCGCGGCAAGATCTGGACTCGTCTCATCAAGGAAATCACGGTTGCAGCCCGCATGGGCGGCGGCGACATCGCCTCGAACCCGCGCCTGCGCCTGGCAGTCGACAAGGCTGCCGACGCGAACATGCCGAAGGACAACGTCACCCGCGCGATCCAGCGCGGCTCGGGCGGCCTCGAAGGCGTCAACTACGAAGAAATCCGCTACGAAGGCTACGGCATCGGCGGCGCCGCGATCATCGTCGACTGCATGACCGACAACCGCGTCCGCACCGTGGCCGAAGTGCGCCACGCCTTCAGCAAATACGGCGGCAACATGGGTACCGAAGGTTCGGTGTCCTTCATGTTCAAGCATGTCGGCCAGTTCCTGTTCGCGCCGGGCGTGGAAGAAGACAAGCTGATGGAAGCCGCGCTGGAAGCCGGTGCCGACGACGTCATCGCCGACGAGGAAGGCGGCTTCGAAGTACTGTGCGACCCGAACGCCTTTGCCGGCGTCAAGGATGCGCTGGAAAAGGCCGGCTTCAAGGCCGATTCCGCCGAAGTCATCATGAAGCCGGACACCGAAACGGTGTTCACCGGCGAAGACGCGCAGAAGATGCAGAAACTGCTCGACGTCCTGGAAAACCTGGACGACGTGCAGGAAGTGTATACGAACGCCGTCATCGAAGAGTAAGCAAGGACCACGAAAGGCCCCCATGAAAATCCTGGTAGTCGGCTCTGGTGGCCGTGAACATGCCCTGGCCTGGAAACTGGCCCAATCCGACCGCGTCCAGACGGTCTACGTGGCGCCCGGCAACGGCGGCACGGCGCACGATGCGCGCCTGGTCAACATCGACATCACGGATCCGGCCGCGCTGGCCGACTTCGTGGTCGCCGAGCACGTCGCACTGACCCTGGTGGGACCGGAAGCGCCGCTGGCGGCCGGCATCGTCAACCTGTTCCGCTCGCGCGGGCTGAAGGTCTTCGGCCCGACCCGCGAGGCGGCCCAGCTGGAAAGCTCGAAGGACTTCGCCAAGGCCTTCATGGAACGCCACGGCATCCCGACCGCGAAGTACCAGACCTTCTCGGATGCGCAACAGGCCCATGCCTACATCGACGCCAACGGCGCCCCGATCGTCATCAAGGCCGACGGCCTGGCGGCCGGCAAGGGCGTGGTGGTCGCGATGTCGCTGGAAGAAGCGCACCAGGCGGTCGACCACATGCTGTCGGATAACCGCTTCGGCGACGCCGGCGCCCGCATCGTGATCGAGGAATTCCTGGCCGGCGAAGAAGCCAGCTTCATCGTCATGTGCGACGGCAAGAACGTGCTGGCACTGGCCACCTCCCAGGACCACAAGCGCCTGAAGGATGGCGACCAGGGTCCGAACACGGGCGGCATGGGCGCCTACTCGCCGGCGCCGATCGTGACGCCGTCGATGCATGCGCGCGTGATGCGCGAGATCATCAACCCGACCATCCAGGGCATGGCCAGGGACGGCATCCCCTACTCCGGCTTCCTGTACGCCGGCCTGATGATCGACGCCGCCGGCAACCCGAAGACGCTGGAATTCAACTGCCGCATGGGCGACCCGGAAACCCAACCCATCATGGCGCGTCTGAAGAGCGACTTCGTGACGGTGCTGGAACACGCCTGCAACGGCACGCTGGACGCCGTGGAACTGGAATGGGACCGCCGTACCGCGGTGGGCGTCGTGATGGCCGCCGCCGGCTATCCGGACGACCCGGTCAAGGGCGACATCATCGACGGCATCCCGGCCGAAACCCCGGAATGCATCACCTTCCACGCCGGCACCCGCCTGGTCGACGGCAACCTGCAAACCTCGGGCGGCCGCGTGCTGTGCGTGGTGGGTCTGGGCGACAGCGTCAAGATGGCGCAGAAGCAGGCCTACGAAACCGTGGAGAAGATCCACTTCAATGGGGCGCAGTATCGCCGCGATATTGGGTGGCGTGGGGTCAAGCAGTAAGTCTTCCGCGCACTAAAAAGACGGGACGTTTGCCGGAAGGTGACGTCCCGTTTTTTAAGCGCCACCGTCGTCCCCGCGAAGGCGGGGACCCAAGGACCAGCCAAACTAAGCCGTCATGTCAGCGTAGAGATCACGCCAATCGGGATTCATTTTCTGGACTAGATTCACCTTCCAATCCCTGTTCCAACGCTTGATCAGTTTTTCTCGACGCGCTGCTTCCATGACGTAGGTATGCACCTCATACCAGACGAGATGTGTCAGTCGATATTGCTTCGTGAATCCATCGAAAACGCCTTCACGATGCTGCCAGACGCGCTTCAGCAGATCGGTTGTGCTGCCTACATATAAAGTTCCATAAGGGCGATTCGTCAGGATGTAGACATAGCTGTGCTTTTCCATCATTGCCGAACCCATGGTTAAAACACCGATGTTCCGTTTACATCGCTTGCGCAGCCATGCGTCCCCTCAATAAGAACTTGGGTCCCCGCCTTCGCGGGGACGACGGTGGCAGAGGAATGACGACTCGGGAGCGCCAGTGGTGTACAATCCCCGATCCATTTTTTTCAGCCGCCACCTCATCCACATGTCCACCCCGAACCCTGCCGCCGTCAAGGCCTGGCTGCTCGATTTGCAGGCGCGCATCGTGCAGGCGCTGGAGGAAGTCGATGGCAAGCCGTTTTTGCGCGATACCTGGGAACGTGCCGAAGGTGGCGGTGGTGTTTCGCGGCTGATCGAAGAAGGTAATGTGTTCGAGCGCGGCGGCTGCAATTTCTCCCACGTGCAAGGCAAGAGCCTGCCGCCGTCGGCGATGGCCGCGCGGCCGGAACTGGCCGGACGCGCCTGGGAAGCGATGGGGGTGTCGCTGGTGCTGCATCCGCGTAATCCTTATGCGCCGACCGTGCACATGAACGTGCGCTTCTTCGAGGCGACGGCCGAGGGTAAGGAACCGGTCTGGTGGTTCGGCGGCGGCATGGACCTGACGCCCTATTACGCCGATGAAGGCGACGTGCGTCACTTCCACCAGGTCTGCCACGATGCGCTGGCGCCTTTCGGCGAGGACCTGCATCCGCGCTTCAAGCGCTGGTGCGACGATTATTTCTACCTGAAGCACCGCAAGGAAGCGCGCGGCGTCGGCGGCATCTTCTTCGACGACTTCAACGAGATCGGTTTCGAGCGCGCCTTCGCGCTGGTGCAAAGCGTGGGCAAGGGTTTCCTCGATGCCTATCTGCCGATCGTCAAGGCGCGCAAGGACCTGCCGTACGGCGAGCGCGAACGCGACTTCCAGGCTTACCGCCGCGGACGTTACGTCGAGTTCAACCTGGTCTGGGATCGCGGCACCCTGTTCGGCCTGCAGTCGGGCGGGCGTACCGAGGCGATCCTGATGTCGATGCCGCCGATCGTGAAATGGCGCTACGACTGGCACCCGGAACCGGGCAGCCCCGAGGCGAAGCTGTATAGCGACTTCCTCGTCCACCGGGATTGGCTGGCCCCGTGATTCGCTGCGTTGCCCTGCTGGGAGGCAGTTTCGACCCGGTACATGACGGCCACGTCGCGCTGGCCGAACTGTTCGCGCACCTGCTTCATCCGGACGAGCTGCGCATCATGCCGGCCGGACGGCCGTGGCAGAAGAAGGCGGGACTGGAAGCCGGCGATGCCGACCGCGTCGCGATGCTGGAGCTGGCGTTCGCACACGCCGCCTTCCCCGCCATCGTCGACCTCCGGGAAATCGAGCGCGACACCCCGACCTACACGGTCGAGACCCTGCGCGAACTGCGCGCCGAACTCGGACCCGATGCCTCGATCGTGTTCCTGATGGGCGCCGACCAGTTGCAGAAGCTGGACAGCTGGATCGACTGGAAGGAACTGTTCGCGCTGGCGAATTTCGGCGTCGCCGCGCGCCCGGGCTACCGGCTCGATGCCGCTGCCCTGCCGCCCGCGGTGGCGCAAGAACTGGCGCCGCGCCTTGCCACGCCCGAAGAAGTACGTGCGAGCAAGGCCGGCAAAGTCTGCCTGGCACATACGCTGGCGGTCGATGTTTCGGCCACCGAAGTACGTGCGGCTTTAAAGGAAAATGCGCCGTCAAAGGTAAGCGCGCTCCTTGCGCCGCAAGTGCTAGACTATATTCAACAACATAACTTATACAAGATCTAATGGATATCAAGAAACTGCAAACGATCGTCGTCGACGCCCTCGAAGACGTCAAGGGCCAGGAGATCGCCCTGTTCGACACGACGAACCTGACCAGCCTGTTCGACCGCATCGCGGTCGTGTCGGGCACCTCGAATCGCCAGACCAAGGCACTGGCTGCCTCTGTCCGCGACAAGGTCAAGGAAGCAGGCGGCGACGTGGTCGGCATGGAAGGCGAGGACACCGGTGAATGGGTGCTCGTCGACCTCGGCGACATGATCGTGCACATCATGCAGCCGGCCATCCGCCAGTACTACCGCCTGGAAGAAATCTGGGGCGAGAAGCCGGTCAAGCTGGGCGCGGCCAAGCGCAAGTCCACCGCGGAAGGCCAGGAAGCCGCCGCGGCCCCGAAGACCAAGGGCAAGCACCTGGCAGCTAATCAGGAGCAGCCGGAAGCCAAGCCGGTGAACGAGCGCAAGCCGGCCGCCAAGCGCGCCACCGCCGCATCGAAGACCGCCGGCGAAGCGGCTTCCGCCAAGAAGCCGGCGGCCAAGACGCCGGCCGCCAAGATCCCGACCGGCGCCCGCGTGAAGGTTGCCGTGCCGAAGGCCGTCGCCGCATCCGCTGCCGCCGCGAAAGCCGCCAAGGCCGCCGCACCGAAGCGCGCGGCCAAGGCTGCCGCCCCGGCCGCCGAAGGCGCGGGATCGGCTGCACCCGCGGCCAAGAAGGTCATCCGCCGCATCAAGAAGGCCGACGAATAATCCCGTCGGATAAGTTTCAACAATGCAGTTGATCATTGCCGCGGTCGGCCACAAGATGCCGGCCTGGATCGAGACCGGTTTTGCGGAGTACCTCAAGCGCATGCCGCCCGAGCTGCGCATCGTGCTCAAGGAAATCAAGCCGGTCGAGCGTTCGGGCAGCAAGACCGCGGCCACCGCGATGGCGCTCGAACGCGAGCGCATCGAAGCCGTGTTGCCGAAGGGGGTGCGCATCATCGCCCTCGACGAGCGCGGCAAGGACCTCACCAGCGTCGGCCTGTCCCAGCAGCTGGAAGCCTGGCAGCAGGACGGGCGCGATGTCGCCTTCCTGATCGGCGGCGCCGACGGCCTCGACCCCGAACTGAAGGCCCGCGCCGATGGGCTGATCCGCATCTCCAGCATGACCCTGCCGCACGGAATCGTGCGGGTCATGCTGGCGGAGCAGCTGTATCGTGCCTGGTCGATCACCCAGAACCATCCCTACCACCGCGTTTAGGAAGCTTCCCCGCTTCTTCGAAGATGAAATTTCTCGACAAAAAGATCTACCTCGCCTCGAAGAGCCCACGCAGGCGCGAACTGCTGCGCCAGGTCGGCGTGGAATTTGAACTGCTCAGCCTGCGTACCGATCCCGCGCGCGGCGAGGACGTGAGCGAGGACGAGCATCCCGGTGAGGCGCCGCTCGACTACGTGGCCCGGGTGGCGCGCGACAAAGGCGCCTTCGCCTGGAAGGTGCTGGCCCTGCGCCGCATGCCGCTGCGTCCGGTGCTGTCGGCCGACACCACCGTCACCATCGACGGCCGGATCCTCGGCAAGCCGGCCAATCCCCAGGAAGCCGTGGCCATGCTGGAGAGCCTGTCCGGCCGCACCCACCAGGTGCTGACCTCGGTGGCCCTGCACTACATCGACATCGCCGAGCAGGTGACCCAGGTGTCCAACGTGCGCTTCGCCAAACTGAGCCCGGCCGAGATCAAGGCGTATTGCGCCACCGCCGAGCCCTATGACAAGGCCGGCGCCTACGGCATCCAGGGCCTGGCGGCGCTGTTCATCGAGCATATCGAGGGCAGCCATTCGGGCATCATGGGCTTGCCGGTGTTCGAGACGGCGCAGCTGCTGCGGAAGGCTGGCGTTACCTTCTTCTGAACGGGGGCTCCCTCATGGGGCCAGCCAACGCCATGCATATGTCCGGCGTGGACGGCGTTCACGTTGCGGATATTCCTGTCGCAATGGTCGAGCCGCCCACCCTACGGTATGATGGCACCTTGAACATTTCACGCACGGCCCTAGCCTCATGACTGAAGACATCCTGATCAATATCACCCCACAGGAAACGCGCGTCGCGCTGGTGGTACAGGGAGCCGTGCAGGAGCTGCACATCGAGCGCACGCTCACGCGTGGCCTGGCCGGCAATGTCTATTCGGGCAAGGTCGTACGCGTGCTGCCGGGGATGCAGTCGGCCTTCATCGACATCGGCCTGGAACGCGCCGCCTTCCTGCACGTGGCCGACATCTGGGAAGCCCGCCCCCACGACAACAATGGCGGCAACAACGGCAACGCGGCGCCGACGCCCATCGAAAAGATCCTGTTCGACGGCCAGGTGCTGACCGTGCAGGTGATCAAGGACCCGATCGGCACCAAGGGCGCGCGCCTGTCGACCCAGATCTCGATCGCCGGCCGCATGCTGGTCTACCTCCCGCAGGACAAGCACATCGGCATCTCGCAGAAGATCGAGAAGGAATCCGAGCGCGAAGCGCTGCGCGCGCGCATGCAGGGCCTGCTGCCGCCGGAAGAAAAAGGCGGCTACATCGTGCGCACCCAGGCCGAAGACGCTTCCGACGCCGACCTGGCCGCCGACATCGACTACCTGCGCAAGACCTGGGGCGCGATCCTGCAGGGCGCGCGCACCCGTCCCGCCACCAGCCTGCTGTACCAGGACCTGAACCTGGCCCAGCGCGTGCTGCGCGACTTCGTGCACGACGAGACGGCGGCAATCCTGGTCGACTCGCGCGAGAACTACCTGAAGCTGGTCGAATTCGCCCAGGTCTACACGCCCAGCGTGCTGTCGCGCCTGCAGCACTACACCGGCGAGCGCCCGCTGTTCGACCTCTATGGCGTCGAGGAAGAGATCCTGCGCGCGCTGGGCCGCCGCGTCGACCTGAAATCGGGCGGCTACCTGATCGTCGACCAGACCGAGGCGATGACGACGATCGACGTGAACACCGGCGGCTTCGTCGGCGGACGTAATTTTGCCGACACCATCTTCAAGACCAACCTCGAGGCGGCGCATGCGATCGCGCGCCAGCTCCGCCTGCGCAACCTGGGCGGCATCATCATCCTCGACTTCATCGACATGGAGAACAACGAGCACCGCAACGCCGTACTGGCGGAGCTCAAGAAGACCCTGTCGCGCGACCGCACCAAGGTGTCCGTCAGCGGCTTC
The DNA here is from genome assembly GCF_056399645.1 of Massilia sp. 01N417. Taxonomy (NCBI): domain Bacteria; kingdom Pseudomonadati; phylum Pseudomonadota; class Betaproteobacteria; order Burkholderiales; family Oxalobacteraceae; genus Massilia; species Massilia sp. 01N417. The sequence goes on along the minus strand of NZ_JBFTRS010000011.1, from coordinate 24,921 downwards.
TCGGCCCTGGGCCTGGTCGAGATGACCAGGAAGCGCACCCGCGAGTCGCTGGCCCACATCCTGTGCGAGCCCTGCCCGGCCTGCGGCGGCAAGGGACAGGTGAAGACCTCGCGCACCATCTGCTACGAGATCCTGCGCGAGCTGCTGCGCGAGGCCAAGCAGTTCAACCCGCGCGAGTTCCGCATCCTGGCCTCGCAGGAGGTGGTCGACCTGTTCCTCGAGGAGGAGTCGCAGCACCTGGCGATGCTCGGGGACTTCATCGGCAAGAAGATCTCGCTGCAGGTGGAGAAGGGTTACCACCAGGAGCAGTACGATGTGATTCTGATGTGAGCTTTACACGTCAGTTTCGCCAGTTATAACTCATGCATTTGTCATAGTACTCAGATGCTGTTGCTGCTACAGGACAATAGCGTTAAAAATCCCGATAGGGGCAACGCACTTGCCCAGTTTGGACTACAATTTGTGACAATTTGCTGATAATTCGAGAGTTGGCGGTACCGCGGTTTCAAGCGATGGCTTGCCAAGAGCGGCCAGCCGACCGCTAGGCGCTGCCAAACGTCCGATCGACGGTTGGCAGGCTTCCTGATTGACCACTGGCGGCGTCGGTTTTCGTGCTGACTTGCGACCCGTAAGAGACAATGAACGACCCACTCATCCCTGCCGATTTGCTGAAGAAGTCGGACAAGATCCTGTTCATCGCCCACCTGGCGTTGGGCGATTATACATATCTGCAGAACTGCTTCCAGGCGTTCGCGCGGGCCTACCCGCACCTGAAGCTGCACCTGTGGGTCGACGAAGTCCGCCGCACCGGCGACTCTTCGCAATGGCCGCATCTTAAAAAGAACGTGCTGTACGACTGGCTCGATGCCTGCGATTTCATCGACAAGGTCTACAAGCAGAACTACTCGCCCGACCTGTTCGAGGCCTCGATCAGGGAAGCCCGCGAGGAGCATTACCCGATCGTGGTCTCGCTCGGCACCCTGCGCCCGCACTTCTACGCCAACCTGGCCCGCCGCATCAGCCCGGACGGCTTCGTGGTCGGCCTGAAGAAGCCGATGGGCCTGTCCGGCCTGCCGCACTACTTCACCTACCGCAAGCTGGATGCCGCCCTCGACCCGGACGTGGCCGACCGTTCGACCGCGCCCCACATCAGCGACGTGCATGCGGAATGGTTCCGCCGCCTGGCGAACGTGAACATCCCGCCGGCCGAGCGCATCCCCTTCGTCCACATCCCGGAACGCTTCATCGAGGGCGCCCGCGCCCGCCTGCAGGAATGGGGCTTCGACCAGCGCCAGGGCAAGCTGGTGTTCATCAACCCCTTCGCCAAGACCCGCAAGCGCTGCTGGCCGGTCGAACGCGTGGCCGAACTGATCACCACCATGCGCGGCCAGCCGGAATGGCGCGGCGCCTGCTTCATCGTCAACGCGGTGCCGCAGGAAGTCGAGCGCGTGAAGACCATGCTGGCCGAGCGCCAGCTTGACCGCACCCAGCTGTTCAGCGCCAACGAGAACTTCTTCCAGCTGCCGGCCATGCTGGCCCAATGCGACCTGATCGTCTCGGTGGAAACCGCCGTGATGCACCTGGCGAACGCCGTCGGCGTGCCGGTGGTGGCGCTGATGCGCCAGAAGACCCCGGAATGGGCGCCGGTCGACAAGGCCAACAGCACCGTGATCACGGCGCACCAGCGGCGGGATTGGGTGAAGGCGATTCCGGTGCAGGATGTGATGCACGCTTTGGCGTGATCATCGATCTGCGCTTCCCGTAGGGTGGGCACGAAGTGCCCACCCTAGCTGCTTATCTGGCCGCCGACGGGAAAAACAGCTGCTCCCCACCCGGCTTGAACGCCGCAATCTTCGCCTGCCCCTCCGGCGACGTGATCCAGTCGATCAGCTGCTTCGCCCCCCTGTAGTTGATGCCCTTGTGCTTCTCCGGATTCACCGCGATGATGCCGTAGGGGTTGAACATGCGCTTGTCGCCTTCGACCAGGATCGCCAGGCCGGTCTTGGCTTTATATGCGCCGTAGGTGGCGCGGTCGGTCAGGGTGTAGGCATTCATCTCGGCCGCCATGTTCAGCACTTCGCCCATGCCCAGGCCGGCCGACACGTAGTTGCCGCCCTGCGGCTTGGCGCCGATCTCCTTCCAGTAGCCCTTCTCCATCACGTCGGTGCCCGAATTGTCGCCGCGCGAGATGAACTTCACGTTGGTCGAGGCGATCTTCCTGAAGGCGCCCAGCACGTCGTGCATGCCCTTGACGCCGGCCGGGTCCGAGGTCGGGCCGACCACGATGAAGTCGTTGTACATCACGTCGCGGCGGTCGATGCCCCAGCCTTCGAGCACGAACTTGTCTTCGAGCTGGCGCGCGTGCACCAGGGTGACGTCGACGTCGCCGTTCTTGCCCAGCTCCAGGGCCTTGCCGGTGCCGACCGAGATCACGTTGACCTTGATGCCGTACTTCTGCTCGAAGCTGGGCAGCAGCCAGGTCAGCAGGCCGGAATTCTCGGTGCTGGTGGTGGTGGACAGGCGCAGTACTTTCGCCTCCTGGGCCTGGACCGGCGCATAGGCCATCCCGAGGGTGGCGCCGAGGACGAGGGCGAGACTGAACAGACGGCGTTGCATGGTGTTCTCCTTGTTGTCAACGAACTTCGAGCTTCCCGTCGCGCAGCTTGAGGCGATGCACGCCGGGCAGGCCGATCAGGTCGCGGTCGTGGCAGGCGATGATGACGCTGCCTCCCGCTTCGACCACGGTGGGGATCAATTCGATCACCTGCTCGCGCGCCTGGCCGTCCAGGTTGGCGGTCGGCTCGTCGAGCAGCAGCAGTTTCGGCGACAGCACCCGGGCGCGCGCCAGCGCCACGCGCTGCCGCTCTCCGCCCGACAGCCTGGCCGGATCGGCGTCGCCCAGGTGGCCGACGCCGGCCCAGGCCATCGCCTCCTCGACCCTGGCGGCCGCCTGGGCCTTCGGCAGGCCGCGCACATGCAGGCCGTAGCCGATATTGTGGGCGACGCTGGTCGAGAACATCACCGGATGCTGGTGCACGTAGACGATGGCCTCGCGCATCGCCTTCGGGTAGGGGTGGGGATTCACTTCCTGGCCTTCGAAGCGCATGCTGTCGACCTCGGCGCGTTCCAGGCCGCCCAGCACGCGCAGCAGGGTGCTCTTGCCGGCGCCGTTGATCCCGGTGAGCACGTAGGCGCTGTGGGTCGCGACCTCCATGCAGCCGATGTCGAACAGCAGGCGCTCGCCGTAGCGCTTGCGCAGGCCCTTCACGCCCAGCAGGGCGCGGCGCCGCTCGTCGCCGGTGCGCACCGGCGTGCTCCTGACCATGCCCTGCAGCGAAACCGGCTGGATCATGCCCTGTCCTTCGCCGCATGGGCATCGCCCTGCAGCAGCATCAGCGCGCCGTTCATCAAGAGCGCAATCGACACCAGCACGATGCCCAGCGCGATCCCCTGCGCGAACTCGCCCTTGCTGGTTTCCAGGGCGATGGCGGTGGTGATGGTGCGCGTCTCGCCTTCGATATTCCCGCCCACCATCAGCGCGCAGCCGACTTCCGAGATCACCCGCCCGAAGCCGGACAGCACCGCCGCCATCACGCCGAAGCGGGCCTCGTGCAGCACCCGCAGCATCACCTGCAGGCGCGAGGCGCCGAGGGAGATCGCGGTCTCCGCATAGCGCGGATCGATGGCCTGCACCGCGGCCAGGGTAAAGGCCAGCAGCACCGGCAAGGCCACCACGAACTGGCCGGCGACGATGCCCGGCTGCGAGAACAGCCATTGCAGAGACCCCATCGGCCCATGGCGCGACAGCAGCAGATACAGCAGCAATCCGATCAGCACGGTGGGCAGCGACAGCGCCGCCTGCGCCAGCCAGATCGCGATGCGGCGCCCCGGAAAGCGGTGCAGGCCGATCAGGTAACCCAGCAGCACCGCCGGCGGCGTCGCCAGCAGCAGGCCGAACACGCTGGTCTTCAGCGAGACCCAGATGATGCGCCACAGCGCGGGGTCGCCCGTGAACAGCAGCGTGAAGGCGCGCAGGGTTGCGTCGATCAGCTGCATGCCACCTCGTCGCCCCCTGACATCACATCGTCGCCCCCTGACATCACATCGTCGCCCCCGCGAAGGCGGGGGTCCAAGTCTTGTTTGCGTCACGATTGCGCCGGCAAACCTGGGCCCCCGCCTGCGCGGGGGCGACGTGGCGCTCACGCATAATGTCGCTGGCGCTCTGCTTCCAGCGCGTCAAGGAAATCCGGCTCGAACACCAGCCGCTCCGCCCCCGTCAGCAGCAGGAAGTGCCGTCCTGTGCAGCGTGCCAGCAGCGACATGCCGACCTTCTCGGCCACCATATGCCCCATCTGGGTGGTGCCGGAGCGCGACAGCAGGAAGGGGATGCCCATCTGGGCGCCCTTGATCACCATTTCCGAGGTCAGGCGGCCGGTGGTGTAGAAGACCTTGTCCTCGCCCCTGACGCCGTCCAGCCACATCAGCCCGGCGATGGCGTCGACCGCGTTGTGGCGGCCCACGTCCTCGACGAAGTACAGCAGCTCGCCCGTGTTCGAGAACAGCGCGCAGCCGTGCACCGAGCCGGCCTGCTTGTAGACCGACTGCTGGGTACGGATGGTCTCGACGATGCGGTAGACGACCGACTGGGTCAGGCGCGCCTCATCAGGAAGACTGATGGAATCGACCTCATCCATCAGCCCGCCAAATATGGAACCCTGGCCGCAGCCGGTGGTGACGACCTTCTTCGCGGTGCGCTCCTCGACGCCGGTAATGCCCTTGCGGGTCACCACCGCCACCGCGTCCACCGACCAGTCGACCTGGATCGACACCACCTCGTCCAGCGAGCGTATCAGGCGCTGGTTGCGCAGATAGCCCAGGGTCAGCGCTTCCGGCGCGCCGCCCAGGGTCATCAGGGTCACGAGTTCGCGCTTGTCGACGTAGACGGTCAGCGGGCGCTCGGCCGGGATGTGCAGGACGGAACGGCGTCCGCGCTCGTCGATGGCCGTCACCTCGTGGGTGAGGCTGGCGCTTGCCTGGGACAGCAGAGGTCGATAGCGATGCTCGTTCATCTTCTTATTGTGCCACGGCCGCCAGGATCTGGCCGCCACCGTAGGAACCCTGGCGCACCACCTCGCCGCCCAGGCGCACCTGGATCGCGCAGTACTTGAACTCGGGGATCTTGCCGAAGGGGTCGAGCGCCGCGTTGGTGAGCCGGTTGATCGCCGCCTCGTAGTAGCAGAAGGGGACGAAGATGGCGCCGCGCGGCGAGCTGTCGTCGGCGCGCGCATACAGGCTGACTTCACCGCGGCGCGAGGTGATGGTGATGACCTCGCCCGGCTTGCCTCCCATCGCCTCCAGGTCGAGCGGATGCACCAGGGCCACCGGATCGGGCTCGATCGCATCCAGCACGCCAGCGCGCCGGGTCATGCTGCCGGTATGCCAGTGTTCGAGCTGGCGGCCGGTGATCAGGACCATCGGGTACTCGGCGTCCGGGCGCTCGTTGGCCGGGATGATGTCGGCCGGGACGAAACGCGCCCTGCCCTTCTCTTCCCCGGCGCCGCGCGGGAAGTCCTCGACGAAGACCACCGGCTGGCCGGGGTCGCCCTCCACCGTGCAGGGATAGGTGACGGCGCCGTCGCGTTCCAGCCTGTCCCAGGTGATGCCGCCGATGCTGGGCATCAGCCTGCGCATCTCGTCGAACACCTCGGACACGTGGCCGTAGTTCCACGGCAGGCCCAGCCGATGGGCCATCTGCTGGATGATCCACAGGTCCTGCTTCGCATCGCCCGGAGGGTGGATCGCCTGGCGGCCCAGCTGGACCACGCGGTCGGTGTTCGTGAAGGTGCCGGCCTTCTCGGCGAAGCTTGACGCCGGCAGGATCACGTCGGCCAGGTAGGCGGTCTCGGTCAGGAAGATGTCCTGCACCACCAGGCAGTCGAGCGCGGCCAGCGCCTCGCGCGCGTGATTCGCGTCCGGGTCGGACATGGCCGGGTTCTCGCCCATGATGTACATGCCCTTGATACCGCCGGCCAGGATCTCGTCCATGATCTCGACCACGGTCAGGCCCGGCTTGTCGTCCAGCCGGGTGCCCCAGGCGGCTTCGAAGCGGGCCTTGGCCTGCGGGTTGTCGACGCGCTGGTAGTCCGGGTACATCATCGGGATCAGGCCGGCGTCGGAAGCGCCCTGCACGTTGTTCTGGCCGCGCAGCGGATGCAGGCCGGTGCCGGGGCGGCCGATCTGGCCGGTCATCAGGGCCAGCGCGATCAGGCAGCGCGCATTGTCGGTGCCGTGCACGTGCTGGGAGACGCCCATGCCCCACAGGATCATCGAGCCCTTGGAAGTCGCGTACAGGCGCGCCACGTAGCGGATGGTGTCGGCATCGATGCCGCAGATCGGCGCCATCGATTCCGGGCTATAGCCTTCGACGTTCCTGGCCAGCTCGTCGTAGCCTATGGTGCGGCTGGCGATGAAATCCTGGTCGACCAGGCCTTCGGTGACGATCACGTGCATCATCGCGTTCAGCAGCGCGACGTCGGTGTCCGGCTTGAACTGCAGGTAGCGGTGGGCATGGCGCGCCAGTTCGGAGCGGCGCGGGTCCATCACGATCAGCTTGGTGCCGGTGCGGACCGCGTTCTTCATCCAGGTAGCGGCCACCGGGTGGTTCACGGTCGGATTCGCACCGATCACGACCACGACCTCGGCGCGGGTCACGTCCATCACCGGGTTCGAGACCGCGCCCGAGCCGATGCCCTCCAGCAGCGCGGCCACCGAGGACGCGTGGCACAGGCGGGTGCAGTGGTCGACGTTGTTGCTGCCGAAGCCGGTGCGCACCAGTTTCTGGAACAGGTAGGCCTCCTCGTTGCTGCCCTTGGCCGAGCCGAAGCCGGCCAGCGCGCGCGCACCGATAGTGTCGCGGATCCGCGCCAGCGTGCCGCCGGCCAGTTCGAGCGCCTCCTCCCAGCTCGCTTCGCGGAACACCTCCATGACGGTGCTCGGGTCCATCGTGAAGGTACCCAGCTTGGGCACGCCCGCGCGGCGGATCAGCGGTTTCGTGAGGCGATGCGGATGGTGGGCATAGTCGAAGCCGTAGCGGCCCTTCACGCACAGGCGGCCGTGGTTGGCGGGGCCGTCGCGGCCTTCCACGTAGAGGATCTTGTTGTCCTTGACGTTGTAGGTCAGCTGGCAGCCGACGCCGCAATACGGGCAGACCGAATCGACTTTCTTGTCGGGGATGGACAGCGCCGCATCGCGCGCCGGGCTCAGGGCGCCGGTCGGGCAGGCCTGCACGCATTCGCCGCAGGCCACGCAGGTGGAGGCGCCCATCGGGTCGTCCTGGTCGAACACGATTTTTGCGTTTTCGCCGCGGAAGGCCAGGCCGATCACGTCGTTGACCTGTTCGTCGCGGCAGGCGCGCAGGCAGCGCGTGCACTGGATGCAGGCGTCGAGGTTGACGGTGATCGCGGCGTGCGTGGCGTCCTGCTGCGGTTCAGGGCGCGTGGCCGGGAAGCGCGGCTTGCCGACGCCGAGCTTTGCCGCCCACACGTCGACCTCGTTATGGCGGGTGTACTCCTTCTCGGGCATGTCCGAGGCCAGCAGCTCGAGCACCATCTTCTGCGCCTTTACCGCGCGCTCGCTGTCGGTGGTGACCTTCATGCCCTGCATTGGCGTGCGGCAGCAGGACGGCGCCAGCACGCGCTCGCCGTCGATCTCGACCATGCAGGAGCGGCAGTTGCCGACCGCTTCCAGGCCTTCGGCATAGCAGAGGCGCGGGATCTCGATGCCTTCGCGGTCGGCGACTTCGATCAGGGTCTCGTGGCGCAGCGCCTGCACCTCCCTGCCGTTGATCGTGAAGGTGACTGTCTGGAGGCTCGCGTTCATGGTTGCACCTGCTGGCTTGCGTTCAAACTGAGTTCATGCGGGAAGTACTTGATCACGCAATCGAAGGGATTCGGCGCGGCCTGGCCCAGGCCGCAGATCGATGCGTCGCGCATCACCTGGGACAGTTCGCCCAGCAGCCCGGTATCCCACTGCGCCTGCTCCATCAGGGCCACGGCCTTGGCGGTGCCGGCGCGGCAGGGCGTGCACTGGCCGCAGGATTCGTCCTTGAAGAAGCGCAGCGTGTTCAAGGCCGCGGCCTTGGCCGTGTCCTGGCTCGAGAGCACCACCACGGCGGCCGAACCGATGAAGCAGCCATAGGGTTGCAAGGTATCGAAGTCGAGCGGGATGTCGCCCATCGAGGCCGGCAGGATGCCGCCCGAGGCGCCGCCCGGCAGGTAGGCGTAGAACTGGTGACCGTCCTGCATGCCGCCGCAGTATTCCTCGATCAGCTCCGTGATCGTGATGCCGGCCGGGGCCAGCTTGACGCCCGGGTCGCGCACCCGGCCCGAGACCGAGAACGAGCGCAGGCCCTTGCGCCCATGGCGGCCGTGGCTGGCGAAGTGTTCCGGTCCCTGCTCGACGATGTCGCGCACCCAGTGCAGGGTTTCGAAATTGTGTTCGAGGGTCGGACGGCCGAACAGGCCGACCTGGGCCACGTAGGGCGGACGCAGGCGGGGCATGCCGCGCTTGCCTTCGATCGACTCGATCATGGCCGACTCTTCGCCGCAGATGTAGGCGCCGGCGCCGCGGCGCAGGACGATCTCCGGCATGCCGTCCATGAAGGGCTCGGCGCGTAACAGCGCCAGCTCGGCTTCCAGCATCCCGCGCAGGCCGTGGTATTCGTCGCGCAGGTAGATGTAGATGGTCTCGATGCCGACCGCCCAGGCGGCGATCAGGGCGCCTTCCAGGAAGCGGTGCGGGTCGCGCTCGAGATAGACGCGGTCCTTGAAGGTACCGGGTTCGCCTTCGTCGATGTTGATCGCCATGAGACGAGGGCCGGCCTCGGCGCGCACGATGCGCCATTTGCGGCCGGCCGGGAAGCCTGCGCCGCCCAGGCCGCGCAGGCCGGAGGCTTCCAGCGCCGCGATCACGCTCTCGACCTCGCGGCGGCCTTCGAGGCAGTCGCGCAGCAGCGCGTAGCCGCCCTTGGCGCGGTAGGCCGCCAGGCCGTCATGGTTCCGGTGGATATCGGTGGTTTCCTTCGCCGCCACTTTGGTCAGCACGGTCTCCACGCTCGCGCGCGGCACCGGATGCTGGCCGACCAGGGCCGCCGGCGCCTGCTCGCAGCGGCCGACGCAAGGCGCGGCCAATACCCGCACCTCGGTGCCGAGGATGGCCGGCAGCCTGTCGAGCAGGGATGAAGCGCCCGCCATCTCGCAGGACAGGCCGGCGCAGACGCGCACGGTGATCGAGGCCGGCGCCTCTTCGCCGTCGCGCAGCACGTCGAAGTGGTGATAGAAGCTGGCGACTTCGTAGACCTCCGATTGCGCCAGTTTCAGCTCCTGCGCCAGCGCCGCCAGGTGCCTGGCTGCCACGCAGCCGAACGCGTCCTGGATCCGGTGCAGGTATTCGATCAGCAGATCGCGCCGGCGCGGGCTGTCGCCCAGCAGGTCCTGCACCTCGCGCAGGGCCTGCGGGTCGGCACGCCGGCCCTTGGGCGCCTCGCGCTTGCGCTGGCGGCTGGCGCCCTGCACGGCGATGGGGATGACGGGATGGTTCATGGCGGTATTCCTGTAATGCGCGTTACGTAGTTCGATCGATTTGCCGGCATTCGGTGTCGTAGGGTGGGCACTCCGTGCCCACGCGTGACGGCCAACATAAAGCAAGCGTCACGCGTGGGCGGAGGACCGCCCACCCTACTTGAAGAGAATGATCGCCTTCTGCAGCGTGATCCACATGCCGATCGCCAGCGGAATGCCGACGGCGGCCCAGGCCAGCAGCGTCACCAGGGCGCCGCCCGCGGCGACCGGGGTTGCGGCGATGGCGGCGGTACCGGACGCGCCTGCCACCACGCTGTCGCCGCCGGCGGCAGCGGCGGCGCGGCTGCCGCTCGATGCGGCGACATCGCGCTCATGGGCGTTGCGCTTCTCTTGCGCCAGCTCCTCGTCGCTCATGAAGTACTTGTCGGCCACCGGACGCACCAGCAGGTTGCAGATGAAGCCCAGCACCAGCAAGGCGGCCATCGCGTACATCGCGGTGTCGTAGGCCTGGGCCTTGGCGACGCCGTGGGCGATCTGGGATTCGCGGATGTAGTTGACCAGGTTCGGGCCGAGCAGGCCGGCGGCCGCCCAGGCGGTCAGCAGGCCGCCGTGGATCGCGCCCACCATCTGGGTGCCGAACAGGTCGGCCAGGTAGGCCGGCACGGTCGAGAAGCCGCCGCCGTACATCGACAGGATGATGCAGAAGGACAGCACGAACAGGCCCAGGTGGCCGCCATGCGCGAACGACGGGATCGCCGCGTACAGCACGAAGCCCAGCACCAGGAACACGAAGTAGGTCATCTTGCGGCCGATGAAGTCGGAGCAGGTGGCCCAGGCGAAGCGGCCGCCGATGTTAAACAGCGACAGCAGGCCGGTGAAGCCGGCGGCGATGGTGGCGATCTGCGCCTTCTGCGCGGTATCCAGTTCGTTGAAGGCGGCGGTTACGCCGATCAGGCGGCCGCCGAACACTTCCTGCAGCAGCGGCGRCGCCATCGCCAGGATGCCGATGCCGGCCGAGACGTTCAGGAACAGCACCAGCCACACCAGCCAGAACTGCGGGGTGGTCCAGGCGCGCTTCACGTGCACGTGGCGGTTGGTGATCAGGGTCTTGCCGCTCTTGGCGGGGGCGGTCCAGCCTTCCGGCTTCCAGCCGTTGGCCGGCACGCGGTAGGACAGCGCGCCCACCATCATGAACACGAAATAGATCGCGGCCAGGGCCAGGAAGGTTTCCCACACGCCCACCGAGGTCGGGGTGGCGAAGTGCTTCATCAGCTTGTCGGCCAGCGGCGCGCCGATCATGGCGCCGCCGCCGAAGCCCATGATGGCCATGCCGGTCGCCATGCCGCGGCGGTCCGGGAACCATTTGATCAGGGTGGAGACCGGCGAGATATAGCCGAGACCGAGGCCGATGCCGCCGATGACGCCCGAACCCAGCCACATCAGCCAGATCTGGTGCTTGTAGATGCCCAGGCTTGATATCACCAGGCCGCCGCACCAGCACAGGGCCGAGACCACGCCGGCCTTGCGCGGGCCCGCGTGTTCGAGCCAGCCGCCGAACAGCGCGGTGGACAGGCCCAGGAACAGGAAGAACAGCGAGAACATCCAGCCCAGCATCGAGATCTTCCAGTCGCAGGTGGTGGATGTGATCTCGGCGAAGAAGCTCATGTCGGCCGGACAGGCCAGCGATTCCTTGATGCCGATGGCTTTCGACAGCGGCAGCCAGAACACCGAGAACCCATACGCCATGCCGATGCACAGGTGGATCGCCAATGCCGCCGGCGGTACCAGCCAGCGGTTGAAGCCGGGTCTGGCGATGGTGTGCTCCTTGTCCAGCTTATCCAGTAATGCCATGTCTCCTCCGTATTTTTTATTCGAACTAATATGTTTTAAAAAGCATATACTTCTGGCTTACTCTTACTGCAACGCCGAGCGTATCACGGCCTCTTTCTGCCAGAAATAGGCTTTATTTAGCATATAAGCCATGCTCAAGGTCCATATCCGCCCGCACTGGGAAATCAGTTTCAACAATGACGCGCCGCTCGACACGGCAACCCTGCTGGCGCTGCTGCTGGCGATCCAGGAGCAGGGTTCGATCGCCGCGGCGGCCAAGGCGGCCGGCCTGTCCTACCGCTATGCCTGGGGCGTGCTGCGCGAAGCCGAGGAACTGTTCGGCGAACCCCTGCTCGAAACCGGGCGCGGACGCGGCACCCGCCTGACCCTGCTCGCGCAAAAGCTGGTGTGGGCCGACCGCCGCATCGCCGCGCGCCTGTCGCCGACGCTGGACAGCCTGGCCTCCGAACTCGAGACCGAGCTGGGCAAGCTGCGCATGCGCGGCATCGGCATGCACTCGGTGCGCATCGACGCCAGCCACGGCTTCGCGGTGGCCTCCCTCACCGGCTACCTGGACAAGCTCGAACTGCCGGTCGAGCTGCGCTACCGCACCAGCCTCGATGCGGTGGCCGCGCTGGCGCGGCGCGAGTGCGACCTGGCCGGCTTTCACGTCCCGGAAGGCGAGTTCGAAGAAGCGACGGCGCGCCGCTACCTGCGCTGGCTGGATCCGGACCGCCACTGCCTGGTCCACCTGTGCGGACGCCAGCAAGGCCTGCTGGTCGCGCCCGACAATCCGCTCGGCATCGCCGGCCTGGGCGACCTGATACGCCCCGGCCTGCGCTTCGTGAACCGCCAGGCTGGCTCCGGCACCCGGGTCCTGCTCGAGATGATGCTCGACCGCCAGGACATCGACCGCGAAGCGATCAACGGCTGGAACAGCGCCGAGTTCACCCACTCGGCAGTCGCCGCCTATATCGCCAGCGGCATGGCCGACGTCGGCGTCGGCATGCGTACCGCGGCCGAGCAGTTCAAGCTCGGCTTCATCCCGCTGGTGCGCGAACGCTACTTCTTCGCCGTCCACCTGGACGCCCTCCAGGATAGCCTGATGGCCCAGCTGCTGGCGATCCTGCGCCAGCCCGGCTACCACCGCCTGGTCGACGCCCTGCCCGGCTACGACGCCAGCCGTACCGGCAGCATCGAATCGCTCGAGGAAGCCTTCGGCGCCGCGCACCGGGCCCAGTCCGAAGCGGGAGCGGCAACATGACGCACATCGACGTCGAAGCCCTGCTGGCCGCCCTCCCCGCGCGCATCGACGCCATCGTACGCCGGCATGCGCGGACGGCGCCGGACGCGCCGGCCCTGCGCGAAGACGGCCGCACGCTCGGCTATCGCGAACTGGAAAACGCCATCGATGCCTGCGCCGCCTGGCTGGGCGAGCTGGGTGTGCAGGCCGGCGAGCGGGTGATGCTGGTCAGCGAGAACTGCGTGGCCCAGGTCGCGGCGCTGTTCGCGATCGCCAGCCTGGACGCCTGCTTCGTCAACGCGAACGCGCGCATGACGGCGCCCGAGCTGGAGACCATCCGCAGCCATTGCGGGGCGCGCGTGGTGCTGTACACGGCGGCCGTCTCCGCCGATGCCGCCGCCCATGCGGCGCGCGCCGGCGCGGCTGCCGATGCGCACGGCGGGCTGGTGGCCAGCCTGCATGCGGACAATGCCGAGCCGGCCGCTTCGCCGCCGGCCGCGCTGGCCGCCCTGGTCTACACCACCGGCACCACCGGCAATCCCAAGGGTGTGATGCTCAGCCACCGCAACCTGCTGTTCGTGGCGGCCGTCTCGAGCCGCCTGCGCGGCCTTGTGCCTGCCGACCTGGCCTATGGCGTGCTGCCGGTCTCGCACGTCTACGGCCTGAGCTCGGTGCTGCTGGGGACGCTCTACGCGGGCGCCTGCCTGCAGCTCGTGCCGCGCTTCACGCCGCAGGCCATGCTGGAGGCGATCCGCGGCGGCGAACTGACCATCGTGCAGGGCGTACCGGCCATGTATGCGCGCCTGCTGGCGCTGTGCGCCGCCGAAGGGGCGCGGCCGCAGGGCAGGCCGGCAGCGCTGGCCTCGCGGCTGCGCTTCGCCTACGCCGGCGGCTCGCCGCTCGACCCCACGCTCAAGCGCGACGTCGAGCGCCTGCTGGGCGTGCCGCTGCATAACGGCTACGGCCTGACCGAAGCCGCGCCCACGGTCAGCCAGACCCGCCTGGATGCGCCGCGCGCCGACACCTCGGTCGGCCAGGCGATCCCCGGCGTCGAGGTGCGGGTCGACGGGACCGACGGCAAGCTGTTCGTGCGCGGCCCCAACGTGATGCTGGGCTACTACCGCGATCCGGCCGGCACCGCCGCCGTGCTGGACGCGGACGGCTGGCTCGACACCGGCGACCTGGCGCGCCAGGGGCCGGACGGCGCCCTCTTCATCGACGGACGCAGCAAGGAGCTGATCATCCGTTCCGGCTTCAAGGTCTATCCGCTGGAGGTGGAGACGGTGCTGAACGCGCACCCGGCGGTGACGCAGTCGGCGGTGGTCGGGCGCGCACTGGAGGGTGGCAACGAGGAAGTGGTGGCCTTCGTCCAGCCGGCGGCCGGCAAGGCACTGGCGGCGGACGAGCTGCTGGACTGGGCCGGCGCCCGGCTCGCGCCCTACAAGCGTCCGGCGCACATCGTCTTCATGGACAGCCTGCCGGCGGCGCCGAGCGGCAAGGTGCTCAAGCACCGGCTCAAATTGCAGGCTTAACGGCGCCGTTTCTTCCAGTCGTAATCGGGTCCGGTCACGTCCACGCCCGGATGCCCGACCACGTCCGGGTGCTCCGAGCACATGGTGATGAAGCGCACCGCCTCGCCCGCGCGCTGGCGGGCGCGCAGCTCTTCCATGAACTTCATCGCCGGCACCATGTCGCTGGTGCCGAAGGCTTGTGCGTGCGGCACGCCGGCCTCGTTCTCGATGGTGGTCCAATACACCATGTACATGCTTTCCTCCGCCTTCCTCTTCTATTTCACGGCATTTTTTCACGATCGCCGATATGTCCCCAGAATGTCCTGGACAACACCGACCGTACGTAGGACTTGTCCTAAATCGAGTCTATATGTTCGGTGGACCACAAAAGAAGATGGGTCCGCCGACTAGGCTTAGACCTTGGTTCAAAAACGCAGGAAGACTCATGAATCTGAACAACCATATCCAGCCCGCAACATCGCCACTCCAGCTCTGGGGCGGCCTCGAATGCACCGTCAATCGCGTACGCGACAATTACTTCTCCCAGATGGAACGCAACGGCCATGCAGCCCGCCTGCAGGACCTGGAGCGCTTTGCCTCGCTCGGCATCCGCGCGATCCGCTATCCCGTCCTGTGGGAGCGCACGGCGCCCGACGGCATCGACAGCGCAGACTGGTCATGGCCGGACGAACGCCTGCCCGTTCTGCAGCAGCTTGGCGTCACGCCGATCGTCGGCCTGGTCCACCACGGCAGCGGTCCACGCCACACCAGCCTGGTCTCGAGCGACTTCGCCGAGAAGCTGGCGGAATACGCCGGCGCGGTGGCCCGGCGCTACCCCTGGGTCGAGTACTACACCCCGGTCAACGAGATCTGCACCACCGCCCGCTTCTCGGGCCTGAACGGGGTCTGGTACCCGCACGGCAGCAGCGAAGCGACCTTCGTCCGCGCCCTCATCAATCAGTGCCGCGCGACCGTGCTGGCGATGCGCGAGATCCGCAAGGTCAATCCGAACGCGAAACTGGTGCAGACCGACGACCTGTCGCGCACCTACGGCACGCCGGAAATGGCGGAGATCGCGAACTTCTTCAACGAGCGCCGCTGGCTCGGCTGGGACATGCTGTGCGGCCGGATCGACGAGAACCACGCCCTGTGGGACTACCTGCTGGAATCCGAGGCGAGCGCCGAAGAACTGCTGTGGTTCAGGGACAACCCCTGCCCGCCCGACATCATGGGCGTCAACTACTACATCACCAGCGAACGCTGGCTCGACCACCGTGTCGAGCGCTATCCGGAAAGCCACCGGACCCAGTACCGCGGCATCCCGCACGCCGACATGGAATGCCCGCGCGTGCTGGCCACGCCGACCCCGGGCATCGGCCCGCTGCTGCAGGAGACCTGGGAGCGCTACGGCCTGCCGATCGCGATCACCGAGGCCCACATCGACGCCAACCGCGAAGACCAGCTGCGCTGGCTGGTCGAGATCTGGAACGCCGCCAAGAAGGCGCAGCAGAGCGGCGCCGACATCCGCGCCGTCACCGTCTGGGCCCTGCTCGGCTCCTTCGACTGGAACTGCCTGGTGACCGAATGCCGCGGCTACTACGAGCCCGGCCCCTACGACGTGCGCGGCCCGCAGCCGCGCCAGACCGCGGTGGCGCACCTGATGCGCGAGCTGTCCACCGGGCGCCCGCTGTCGCATCCGGTGCTGCAGGGCCAGGGCTGGTGGCGCCGTCCGGGACGCTTCTGGACCAAGCCGGTGGCGACCCGCGCGGCGGTGGCCGACATCAACGACCGCGGCGCCTTCCGCTCGACCTTCCCGCAGCCGATCCTGATCACCGGCGCCACCGGCACCCTGGGCCGCGCCTTCGCCCGCATCTGCGAGCGGCGCAACCTGGCCTGCCACGTGCTGAGCCGCCAGGAAATGGACATCGCCGACCCGGCCTCGGTGGAAGCGGCGATCGTGCGCTACAAGCCCTGGGCGATCGTCAATGCCAGCGGCTATGTGCGGGTCGACGATGCCGAGCAGGAGCTCGAGCGCTGCATGCGCGAGAACGCCCACGGTCCCACCGTGCTGGCGCTGGCGGCGATCCGCCATGCGGTGCGCTTCCTGACCTTCTCCAGCGACCTGGTGTTCGACGGCAGCCTGGGCCGCCCCTACGTCGAATCCGACCTGGTGGCGCCGCTGAACGCCTATGGCCGCAGCAAGTCCGAGGCCGAGCGCCGCGTGCTGGATTCCGATCCGCAGGCGCTGGTGGTGCGCACCAGCGCCTTCTTCGGTCCGTGGGACGAACACAACTTCGTGACCCAGGCGCTGGCGGCCCTGTCCGCGGGCCGGCCTTTCGCGGCGGCCGGGGACATGACGATGTCGCCGACCTATGTGCCGGACCTGGTGAATGCCTGCCTCGACCTGCTGATCGACAAGGAGTCCGGCATCTGGCACCTGAGCAACGGCGAAGCCATGAGCTGGGCCGAGTTGGCCCAGCGTGCCTGCGCCGCCGCCGGCATCGATCCGTCCGGCCTCGAGGTACGCACGGCGGCCGAGCTCGGGATGGCGGCGCCGCGTCCCCTCCACAGCGCGCTGACCAGCGAGCGCGGCCTGATCCTGCCCTCCTTCGGCGACGCCCTCGGGCGCTATCTGCGCGAACGTGAACCGGGCCAGGAAAGCGTCGGCCAAAAAGAGTCGGCGCATTACGCCAGCTGATCAGTTCGTCTGACAAAAAAGCAACAGCCGCGCCAATTTTGCGCGGCTGTTGTTGTTTATACGCTTGACGAATAGCATTGTATTTACCACTGGAATTTCTTTAGTTACACTGTGTTACATAGCGTTACTTTACGCGATTTCGTGTATACAGCCATGTCCGCCTGCCTTGTCCTGTCGATCTTTTCTTCCCTTGCCAGCGCAGGGAGGCCGGAATGAAGCTTTATCGTGAAGAGCGGGGCTGGGCCGAACGGCTCATCGCCGCCGCCACGCCATCCGTCACCCTGGACTCGGCGGTTCCCCGCCACCTGTCGGGCCTGCCGCTGCTGCGCGAGCGGATCAAGATCCGCGTGCGCGCCCTGCTGCATCCGCTGCAGACCCCGGCCTGGCTCCGCCTGCTGAATTCCCATCCGTCTTTTTCGGAATACGTGCGCAACTGCCCGCGCTTCCTGTACAAGGTCTACCGCCCGTATAACAGCCGGGTGCTGACGGCCGCGGAGAGGCTGGCGGCGATCCAGGCCCACTACCAGTTCATCTTCCGCCTCGCCCTCGGCCAGACGGTGGCGCGCGCCAGCATCGGGCCAGTGGTGCTGGCGGCAGCCGAAGGCAAGAGCGGCCTGCCCTACGAGATCCAGCTGCGCACGGTGAACATGTTCGACCGCGAAGGCGAGCTGGTCATGCAACTGGCCCAGGACGGCAAGGTGATCTACTCGGTGGCCTTCACGATCGCCCCGCGCGCCGGCCGTCCGGCCATCAGCATCGGCTGCGTCCAGGGCGGCAAGACGGACGACGCCCGCGAAGCGATCCGCCTGGCCACCCGCGACCTGCACGGCATCCGCCCCAAGCAGCTGATGGTGAGCCTGGTGCGCCAGCTCGGCTTCGAATACGGCTGCGAGTGCCTGCACCTGGTCTCGAACCGTAATCGCGTGATCTACACGGCGATCCGCCTCGGCCGCGTGCTGGCGGATTACGACCTGCTGTGGGAAGAAATGGGCGCCGTCAGGAACGCCAGCGGCGACTACGAACTGGACTGCGCCCCGATCGCGGCGCCGGACCTGGAAAACATCCCATCGAAAAAGCGCTCCGAAGCAAGAAAGCGCCACGAGCTGCTATGCAGCCTCGCCGAAGGCGTCTGCCTCACCCTGCGCGCCCGCAGCTGACCATCTTAAATTGGGGGTCATAAATTCGGGGTCAGAGCACTTTTTTGAGCAATGACCCTCGATAAACCCTTCGGCCCGACCCAAGGGTTGAGCGCTCCCTGCCGGGCGATGCCGGCGCTGCGGTCTGCAAAGCCAGTCCTTGGTGATTGCCTGAAGGCTTTTGCCAAAAAAAGTGCTCTGACCCCGAATTAAAAAAGTGCTCTGACCCCGAATTAACCCGAATTTTTCAGGTGCGGGCCAGGATGGGGGCGAGTTCGTTCCAGACGCGGTCCACGCTCATCTTGTTCATGCAGTCGTGATGCCCCAGCGGGCATTCGCGCTTGCGGCAGGGCGAGCATTCCAGGCGCAGGGAGACGGTGCGTGCGATTTCCGACAGCGGCGGCGCGTATTCCGGGTCGGTGGAGCCGTACAGCGCCACTACCGGACGGTTCAGGGCCGAGGCGATGTGCAGCAGGCCCGAGTCGTTGGAGACCACCGCGCGCGCCTGCGCCAGCAGGGCGATGGCGTCGTCCAGCGAGGTCTGGCCGGCCAGGTTGAGGATGACGCTGGAAGCCGCACCGGCCCTGGCCTGGACCTGGTCGCAGGCTTCCTGGTCGTTCGGCGATCCGAGCAGCGCCACCTGCACGTCCGGCACCATGTCCGCCACGCGCGCCGCCAGCTCGCCGTAGTGGGCCGGCGGCCAGCGCTTGGCGATGCCGAATTCCGCGCCGGGGGCGAAGGCCACCAGCGGGCGCTGCAGGTCGATGCCGAGGCGCCGGGCGACGGTTTCGGTTTCTTCGCCGGCCACGATCAGCGAGGGCCGCGCCAGCTGGCCCGGCAGCGGCAGCTCGGGCTCGCGCGCCAGCGCCGCATAGAACGGCACCATCGAGCGCGGCGGGCTGTCGTCGTGGTGCATCACGTTGACCATCCCGTAGCGCATCTCTCCCTTGTAGCCGACCCGCTGCGGAATCCGCGCGAGCCAGGGGATCAGCGCATATTTCAGCGTGTTCGGCAGCACATAGGCGTCGCGGTAGCCGCGCTGGCGCAGCTGCCTGGCCGTCTTCAGGCGCTCGCCCAGCTGCAGGGCGCGGTGCCGGAACGGCGTTTCCATGACCTGGTCGGCTTCCTGGATGCGGCGCCATACCGGCACCACCTGGGGCGGCGCCAGCACGTCGATCGGACGCTCCGGGTGGGCCTGCTTGAGCAGGCGCAGCAGGGGCTGGGCCATCACGGCGTCGCCGATCCAGTTCGGCGAGATGACGAGGGTACGCTCCTGGCCGTTCATGTCGCTTCCGCCGGGGTCGTGAACTGCAGCCGGTACAGGTTGGCGTAGGCGCGGCCCAGCGCCAGCAGCTCGTCGTGGGTGCCCTGCTCGACGATGCGGCCCTGCTCCATCACCACGATCAAGTCGGCGCGCTCGATGGTCGACAGGCGGTGCGCGACCACGAAGGTGGTGCGGCCGGCCATCAGGGTGTCGAGCGCGGCCTGCACGGCGCGTTCGGATTCGTTGTCGAGCGCCGAGGTCGCCTCGTCGAGGATCAGGATCGGCGCATCCTTGTAGATGGCGCGCGCGATCGCCACGCGCTGGCGCTGGCCGCCGGACAGGCGCATGCCGTTCTCGCCGATCATGGTCTCGACGCCGTCCGGCAGGCGCGCCACCACGTCGTCGAGGTGGGCCGCCTTGATCGCCGCCGCCAGCCGCGCATAGTCGACCTGCTCGGCGCCGTAGGCGATATTCGCCTTCAGGGTGTCGTCGAACAGCACCACGTTCTGGCCGACCAGCGCGAGCTGGGCGCGCAGGCTGGGCAGGGTGATGTCCTGGTAGGGGATGCCGTCAAGCAGGATGCGGCCCGACTGCGGTTCGTAGAAGCGCGCCACCAGGTTGACGAAGGTGGACTTGCCGCCGCCCGACATGCCGACCAGGGCCACGGTCTGGCCGGCCTTCACGTCCAGCGACACGCCGTCCAGCGCCTGCGCCTGGACGTTCGGATAGTGGAATCCCACGCGCTCGAAGCGCACATTGCCCAATGCGCGGCCCAGCACCTGCGTGCCCGGGTCGTGCTCGACCGGCGCGTCGATCAGTTCGAACACGGTTTCGGCGGCGGCGATCCCGCGCTGCATCGGACCGTTGACCTCGGCCAGCGCCTTCAGCGGCGTCAGCAGCATCAGCATCATGGTCACGAAGTTGGTGAACTCGCCCACCGTCATGTTGGCGCGCAGGGCCAGCACCACCACCAGCGACAGCGCCAGCGAGGTCGCGATCTGGGTCACCGGGGTGGTGGCGGCGAAGGCCACCGTCATGCGCTGCGAGAAGCCGCGCAGGGCTTCGCTGCGCCGGTAGAAGCGGCGGCTTTCGTAGCGCTCGCCGGAGAAGACGCGGATCACCTGGTGGCCGCGCGCGGCTTCGTCGACCACCTGGGTCATCTCGCCGGTGACGCGCTGGTTTTCGCGGTTCAGGTGGCGCAGGCGCTTGCTGGTGGTGCGCACGATCACGGCGGTCAGCGGCACCACGACCAGCGCCACCAGGGTCAGCTTCCAGTTCAGGTAGAGCAGCGCCGCCAGCAGGCCGATCACCACCAGGGTGTCGCGGACAAACGCCACGAACACCGACTGGATCATGTCGATCACCTGGCGCACGTCGTTGACGACGGTGTTGATCACCTTGCCGGTCGACTCTTCGTGGAAGCGCGCCACCGGCAGGCGCAGCAGTCTTTCGAAGGCCTGGGCGCGCAGGTCGTTCAGCACGCGGCTCAGCACCCAGTTGTTGTAATAGGCGGTGGCGAAGGTGCCGATGCCGCGCAGGACGAAGATCGAGACCAGCACGCCGGGAATCCACCACAGGCTGAAGTCGACCTTGTTCTTGAACCCCTTGTCCATCAGCAGCTCGAGCGCCTTGCCCAGCAGGGGCTGGGTGGCGGCGGTCAACGCCATCGCCAGCAGCGAGCCAAAGGCGCGCGAGCGGTATGGTTTGACGATCGCCCAGAGGCGCTTGATGATGACACTGTTATCCAATTTTCTCTTTCGCATTCAGGCAGAAGCCCATGAGCAGGAACACCATGAGCGCGTAAAACAGGCTGCCTTTCACCGACCAGAAGATCACTTCGGTCAGGCCGAAGCTCACGTAGCTGGTCACTACCAATACGCCGGCCAGCGCGACCGCCGCCTGCGGACCGCCGGGCGCGCCGCGCAGCTGGCCCGCGAAGAACAGCAGCGGCGCCGCCATCGTCGCCAGCCACAGCGCGAAGCCGACCACGCCGCCGGTCACCAATTCCTGCAATCCGTCATTATGCAGGTGCGGCAGCGACAATACCACCGGGTCGAGCCTGCCTTCGTCGGCATACTCGGCCAGGCGCGCGCGGCAGGCCTGGAAATCCATCCCCAGCAGCGGATGTTCGGCGATCAGCATGGAAGCGCCCTTCCACAGCTCGAGCCGGGTGCCGACCCGGGTAAAGACGTTGCCGCCGTCGACCCAGGTGCGGACGTCGCTCACGCCTTCGTCGAAGCGCGCCTGCATGCCGCTGGCCGGCACGAACCAGGACACCAGCACCACCGCCGCGCCGACTGCCAGCAGGGCCCGCACCCGGCCGCCGCCCAGCATCCGCGCATGGCGCAGGAACAGCAGCGCCGCCAGCGCCAGCGCCAGCCAGCCGCCGCGGCTGCCGGTCAGCAGCGAGGACGCCAGCCCGGCCAGGGCGCCGAAGGCCGCCAGCCTGGACTGGCGCGGCGCGTCGCGCATGTCGATTGCGGCCGTCACCGACAGCAACGCCAGCAGCAGCGCCAGGTCGCCGAAGGTGATCGCATTGATCAGGCCGCCCGGGCGGTCGATTCCCAGCACCAGCCGCTGCCAGGCCACGAAGGGCAAGGCCGCCATCGCGCCGGCGATCACGCCCCACCACAGCATGCGGCGCGGCGGCCGCAGCGCCAGCACTGCCGCCAGCGCGCTGACCGCAAAGAACATGCGCGCCGGCTTTTCCACCGTGTTCATATTTGCTCCGCGCACCAAGGCACAGCCCAGCACGAACAAGAAGTGCAGCAGAAAGGCTAGCACGACCCAGCGCACCTGCGGCCAATGGCGCGCCAGCGCGTCACGGCAAGGCTTGAACGAGATCAAAGCGGTGATCAGGAACAGGAAACTACCAAGACTGACGCCGAACAGGGTGACGAGGCTTAGAAACGGAAACAGGAAGGCAAGGGAACCGGTCCAGAGCTGCACCGGATCCCTTGGATTCGTCGAATTACTGTTCATTGATGTTCTTGTGGGATACTCTTGCCCCTGAATACAGCAGTGTACATCGGACCATATGCGGCACGCACAGACAATCTCGGTCGTGATCACCACCTACAACCGGCCGGATGCTCTGGCCGCGGTGGTGCGGGCATGTTTCATGCAGAACGACAAGAATTTCGAAATCATTATCGCTGATGATGGCTCGACTGCCAACACGCGTAACCTTGTGCAACAACTCGCGGCGGAGGCACCGATGCCGGTTCGCCACGTCTGGCAGCCCGACGAGGGCTTCCGCGCGGCGATGGCGCGCAACCGCGGCACCCTCGCCGCACAAGGTGAATACATCATTTTCCTGGACGGCGACTGCATCCCGCAGCGCGACTTCATCGCGCGCCACCGGGCCCTGTCCGAACCGGGCTGCCTGGTCTCCGGCAGCCGCATCCTGATGAGCGAGCGCCTGACGCGGCGGGTATTGAACGAAGGGATCGCGATTCCGGACACCGGCCTCGCCACCCGCATGGCCTGGCGCCTGCGCGGCGACCTGAACAAGACATTGCAGCTGGGCCTGCGCTGGCCCGACCTGGGGCGCGTGCGCAACAGCTTCTCCTGGCGGCGCATCAAGAGCTGCAACCTGGCGGTCTGGCGCAGCGACCTGGAACGCGTGAACGGCTTCGACGAGAGTTTTACGGGATGGGGCCACGAGGATTCGGATCTCGTGGTGCGCCTGTTCCACGCCGGCGTGAAGCGGAAGGACGGCGCCTTCGCCACCGAGGTGTTCCACCTGTGGCACCGCGAGGCGCAGCGGGATCAGGAGTCCAGCAACCGGAAGGTGGTGCTGGAGCGGGCGGCGGCCAGGGTGACGCAGGCCACGACAGGATTACGCGAACACGCGGCTTGAACCGTCGTCCCGCGACTAATTATTTGGTCCCCGCCTTCGCGGGGACGACGGCAGTTTGCGGGAACGACGGCAATTTTCGGGGTGTTTAGGCAGCCACCCGGAACACACTGACCGTCTGCGCCAGCTTCGCCGCCTGCTCCTGCATCGCTTCCGACGCCGCCGCTGCTTCTTCCACCAGCGAGGCGTTCTGCTGGGTCACCTGGTCCATCTGGGCGATCGCCTGGTTGATGTGCTCGATGCCCGTGCCCTGCTCCCGGGTGGCGCTGCTGATCGCGCCGATCATGCTGCTGACGCGGTTCACGCTGGCGACAATCTCCTGCATCGTGGCGCCGGCATCCAGCACCAGCGCCGCGCCGTCGCCGACCTTCTCGACCGAGTCGCCGATCAGTTCCTTGATCTCCTTCGCCGCCTGGGCCGAGCGCTGGGCCAGGTTGCGCACCTCGCCCGCCACCACCGCGAAGCCCCTGCCCTGCTCGCCCGCGCGCGCCGCCTCGACCGCCGCGTTCAGTGCCAGGATATTGGTCTGGAAAGCGATGCCGTCGATGACGCCGATGATGTCGACGATCTTGTTGGACGAGGCCTTGATCGCTTCCATGGTGTCGACCACGCGCGCCACCACCTCGCCGCCGCGGTCGGCCACACCGGCGGCCGATTCGGCCAGCTGGCTGGCCTGGCGCGCGTTCTCGGCGCTCTGTTTGACGGTGCTGGTCAGCTCTTCCATCGAGGCCGCGGTCTCTTCCAGCGAGCTGGCCTGCTCCTCGGTGCGGCTCGACAGGTCCAGGTTGCCGCTGGCGATCTGGCTCGAAGCCGTCGCGATCAGGTCGGTGCCGCTGCGCACCTGGGCCACGATGCCGGCCAGGGCGTCGCGCATGGCTTTCATGGCCGCCATCAGGCTGTCGCGGTCGCCTTCGCGCACGATCACTTCCGCGCCGAGGTCGCCGCCTGCGATGCGCTGCGCCACCTCGACCGCATAGCCCGGATCGCCGCCCAGCGAGGCTTCGATCTTGCGGGTCAGGAGCACCACCACCACGGAGAGAAGCGCGCCGATCACCGCCAGCCAGATCGCCGATTCGCCCAGCTTCCGGTAGAAGGCCTGGTCGAGGTCGTCGACGTAGAGGCCGGTCATGATGTTCCAGCCCCAGGGTCGATAGGCCAGGGTGTAGGTCAGCTTGGGCACCGGCTTCTGCGAGCCCGGCTTGGCCCACAGGTAGCTGGTGAAGCCGCTGCCGTCCTTCGACGCCTGCGTGGCGGCGATGGCGTCCAGGTAGACCTGGCGGCCTTCCGGATCGCGGGTGGCGCTGATCTTCGAGCCGACCATCTCGGCCTTGATCGGATGCATCAGCACCTGCTCGCCGTCGAACACGACCAGGTAGCCGGTCTCGCCGTAGCGCAGCGCCTTGATGCGGGCCAGCGCCTGCTTCTTCGCTTCCTCAATCGTCAGCGCATGGCTGGCGGCCAGCGCGCCGTATTCCCTGGCGATCGACGCCGCCATCTGGCCGGCATCGGCGAGCTGGGTCTTGCGCTCGTCGAGGCGGACTTCGCGGTTGTGCAGGGAGTCGAGGACGAATACCGCGAGCAGGCAGAGCAGACTCAGCAGCAGAGGGAGGAAGAGTTTCTGTCGGAAGGAGAGTTTCATGTGACGATGCGATAAGTTGCCCTGAGACACTATCGCCAAAACCGTCTTGAAACTCGATGGCAAGAAATTAAATACGCAGAATATTTTTGTGTTCAATATCTAAACTGAACATTGTCGTGCGTGGGCACGGGGTGCCCACCCTACGAACCACGTGTAGGGTGGG